>JBDGQV010000047.1:0-40704 GCA_042218725.1 Halothece sp. | reverse complement strand
CTAATCTCATCGAGATAGCTGCGAACTTTCCCCCCTCCTCCGGGAGGGGGTTTTTGTTATTGATGAAAAGGACAGATTTGAGCTGACGTCTCATGAAAAATAAATTAATGCAAATTAAGAGCTTTCCTGCCCCAATTCGGGTGGGATTTTTTCTAATATTGCTTCTTCTTCTTTGGTTGCCCATTGCTATTCCTGTCCAACTATTTCTAAGTCATGATCCAAATTTAGTTACGATTTTAACGATGGGATGGTTGTTTATTCTCTTTTTTATTTTAGTAAGAGTGACGGGAAAATGGATTTATCAGCAGTCCCATCCCTGTCAAAATGTTGGCTTAATTCGGAATGGCCGTATTTTTTTAGAAGGGTTACAAGGCTTAGGAATTGGTTTATCCTTAACTGCTACTTTGTTTGTCTTACAAGGAACTTTTGGTTGGTTAAATTGGCAAGCAAATGCACTGCCATTTTGGCAATTAATTGCTGAAGGTGCCCTGACAGGAATTGGGGTAGCCATTGCCGAAGAATCAGTGTTTCGCGGTTGGTTATTGAATGAATTGGAACAAGATTATTCTCTAACACTGGCATTGTGGGCAAATAGCATTATTTTTGCGATCGCGCATTTTTTGAAACCAATTCCGGCGATGCTTGAAACCCTACCTGCTTTTCCCGGATTAGTGATGTTAGGAATAATTTTGGTGTTAGCCAGACGGAAAACGCAAGGAAAATTAGGGCTTCCCATTGGGTTGCATGCTGGTTTGGTTTGGGGCTATTACATTGTTGATGTGGGAGAACTAGTTAGCTATAGCAATGCTGTTTCTCCTGCAATTACTGGCATTTACGGCAATCCCATTGCAGGCGTCATGGGTTGGATGTTTCTGCTAGGATTAATAATTTGGTTAAAGTAACGGAAACCTGAATCCCGGCGGCGGCGTATATAAACCAATTTCAAAGATATCTCGGATGCCGGTAATTCCTTGACCAATAAATAACAACAGCGCGATCGCGTTTAAAGTAATATGAACTCGTCGCCAAAATAGAGAGCGGTCTTGGTAAATTTCCTCAATAATGGCTAAGGAAAAAATCATCAGTAAGGCAGCAGTCATTCCATAATAGTAATGAGAAATATACCATTCAGCAGTCCGCCGAAATACGCCTTCTTGGCAACCTAAAACCACTAATCCCATTCCCGTTAACGTCGCGAAAATCCCGCGCCATTTCTTTTCTCTTGCTCGATATAAAAACACGAAAGAAGCAATGGTTAAACCAAACATGATAACAATAAAAATTGCTTGTGACGGATTCTGAGTAAATAATTCATTCTGAATAATATTTTTGGCAATAATGGCATGAGCAAATGCGACTAAAATAATCCCAACAACAGAAGCGGTTAACCATTTTCCTAACTGGACATGATCGCGCCCTACGAGAGCCGGAATGTTACTTTTTTTCTCTCCTTTTGCCATTTGCAGTCGCCGTTGGCGAGTGGCCCAAGCAAAGTTCACAACCATTCCAATTAAAGGAAATACAACAATAATTGCCAGGGCTGGATGAATTAAGGTTAACCAATCATTAACTGTCATTTTTTACCTCTTAAGCTAGGATTTAAGTTACTATAAAATAATATAACTATGATTTAGCAATTTTTTGGCTGATGTATTTTAATAAACAAAATAGAATATGGAATATTTTGATCTAGGATAGCTTACCTCTACCTAAGCACAAATGATAATTTCCTAAGTTTTTCCTGAGATACCTTTGATTAAATAATAATTGAGTTTTCAATTAGGATTTAGTCTATACTAGATTAAATAAAATAAAATATTTCAATTGCATACCTTAAATTAATTTAAGCATTATGACGCTTTCAGAATTTAAGAAAAAACAACTTGCCCGTCGATTGGGTTTACGGGTATTGCGATTGCGTTTAACCACCTTAATTTTATTAGCGATTATTATTATTGCTGCTGGGATCGCGATCGCGTGGTTTGCTGGTGAAGGCACAATTACACAATTATTTGACCGTTTAAATCAGTTGCAAGCCAACCCGCCCAATCTATTAGAAGCGCCCATGAATGCTTCTAATAAACATCTTCTAATTCCGACATTAATTCTCTTAGGATTTGTTTTGGTTGTTACCAAAGCAGTTCCAACACCAAAAGGGTGGGCCAGACTGGTTATTGTTACTATTTTATTAACGCTTACACTTCGTTATATTTTATGGCGATCGCTGACAACGCTTAACCTTGAAAATCCCCTCAATGGAACGATTAGCTTAACCCTATATTTCCTAGAAATGCTGGTTTTAGTCAGTAGTGGCATTCAACTTTTTTTAATGTTAAATATTAAAAATCGTTCTCCTCAAGCCGACCAACTTGAACCGGCTGTTAAAGAGGGAAAATTTCGTCCCACTGTTGATATTTTAATTCCCAGTTATGATGAACCTGAATTTATTTTAAGACGCACGATCATTGGTTGTCAGGCGATTGAGTATGAACCAAAACGTGTTTATTTATTAGATGATACTCGCCGACCCCATATTAAAGCCTTAACAGAAGAATTAGGTTGCGAATATATCACACGTCCCACTAATGAACATGCCAAAGCTGGCAATTTAAATCATGCTTTACCCAAAACCAATGGTGAATTAATTGTTGTTTTTGATGCAGATTTTGTTCCCACGAAAAACTTTTTACAACGGACAGTGGGCTTTTTTCAAGATCCGAATATGGCCTTAGTTCAAACCCCGCAAAGTTTTTATAATGCCGATCCCATTGCCCATAATTTAGGGTTGGAAGATATTTTAACGCCAGAAGAAGAAGTGTTTTATCGACAAATTCAACCCATCAAAGATGGTGCGGGAAGTGTTGTTTGTTCGGGAACAGCATTTATTGTTAGACGCGCTCCCCTAGAAGAAGCAGGGGGGTTTGTGACAGAATCTTTAAGCGAAGATTACTTTACCGGAATTTCTATTTCAGCACAAGGTTATCATCTGGCTTATTTAGATGAAAAATTAAGTGCCGGATTAGCCGCAGAAAATATTGGGGCTCATATTACGCAACGAATTCGATGGGCACGAGGAACGTTACAAGCCTTTTTTATCCAAACAAATCCCCTGACAATTTCGGGATTAAATCTTAAACAACGTCTTGCCCATTTAGAAGGATTGCTGCATTGGTTTACAAGCTTTTCTCGGATCTTTTTCTTATTAATGCCTTTGGCGTACTCTTTTTTAGGAGTGCTTCCTTTGCAAACAACCTTAGAAGAAGTCATTTATTTCTTTCTGCCTTTTTATATCGTTCAATTAACCGTTTTTTCTTGGCTTAATTGTCGGAGTCGTTCTGGATTATTATCTGATGTTTATTCGCTGGTTTCTACGTTTCCCCTTGCATTAACAGCGATCCAAGTGATGATGAATCCCTTTTCTTCAGGCTTTAAAGTAACCCCAAAAGGGGGGGAAGGACAGCAAAAAATTCGCTTTAATTGGAAATTAGCTCTACCCTTAATGATTTTATTTGTTTTAACAGCAATCAGTTTGTGGCGAAATATCGGAATGACAATGATGCATAGCGATTACGCGTGGCGTTTAGGGTGGATCTGGAGCGGTTATAATTTATTCATGTTAGGGACTGCCTTGCTCATTTTATTAGATATTCCAGCACAAGATATTTACCAATGGTTTAATTTACGGCGCATCGTTTCAGTTAAATTTGGCAATCAAACGATCTGGGGAATCACTAAAAAAATTTCCGAAGTCGGATTAGAAATGGAACTGACTCATGCAATCGCATTACCGAATGATTTAAAATCCTATACTGTTCATTTCAAATTAGTGGAAGAAAACATCCCGCTTCAAGGAATCATTACTGATGTACATCGAACCAATGAAATTCCCCGTTTAAAAATTCAATTTGATAACTTAACAACAGAACAACATCGGCGCTTAGTTGAACTTCTATTCTGTCGTCCAGGACAATGGTTAAGCCGGTCTTCTCCAGGAGAAATTCAGTCCTTATTAATTTTACTGCGGATTGTCTTAATCCCTCATTTCCTATTTCGAAATCGTCAAGAAATTAGAGGGGTGGAAGTGGCACAAGTTTAATCTTGTCTCCTGGCTCATCTCTGGTTAAGAATATGTTATTAATGGTTGGTTGCTATCTAGACCAATCAGACAAGAAGAATGATTCCCATCTATACCCAAATTCAACAAGGCGATCGCTGGTTGCATCAGTATCAGGGAAAACGTCCAGCGTTTGCTTGTGTTTTAGGCTTTACGGAAACAGGATTGCTCCCTCAAATTTCCGCTGCGGGCGCTACCCCTGAAGATCGGCGTTATACCGCGATCGCGGATGCAGAATGTTTAGTCAACGGGATTCAACCGCACCCGAAATATCCTTTACCCCCGCTAACGGTAGGGGCTTCTCCCACGCTAATTTCCCGTGCCATTATCGAAGCCCTTGATATTCCCGTTTACGTTTTCAACGCCGGATTACCGACGCCTCCTGCCATTCCTCATATTGATTTAGCTGGGATTCCTGCCCAATGTGTTTCGACTGGAAAAGCATTGCCTCAAGAAACCGTGGAATATCTATTTGCCCAAGGATGGCATTGGGGAGAAGTTCTTGCTCAGACCGTATCAGATAGTTATTTAATCATTGGAGAATGTGTTGTGGGGGGAACAACCACTGCCTTATCCTTGCTCACGGGATTAAGAATTGCAGCGACCAATAAAGTGAACAGCAGTCATCCCCAGTGCAATCATCAACAAAAATGGGAAATCGTACAAGCAGGGTTAACACAGACGGATTGGTATTTTCAACAAACGCCGTTGGATCCCTTCGCGGTTGTGGCGGCGGTTGGAGATCCCATGCAACCTGTTGTTGCTGGTATGGCGTTGTCAGCGAGTCGTCGAGTCGGTGTATTGCTGGCAGGAGGCACCCAAATGTTAGCCGTTTATGGCTTAATGCAACGTTTAGTGAGACAGGGAAGTCGGGGCAATTTAGAACAAGTGGCAGTGGGAACCACCCGTTGGGTTGCCGAAGACGTTACGGGTGATACGGTTGGTTTAGCGAAAACCTTAAAAGATGTCCCTTTATTCGCTACGGGATTGAGTTTTGCAACTTCCCATTATCCGCAACTGAAAGCGTATGAAGAGGGTTATGTTAAAGAAGGCGTCGGCGCTGGCGGTTGCGCGATCGCGTCTCATCTCTATTTAGGTTGGAGTCAAGCTCAATTATTAAGCGCCATTGAGCAATTACTCCAACAATATGCCCAGATTCATTAAAAGTTAATGCGTTGGGCAAGCAGTTGCTCTTCTAAGGCGGCAATGCGGTTGTAAGCAGCGGTTAACTGGGTATTGAGACGCCGAATTTGAATTTCCGGGGAAACTTCTTCTCCATCAGAAGCAGTATTTCTGGTGGTATTGGTTTCATCATCCTGTAAAACGTCTTTATGCCCCATCATGGCACTAAAACCGCGTTGAGGCGTTTCCGAAGAAGCCTCCCTAATCGAGGGATTTTCAGAGGCGTCATTGCTTGATTGATGCATTTGCATATTCTCGTCTAAACGATTGCTAAGGTGCTCAACCACCGCATAAAGCCGATCCATTTTTTGCTCAAGAGCAATGATATGATTTTCCAGTCGATCCATAAATGATATCAGGGTGAATGATTCTACCGTTACAGGTAATACACCTGCTCCCTTCTCATGATATTCGCTATCTTGATACATTCCTTAATATTTAAGACATATTTAAGATTTATTTAGTTTTGCAGAGTGATGTTAAACCGCCGTAATTTCCTCAAAATTCTTCTAGCGAGCGCGATCGCGCCCAGTCTATCCGCTTGTGGCAACGGCAATTCTCTAACCGTAAAAGCCTTAAAAGGCTCAATTCCGCCGCAACTGTTAGGAGAGTTTAAAAATCAGTTTGAATTGGCGCGTAATGTCAATATTAATCCCATTACTCAGTTAAAAGGGCTTTATTCACTTCTAGAAGATTTAGCAACAACAGAAGGCAAAAAAAATGCCAATTTAGTGACATTGGGGGATGTTTGGTTGCAAGACGCCATTGCCAATGAACTAATCCAACCTTTAGCCGTTGATTCCCTCAATAATTGGGAGAAATTGCCCTCTTCTTGGCAGAATTTAGTGCAACGGGATAGTAAAGGAAATCTCGATCCTTCCGGGAAAATCTGGGGGGCACCTTATCGTTGGGGAAGCACTGTCATTGCCTATCGGGAAGACAAATTTCGTCAGGCAGGATATGAACCGCCAACGGATTGGGAAGATTTATGGCGGGAAGAATTGCGCGATCGCGTTTCTTTATTGAATCAACCGCGAGAAGTTATTGGTTTAACTCTGAAAAAATTAGGAGAATCTTATAATACGAGCAATTTAGAGAAAATTCCAAATTTAAAACAGGAACTTGCCAGCCTAAATCAACAAGTTAAATTTTATAGTTCCCAAGCGTATCTACAACCTTTAATCTTAGAAGACACTTGGGTAGCAGTGGGTTGGTCAAGCGATGTGTTGCAATTGCGGACTCGTTATCCTGATATTAAGGCAATTATTCCCAAATCGGGAACTGCTCTTTGGAGCGATGTCTGGGTGCAACCAACTGTTAATGAAACCATTCCCGAAGCAATATTGCAATGGATTGACTTTTGTTGGGAATTGCAAGCAGCGAATCAAATTGGACTTTTTACCGATGCCTCTTCTCCCGTGTTACTCAATACCAATAAAAACCAAATTCCCAAAAAATTGCAACAAGATTTTCTACGAATTCCTCCCCCAGAACGTTTAGAAAAAAGCGAATTTTTGTTGCCCCTATCAGAAAAAACGGATCAACAATATCAAAAATTGTGGAAAGAAATGCGAACGAACCAATTGTAATTAGTCATTCCAATTTTCTTCTGATAACCAAGCAAATAATTCTTTAACTGTTAGGTAAACGTTACTAGCAAAGGAGGGGATGGGAAGCATGCTCTCCGGTTCATCAAAAACTTCAATGGTTTGTTGCCCCTGAAAAATAAAGACAGTTTGTTGTTTGGGATCAATTAACCATCCCATTTCCATTCCCTGTTTTAGAGAGTACAGAATATTTTTCATTACCTTCGTTACACTTTGATCCCCAGATAAAATTTCAATACTCCAATCTGGAGAAAGCGGAAACGTGTTTGCAAGTTCTCCATTTTCATTATGGGGAATTCGACTCTCAATAAAAACTGAAATATCAGGAACAATTGAACAATCTCCGAAGGTGCAACGTTGTGCCGGAAAGGCACAAGCAATCTGCTTAGGTTTCACAATCTGATTGATAACAGCAATTAATTCTTCCTGAATAATCTGACGCTCTCCCTGGGGGGTTGGTTTTGGGATAGTTTGTCCCTTTAAATATTCCTGAGGAGGTTGTGTTTCGGGCAATTCGAGAAACCCTTCTAATGTTAAGGAATTCGATGGTTCTTGTTCCATCAGATTCTTATCTCCTGAAATCGCAATTAGCCACCGATTTAAGAGTTCAAAAACTGCTCAAAATCAGGAACATCCACATAACCTCCCCGGTCATTAGATTGATGGGTTAAATCCATCAGCAACTGGGAATAAGCCCCTTCTCGCAAAGAAGGAATCATCGGTTGTTTGTTTTGAATCGCTTTGACCCAACGGTCAACGAGACGGAGAAAAGGGGCAAGACGTCCATCCTGATAGACTTTCGGGAATGCTAAATTCTGGGGAACAAAGATCTCTGATAAGTTTTCTCCTGCTGGGGCACCGCGCAACCGGAAACCATGAACGTAATCTTTGAGATTGTCGCTACCTAAGACAAGCGTACCGCGATCGCCGTAAACTTCCACCCAATGGCCCCGTCCTTCATAGGTGACGGAACTAATGGTCAGCTGGCAAGGGGTTCCATCTGCTAACTCTAGCATCAGCAAACAAGTATCGTCGGAATCTACAGGCTTGAGTTTGCCATTTTCATTGGGATCAGGGCGTTCCGGAATCGCGGTTGCCAATTGGGCGCATAAGCGATTAACGCCGCCAAACAACCAACTGAGATAGTCAAAACTGTGAGAACCCACAGCCCCTAAGGCACCGCCGCCTTTCTCTTTTTGAGCATACCAATTCCAGGCTCGTTCCGGGTTAGCCCGACTTGCCACTAACCAATCAATTTTCACCAACCGCTTTTTACCGACATAATCTTTTTGCAAGTAGTCTGCTAGCAGTTGCCATTCCGGTACAAATCGAAATTCAAAGTCGGCAACCGCAACCACACCTTGCCGGTTTGCGAGATGGTAAAGTTCCCGAGTCTCTTGGGCATTTAAGTTTAAAGGTTTCTCTAAGATCAGATGTTTCCCTGCTTCTAGCACCGCTTTTGCCATGTCGTAGTGTAAGAAAGGCGGTGTCGAGATACTGACAGCATCAACATCCGGAAGAGAAAGCAGAGTATCCAGCTGATTGCTGGCATGGGGAATATTATTTTCTTGCGCGATCGCGCGGGCTTTTTCTAAGCTAGGGTTATAAACAGCGACAGGTTTGGTTGACTCATGGATTTGGAAAGCAGGCAAGTGTACTTTCTGTCCAAAGCCTGTCCCAACAATGGCAACGCCAAGGGTTTGATTGCTCATGACTCTCTCCTAACATCTTGGTGACTTGTTATGGGTTATGTAATACCAGGTTAGTCTGTTAAGTCTCTAATTCGCTGGCGTCACAAACATATCTCTTCCCAAGCGGTCTTAGCAAGAGGAACTGTATGCATGATCATGAGGTTTTATCCAGTTTTGAAAAGGCATCAATTATGAATCTGCAATATCTGATAATAGATCGTAAATTCTTCAATTGGGAATAACAGAGAATCCTTCTTAGGAAAGAGCGATCGCGCTCCTCCTGCATCCCCGAATCTTGTTACAATACTTAACAACGTCACATCGGTCGGTCTTAAATTTATGACTCAACAAACCGTTTCTCCCACCAGCCAACCCAACTCAAATCAGGATCAAGTTAACGATCATAACCAAACCAACCAGGAAACTATTACCGTGGAGTCATCAACCGAACCCCTGCATCCTGCCTTAGCCGATGACGAGTGGCGTTATGATCCTGAAAGGATTAATCAGCACTACAAGAACCGTCCCTTTGCGGTTTTTAAACGTTTAATTGCCCTGATTCTTCCGGGAACCGCGTTTGGGATGCGTTTACTGTTTGATAAACTAACCGGACGCATCGCCCAAAATGAACAAAAGCGCGCGATCGAACTCCGAGAAATTCTCACGGAATTGGGTCCTACTTATATTAAAATTGGGCAAGCGCTATCTACCCGTCCTGACTTAGTGCCGCCAACCTATCTCGAAGAACTCGCCCAACTGCAAGACCAACTGCCTCCCTTCGATAATTCCATTGCCTATCACTTCATTGAAGAAGAACTGGGAAGCCCCCCTGAAGAAATTTATGCCGAAATCTCGCCGGATCCAGTGGCAGCAGCTTCCTTGGGACAAGTTTATAAAGGCAAACTAAAAAGTGGAGAAGCAGTCGCGATCAAAGTTCAACGTCCGGATTTATACCGTCGCATTGCAATCGATCTCTATATTTTACGGAAAATTGCCGCGTTCGCTACCAACAACATTAAACGCATTCGCAGCGACTTAGTGGCAATTATGGACGAATTTGCCGACCGCATTTTTGAAGAAATGAACTATGCCCATGAGGGCTATAATGCGGAACGCTTCAAAGAACTCTATAACTATATTCAAGACATTTATGTTCCTAAAATTTATTGGGAATATACCGGGCGACGGGTTCTCACCATGGAATGGGTGGCTGGAATTAAACTCACCAATGTCCAAGCCATCCAAGAAGCAGGCATTGAAGCAACAAGCCTGGTAGAAATTGGGGTCGAATGTTCCCTCCGTCAACTGCTCGAATATGGCTTCTTCCATGCGGATCCTCACCCAGGGAATCTCCTTGCCATGTCAGATGGGCGCTTAGCCTATCTTGATTTTGGCATGATGAGCCAAATTAAACCCTATCAACGCTACGGTTTAATTCAAGCAGTGGTACATCTGGTGAACCGTGACTTTGAATCCCTAGCCCAAGATTACGTTCAATTAGAATTTCTTTCAGAAGATACGGACTTAGAACCGATTATTCCTGCCTTAGCGAGCGTGTTTGAAAATGCCCTTGGCGCTACTGTGGCGGAATTAAACTTTAAAAGCATCACCGACAAAATGTCGGAGGTAATGTATGAATTTCCGTTCCAAGTTCCCGCTTACTATGCCCTGATTATCCGTTCCTTAGTCACCTTAGAAGGAATTGCTATTGGCATTGACCCGAACTTTAAAGTTCTTAGTAAGGCTTATCCTTATATTGCGAAGCGACTCCTCATTGATCCGGCACCACAATTAAGACAATCGCTACAAGACTTATTATTTAAAGATGGCCGTTTCCGTTGGAACCGTTTGGAAAATTTACTGCGCAACGCCCGTAATTCCCAAGATTATGATTTTGAAAAAGTCTTAGACCAAGCCCTAGATTTCCTGTTCTCGGAACGGGGTGCCTTTATTCGGGAAAGACTGGTGGATGAATTAGTAAAAGCCATTGATGTTTATGGGCAACGCAGTTTTTACAACTTCTCTGCCTCAATCAGAGAACAAGTGGGATTAACGGTGAATGAAACCCCGCCACAATTGGGGCAAGATAATGAAAACTTAGAACATATTCAAAATATCATCGCAATTTTAAGAGATACCCCCGGATTTGACCCCATGAGAATTGTCCCGCTGGTTCCCAAAGTCTTATCCAAACCGGAAACCCAACAAATGGGACAGCAAATTGTTGGTAAACTGACGGAAAAAGCGATCGCGCGTTTTATCCGCAATATCGCTTTACAAGATCAATCAGTTTCTTCTCACAACAGTAATAATGGAAAACGCTCTCTGCCATCAGCATCGAAAAGCTAAATGACCCAACGCGACCTCCTTTGGCGATATTGGCCTCTCCTCCCGCTCTATCCCTATGGAAAACGGCGTACATTGCGCCAAGAAGTTCTCAAAAACACCATTTGGACGTTTGACCAAGTCCAGGGCATATTCTATGTGGTCGTTCCCATTCGCATGACTGTGGTGCGGTTAGAAGCAGGGGGGTTGCTCGTTTATGCCCCAGTTGCCCCAACACCGGAATGCGTGCGGTTAGTGCGGGAACTGGAAGCAGAACATGGGGCAGTTCAATATATTGTCCTTCCTACAATTTCTGGGTTAGAGCATAAAGTATTTGTGGGTCCCTTTGCGCGTAAGTTCCCCACCGCTCATGTTTATCTTGCCCCGCAACAGTGGAGTTTTCCCGTTAATTTGCCTTTAAGTTGGCTCGGTTTTCCTCGCAAACGCACTCATATTCTTTCTTCTTCCTACGACTATAATCCCTTTGGCGAGGAATTTGATTATGCCATTCTAGGTCCCATCAAATTGGGGTTAGGTTCCTTTGGAGAAGTCGCATTATTCCACAAACCGTCTCGCACTGCCCTGGTTACCGATACTGTTATTTCCATCCCGAAAACCCCTCCCGAAAGTGTACAACTGGATCCTTATCCCTTGCTGTTTCATGCCAGAGACAATGGCTTACAAACAGTGCCAGATACGCCGGAAATGCGAGAAAAGGGGTGGCAACGCATTTGTTTATTTGCCACGTATTTCCAACCCAATGCTTTAGAGGTCCTAGAGTGGGGAGAAGCCTTACAAGAAGCAAAACAAGCCCCTGATCGCTCGAAAAAAGCTTATTTTGGATTTTATCCTTTTCGTTGGCAATCGAATTGGAAAGAGTCGTTTGAACAGTTGCAAGGCAATGGCCGACTATTAGTTGCTCCAATTTTACAAACCCTGATCCTCAATCGTGCCCCTCGTGAAACCATTAACTGGGCGAATTGGCTCGTTAGTTGGCATTTTGAAAGACTCATTCCCTGTCATTTTCAAGCCCCTTTACAAGTGTCTCCTCGGGAATTTCGTCAAGCGTTTAGTTTTCTAGAAAAACAGGAACTCCCGATTAATCAACCTGCTTATCCCCTGCCGGAAGAAGATTTAGCCCCTTTAGAAAACATTGAAGTGAGGTTAAGGAATGGGAAACTCGTGCCGCCGCGTCAGGATAAAGTTTAGTGAAAACAGGGCGTCTGTTCCTCGGAAGTTGCCATGATGCGATAACAACCGGAATAAGGTTGCGCCCATTGATAATGACATTCTTTGGGATTGCCCCAACAGAGATTTAAGATTAATGCCATTTGCGTCGTTTCTACTTCTAACCATTCCACTTCACTCGCTTGTTGGTTAACAGTTTCGGGAGCAATTTTTGTCGGCGGCTTCCCTTCTTGCCATAGCACGAAATTGGCAGTGGCTTGTTGCCAAAATTCAAAGATTTGGGGTTTAACGGCCTTCAGGGTTTCCTTATCTTCCGGAATGGCAATCAGTTGATTATGCAGTTCTGGACATTGAACTTCCAAGCCATTGAAGCGACACACGCGCCAAATTAATCCTGAAACTCGGTGTTGTCGCTGATACTCATGAATTTGCGCCCGAAAATCTCGATAGGCAAATACCTTACTTAATTTTTGGGTACCAATTGCTTTGGCTAATACCGGGTTATTCAAACGATTCGAGGAAGAGAATAAAACCCGTTTTCCTTGCCAGTTTGCACGTAACTCTTGATCTAAAATTTCAATCAGTTGTTCGGTGGTATAGCTCATAAGCAAGGAAGTTCTGCTACGCGTCGGGCAAAAGACCGTACCAAAGGTATGGCGTCTATCCCTAATTTAGCGGACATTCTTGATTCGCTACCAATTAATTAATTATTTTAACCCCCGATACCGGGGGAATATAAGAATTAATCCCCCACTGCAAGGAGTGGGGGAATTGGTTTAGCCTAGCCAGATGCTGTTATCCTTCGTCAACCAAATGCGGATGACGTGGAAGCGATAAGGAAGGCGGCGTAAGTCAGGATATAACCGACTGCGAAGTGAGCTAATCCGACTAAACGGGCTTGCACAATGGAGAGTGCAACGGGCTTATCTTTCCAACGAACGAGGTTAGCAAGAGGTGTCCGTTCGTGTGCCCACACGATGGTTTCGATTAACTCTTGCCAGTAACCGCGCCAGGAGATGAGGAACATGAATCCTGTAGCCCAAACCAGGTGTCCAAAGAGGAACATCCAAGCCCAGACAGACAGGTTGTTCATGCCAAAGGTGTTATAGCCGTTGATTAACTGGGCAGAGTTGAGCCACAGATAATCTCGCAGCCAGCCCATGAGGTAAGTGGAAGACTCATTGAACTGAGCTACGTTGCCTTGCCAAACACCGAGATGCTTCCAGTGCCAGTAGAAGGTAATCCAGCCTATTGTGTTCAGCATCCAGAACACAGCAAGATAGAAGGCGTCCCAAGCGGAGATATCGCAAGTACCGCCGCGGCCCGGGCCATCACAGGGGAAGCTGTAGCCGAAGTCTTTCTTGTCGGGCATCAGCTTGGAACCCCGTGCGTCTAACGCACCTTTCACCAGAATTAAGGTGGTGGTGTGGAGTCCGAGCGCGATCGCGTGGTGAACTAAGAAGTCGCCAGGGCCAATGGTGAGGAACAAGGAATTATCCCCACTGTTGATAGCATCTAACCAACCGGGCAACCAAGCAGCACCAGCAGTTGAGGCAATACTATCCGAATTGGAAAGTAAGGCATCCATGCCATACAATGCTTTTCCGTGAGCGCTTTGCACAAACTGGGCAAAGACCGGCTCAATCAGAATTTGTTTTTCGGGAGTTCCGAAAGCAACCACAACGTCATTGTGAACATAAAGTCCTAAGGTGTGGAAGCCTAAGAAGAGGGATACCCAGCTTAAGTGGGAAATAATCGCCTCTTTGTGTTGCAGCACGCGATCGAGGACGTTGCCTTTATTTTGCTCGGGGTCATAGTCGCGGATTAAGAAGATGGCCCCGTGGGCAAAGGCACCCACCATAATGAAGCCAGCAATGTACTGGTGGTGGGTATAAAGTGCTGCTTGGGTGGTGTAATCTCGGGCAATGAAGGCGTAAGGCGGCAGGGAATACATGTGCTGCGCCACCAAGGAAGTCACCGTTCCCAACGCAGCCAGTGCTAATGCTAACTGGAAGTGCAGGGAATTATTAATGGTGTCATAGAGCCCTTGGTGAGGCAGGTTGAATTGCCCTTCGCTCTTATTGCCAATCAGACCATCTTTGGAATCGAGCATTTCGCGGATGCTGTGGCCAATCCCGAAGTTAGTCCGGTACATATGGCCAGCAATGATGAAGATAACCGCAATGGCTAAGTGGTGGTGCGCCATGTCGGTTAACCACAGCGATTCCGTTTGCGGATGGAAACCGCCCAGGAAGGTCAAGATGGCTGATCCAGCGCCTTCTGAGGTGCCAAAAATGTGGTTTGCCGTGTCAGGATTTTGGGCATAGACACCCCAGTTCCCGCTAAAGAAGGGTCCTAAACCTGCCGGGTGAGGCTTCACAGACAGGAAGTTGTCCCAACCGACGTGCTGACCGCGGGATTCGGGAATGGCGACGTGAACCAAGTGACCAGCCCAAGCTAAGGAACTAACGCCAAACAAACCAGCTAAGTGGTGGTTGAGACGATGTTCCGCACTCTTGAACCAAGAGAGGCTAGGACGGAACTTAGGTTGTAAGTGGAGCCACCCAGCAAATAAGAATACGGCAGACAGCAGTAACAGGAAGACGGCTCCCTGATATAAGTCGCCGTTGGTGGTCATGCCAATGGTATAGAACCAGTGATAAACACCGGAGTAGGCAATATTTACTGGGTTGGAAGCACCTGCTTGTGTGAACGCATCAACAGCAGGTTCACCGAAGTGAGGGTCCCAAATCGCGTGAGCAATGGGACTGACATTTAAGGGGTCTTTAATCCATTGTTCAAAGTTACCTTGCCAAGCAACGTGGAATAAGGTTCCGGAGGTCCACAGAAAGATGATGGCAATGTGTCCAAAGTGAGAGGCAAAAATCTTTTGGTAAAGATTTTCCTCGGTCATGCCATCATGGCTTTCAAAGTCGTGGGCAGTTGCAATCCCGTACCAAATCCGACGAGTTGTTGGATCTTGAGCAAGGTCTTGGCTAAATTTTGGAAATTTGGTTGCCATAGCCTTTCAGGAAATCCTCTTTACAGATGTCAATGAGCAAATTCAGTTTTGTGAAAACTCATTCTTGTTAAGTTTGGGTTTGGCTGAACCCCAGAACTGAAGTCCTAGGGATCAGTCCTTAGTGATGGTTCACCGATTTTTTAAACCAGTGTTACCCTTTCTTGTTTTGGCCGTCAACTGACGCCAATTATTCGGGCTAAGAAGAACGACCAGGTGGTTACAATTCCTCCTAACAAGTAGTGGGCAACCCCCACAGCACGTCCTTGAACAATGCTGAGAGCGCGGGGTTGAATCGCAGGAGCTACTTTCAGTTTATTATGAGCCCAGACAATTGACTCGATTAATTCTTGCCAATAGCCGCGGCCACTGAACAAGAACATCAAGCTAAAGGCCCAAATAAAGTGTGCTCCTAGGAAGAGCAACCCATAGGCCGACAGCGCCGAACCATAGGAGTTAATCACGTTCGCAGATTGTCCCCATAGGAAGTCGCGGAGCCAGCCGTTGATGGTAATTGCACTGGTAGCAAAGTTTCCGGAAGTAATGTGAGAAACTGTGCCATCGGGTGACACTGTTCCCCAAACATCCGATTGCATCTTCCAGCTGAAGTGGAAAATCACAATCGAGAGAGAGTTATACATCCAGAATAAACCGAGGAACACATGGTCCCAACTGGAAACTTGGCAAGTACCGCCGCGACCAGGTCCGTCACAGGGGAAACGGAATCCAAGTTCGGATTTATCTGGAATGAGGCGCGAATTACGGGAATACAACACGCCTTTGAGGAGAATGAGTACGGTGACGTGAATGGTAAAGGCGTGAATATGATGCACCATGAAGTCAGCCGTGCCTAATTCAATGGGCATCATGGCAATTTTGTTGCCCACCGTAATCATTTCTCCGCCAAACGCATAACTCGCTGGCTCAATCGCGTTGGGAGCAGTTCCCCCGGGCGCGATGGTATGCAGATTTTGAATCCACTGAGCAAAAATGGGCTGCAGTTGAATGGCATTATCCGAGAACATGTCCTGCGGACGACCCAAGGCGCGCATGGTGTCGTTGTGGACATATAAACCGAAGCTATGGAAGCCTAAGAAAATGCAAACCCAGTTTAAGTGGGACATCAGGGCATCCCGTTGGCGCAAGACGCGATCCAGCAAGTTGTTGACATGCTGAGATGGGTCATAGTCTCGCACCATGTAAATTGCCCCGTGCGCGCCAGCACCGACAATCAAGAATGCCCCAATCCACATATGGTGGGTAAACAGCGATAATTGCGTTGGATAATCCGTTGCCAAGTAGGGATACGGCGGCATCGCATACATATGCTGGGCCACGATAATGGTTACCGACCCGAGCATAGCCAGGTTAATTGCCAACTGCGCATGCCAGGAAGTCGTCAAAGTTTCAAAAAGCCCTTTGTGACCTTCACCGGTAATGGGACCTTTATGTGCCTCTAAAATTTCTTTCAGACTATGGCCAATGCGCCAGTTGGTCCGGTACATATGGCCCGCGATAATAAAGAGCACTGCTAAGGCTAAGTGGTGGTGTGCGGTGTCAGTTAACCATAAACCGCCCGTCTCTGGGTTTAGTCCACCTTTGAAGGTCAAGAAGTCAGCATACTCGCCCCAGTTCAAAGTAAAGAATGGCTTTAAGCCTTGCTCAAAACTGGGATAGAGTTCTGCCATTAAACTTCTATCCAAAATAAACTGGTGGGGCAATGGAATATCCTCAGCAGCGACACCAGAGTTTAAGAGCTTATTCACGGGCAATGCCACGTGAATCTGGTGACCAGCCCAGGATAAACAGCCTAACCCTAGCAATCCGGCGAGGTGGTGGTTCAGCATCGACTCTACATTCTGGAACCATTCCAGTTTTGGAGCCCGTTTGTGATAGTGGAACCACCCAGCAAATAGCATCAGCGCTGCCATGACTAAGGCACCAATGGCAGTGCAATACAGCTGAAAGCTATCTGTAAAGCCTGACGCTCGCCAGAGGTAGAAGAATCCAGAGGTAATTTGAATTCCCTGGAAACCGCCGCCGACATCAGCGTTGAGAATTTCTTGACCAACAATCGGCCAAACCACTTGCGCACTGGGTTTGATGTTGGTGGGATCGCTTAACCAAGCTTCATAGTTGGAAAAGCGAGCACCATGAAAATACATGCCGCTTAGCCAAATAAAGATAATCGCTAAGTGGCCAAAGTGCGCACTAAAAATCTTGCGGGAAATATCTTCTAGATTGCCTTGACTATCAAAGTCGTGCGCGTCTGCGTGTAAATTCCAAATCCAGGTTGTGGTTTTGGGTCCTTTTGACAGGGTGCGGTCGAAATGACCTGGTTGCCCCCACTTCTCGAAAGAAGTTGGAACCGGGTCTTTATCCACCGCCACCCTGACTTTTTCCTCATTTTCGGGAGGACTAATTGTCATAGGGCTCTCCTCTCTAGACAGTTTTAACTGTTCTTCCCATGATAGGAATTAATTGTTAAACAACAATCATTTCGTAAATTTATGATCTCTATTGTTGCCTTTCGATACAACAATTGAGCCTTTTAAACGGTCCACTGATGTACCTCATTTGTCAATAATAGAGGGTGGGTTCGATAACTGTTGAGGGGACTTAACAATACTTAAAGTATTTTCAAAACTTGATGAAATGACCATTGTACTCTCTTTAGGATTTCTATAAAGTCAAGGCTAAGTTTTTTATTTGTTACAAAATGCAATAATTAATTAACAATTCTATTGATATCACTGTAATAAATTTAACTGATCTTTGTTTTCACCCAGATCAGGATCCTCCTCTATTTCTCCAGCTAATAATTGTTCTGCGGCTTCTAACATCTCCTTGGAAATATCTTTAAGATCATCCCGATTATCGAGATAAGTTTTTAAGGCCTCCATTGGATCAAGGCTGACCTGTTCTCCAAATTCTGGAACGCGAGGACGTGCTAACTGACTGACTAATTCTGGATAAATGGTATAACTATGAGCAAAACTAAGAGCTTTTTGTAAACTTCGGGTATTAATGGCTTCCAGTTGTTCCGAACG
The DNA here is from genome assembly GCA_042218725.1 of Halothece sp. Lineage (GTDB taxonomy): Bacteria > Cyanobacteriota > Cyanobacteriia > Cyanobacteriales > Rubidibacteraceae > Halothece. Next base: position 22,528 of record JBDGQV010000047.1, on the reverse strand, counting down.
GAGTTTATAAGTGAGGCGTACGACGGCATTGGGAACTTTTTGGCGCGCGATCGCGTCTAGAATTGCTTGCTGGGGATCCTCTTGGTTGCTAACATCCACTTCAATTGTTAAGAATGGCCGCACTGGCAGCGGACAAAACTCCCATTTTGGGTTTTCTTTTTCTAAATGAATTAAGACATAGCCTTTTTCTTCTTTTTCCTCGCTAAAGTCCACCCGTTCAATACTGCCGGGATAAACCACTGGCGGTTGTCCTTGGGGATTTAAATTCTGATGGCGATGAACATGACCTAAGGCAACATAATCAAATTCAGAACGGGTTAAAAAGGACATGGGGATGGTAAAGCCTTTGCCCACTGCTAAAAAGCGTTCTGCCCCTAACTGCGCGCGATCGGCCATTAAATGTCCTAACAAAATCGTAGGAATGTTGGGATCAAGGCGGCGAATTTCTGCTTCTAAAATGGGCTGTAATTTGTTAAGCAATAACTGATTGACCTCGCCTAGGGATAACCCTTCTGTTTCTGGGCGAGTGAGTAATGCCGAATGGGTTAACCAAGGCAGAGTAATGACTTGTACTTCCCCATTGGCAGTTGTAATGCAATGGGTTTCGATTTGATCGCCGACAATAAAGCCGGGAACGCCAAGCGTCCGATAAATGGATAAACTGGCGCCGCCTTTGCCTTGAGAGTGTTGGTCATGGTTGCCAACCAGTAACAGAGTGGGGATTTGCGCTTCGACTAAACGGCGAAATTCACTCGCAAAAGCTTGTTGAATGTAGGGAGCAGGGGTGGCATCGGGGAAAGCATCGCCACCAAATAACACTAAATCTACTGGTTCACTAAGAGCGCGATCGATGCAACTTCGCAGAGATTGAATAAAATCTTCCAGTCTTGTATTGAGACCTGTTTCTGGATTTGTACGACCGTGAGATAAGCCGCTTCCCAAGTGAATATCAGAGACGTGTAGAACTTTTATCATAGCGAACTGGAATCAAAACTTTGTGCTTCCCCCGACGTTTTTGGGAGATGAAGGCCGCATTCTTGTTTAACCCCCTGGAAACGAGTGTCGCGTTCGTGCTCATCTTGTAGCGAAATGGGGCGACTCGAATGCCAGTCTCCAACGGTCATATATCCTTGGTCAAATAGGGGATGGTAGGGTAAATCATATTCGGTCAAATAACGATGCACATCCCGAGAATGCCAATCTAAAATGGGTAAAATTTTATAGATCCCCGATTGCATTGAAATCCGAGGAAGTTGTTGACGATGCTGGGTTTGATCTCGTCGCAACCCCGCTAACCAAGCCGTGGCGCCTAATTCTTTCAACGCCCGTTCCATAGGTTCTACTTTACGAATTTGATCATAAAGGTTTAATGACTCTACGTCTTGCTTTTCCCAAAGTTTCCCATAGAGAGCTTCCATTCGTGCTGGAGACATGGGAGATTGATAAATTTTTAAGTTTAGATTCAGTCTTTGGGTCAGTTGTTCAGCAAAGCGGTAAGTTTCTGCATGTAAATAGCCGGTATCAACCCAAATAATTGGAATATCAGGAATGATGCTTGTCACTAAATGCAACATTAAGGCTGATTGAATCCCAAAGCTGGTACTCATCACTAAGCCATCGCCAAAGGTTTCTCCAGCCCATTTAATGACCTCTTTCGCATCTGCATCAGCAAATTGATCATTGAGTGTCTCTAAATCTAGTTGGGGTTGCTCTAAGGTTGCAACGCTCATTTGAGTTAACTCCTCATTATTATTTTCTAGATTGCCATGATTATTTTGTGGGAGATGAGGGGAGTTAGAAGAAGACTTGGGATTGAGTTGATTCATGCAAAAATTGAGTTCCTAATGACTCAGTTTGGATGATGTTAGCGGTGACTGCCACTCTCACTGTAAGAGTGATTGTCCCCAATTACCATACCACCTCCTATCCTGATCTTAAAAGATAATCTCCCATAATCCGATCGGGAAACTGTAAATTATGGCTAAAGTTAGAGTTTTCATGACATTAACCTATAAAACACGACTAATTGATTTACTAAGTGTTTCCTTTTCAAATTTGGCTTGCTTTAAATCCAGCTTGGTGACAACATGATTTTCTTGGAGGGAAAGATTGTCTTTTCCTATTAAGCCCTTTTGTGATGCTTTGAGTTGTTGCATTAAACAATTTTGGAGATTGATGATTGATTTTTCTACTTTTAATTGTATAACTATACTCTAAAATTAAATCGACACTGGTAAGATAAGAAATGTTTACAAACTCACATAGTTGGCCAATAATAATCTAATTCACAAATTGAACTTATGATCGATTTGCCTAGCCTTCCCATTGACCCAATGGGAATCCGTTATGGGTCCAGTAAATTATTTCAAATTCTAGTACCGCTCACCAGTTATATGGTGCTGCGCGACTTATTGCTAAAAAAACTGGTCCTGAAAGAGAAATTTATTGAAAAATTTAACCAAATTCTTCCAGACAACTCATTTTTTAATCAATTTCGTACTGATCTACCCAAAATATTTGACCAAACAGTTGGCTTCCTTTCTTGGAAAGTGGGATGCGATTTAGGATTTTTCTTAATTGTGACAGGTATGGGGCCTTGGGAGCGTGCCTTTACCTGGTCAGGGTTGCTTCCCTATACAATCGCGCAATACTTTGTTTACTTTCTAATTGGACGGCGGATGTTAGTGGATGGACAACTGAATCCGTTTAGTCAATCCCCAAGCAATCCCGTAACGCCAAAACCGCGACCTTGGTGGAAACAGATTCTATCCAAATATCTCCATGAAGATTTGAATGTCACCAATGAATATGTTCCCCTCAGACAAGTCTTTTTGAAGCCATTTGTGGATTATGGGGGATTAGTTCTCAGCTGGTCGCTTTACAATGTGGGAATTTTCTTTTTCCAGTCGGGAGAAATGAATTTTGCCCCTGTTATCCAATTTGCATTTTTCCAGATGCTAACCTTTTATCTTGTAAATACCTATGGCTTTATCATTGGCTATAACATTGGGGAAGGAATTGATGCGGCGATATCTGCTTTAGAAGAACGTTTTTCCCGTTGGAAACGACAACAAATCTCTGTCGTCAATGATTCGTCTCAGGAAAGCCAAAGCCTGTCAGTGAGGTTATATCGTCTATCAGAATCCTTGAAATTAGCTTGGCAAAATATCAAGTATGGTTACTTATGGCAACTTCAAACGTTTTTAGGTCAATATGGGATTGGTCGAAAATGGTTATTGACCACGGTCAGTGGTGTTTTTGCGGTCATTATCATTGCTCCTAGCGTTTCTGATGTTATGTTTTCTGTGGGAAATAATATGAGCGATCTCTGGTTCGATCGCATGGGAGAAGTGGATCAAGTGCAAGTGGCCCAAATTGAACCCTCTGTTTCCGACCAATTGAATCTCCCCAATTCAGAAGTTGTCATTTCGCGATTTCCAGAGTTCTGGCAAGCCCTCTATACACCGGAAACACAATTTGAGAACATTGCTTTGGATGATGCTCCTTCCAGCGTGAAGGAATCCGAAGCAGATACGAATATTTAGAAGATTTAGGAAAGTTTTTGTTATGGAAAGTTGCCGAAGAGGAGTTTTTATCTCTATACTCGGAGTTTCAGTGTCGTTAATTGTTTTGTTAGCCGTTGCTGTCGTTTTCTGGCTGTTGTTATGGATTACGCCGGGAAGTGTGTTAGCTGCAGAAGCGTCTTCCTCCCTGGAACAACGTCAGATTAGTGGTGAACCCCATCGCAATAGTACAGGCAATTTAGAGAATGATGTGCTGTATTACATTGTGGTTGACCGCTTTTTCGATGCCGACCCCAGAAATAATGTTCCTGAATTTGCGTTTGAAAAAAACACTTCAGACCCGGAACAGCGCGTGTATAACGAAATGAATCAACTCTTGCTTCGGCATACTTATGATCCCACTCATCGTCACATGGGAATGTACTGGGGCGGCGATTTAGAGGGAGTGATTCAAAAATTGGATTACTTGGAAGATTTAGGAATAACCAAACTGGTTCTTTCTCCGATTCAAGATAATTCCAATGGTTTGTTTTATCACCCCGATATTCAGAACTATCTATACAGGGATAAAACAGAAAAAGTCAAAAACGATTTTTACACCCACGTTTCGACGCCCTATCACGGTTATTGGACGAAAGATTGGTTTGAAATTGATGAGCATTTTCGCTCGCCAGAGGATGAAGGGCGCGATCGCTATCGTATTTTTCGGAAATTGCTGAATGAAGCCGGTAAGCGCGGTATTGGCATCATTTTAGATTTAACCATGAATCAAACTGCCCCTGGTCATATTTCCACAGAACCGCCCAATCTAGGGGCTGGCGGTTTTCTATTCGGAGAGTCTTGGTTTGCGGATAATGGCGATGTGTATCGTCACGGAGAACGAGTAGCGACGCATTGGGATCCTAAAACTGGAGAACGCGATCCCCAAGGATGGTTTCACGAACCGAAAATTATCTGGGATTTTGATACCGCTTCGAAAGAGTTGATTGAAACGGGGCAAATTAGCGGGGGAATGCCCGATTTGAATCAAGATGCCCCCCAAGTGAAGCAATATTTATTTGATGCAGCGAAATTTTGGTTGACCTTCAATGAGGATCACTATCCCATTGCCGGCTTTCGCTTAGATGCGGTTAAACATATTAATGAAAGTTTCTGGCAAGAATTTGAAGATTTTGTCCTTTCTATTAATCCGGATACTATTTTGTTAGGGGAATATTTTGGCGGCGGTTATCGAGCTGAGGACAGTATTTATTTTCTTGAGGAAACAGACAACATTACCCAGTATGATTTTAATTTAAGTGAAGCCGCTCGACGCTTTTTTGCGCGCGATCGCGAGTGGGATGGACGGACCTATATTCTGCGAGAAACCACGTTAGGACGCAAAGGAACTTACTATAACTATAATTCGTTCAATCGGTTTCTCCATTGGGTTTTAAATCCCGCCGAAACCCTGGAAATTCCCAAAGACTCTCTGGATGCGATTTCCAATGAAGAAGCAAAAGCGTGGGTTACCTTTACAGAAAATCATGATAAACCTCGCTTAAAAAGCTATTATCCTGATATGTCGGATGAAGCTTATCAAAGTTTGATTGAGTTTCAGTTTACAGCACGAGGAGTGCCTTTAGTTATGTATGGCACAGAAACGGCATTAGGGATTCCCTATCATCCGGAACATGAAGGGTTATTTGGGGTCGGCGGCGATCCCTTTAATCGTCCCATGATGATTTGGCCAGGGCATAACGGGTGGAAAGAAGAGATTCATCAAACCACCAAACGCATGGCCCATTTACGGAGGGAGTATCCTGTATTGCGTTATGGAGAAACCCGTTATCTCTTTCCCGAAGGGGCGAATAAAAAAGAAGATATCTTTATGGTACGAGAACCGTCAGAAAATGAGAGTGCTAATGCTTCGCGCATTCTTTATGCTTATTCTACTCATGGAGGAGAGTTCTTGGTTTCGTTTGCCGAAGAAGGGGTGAAACAGAGTCGCGTTGTAGAAACTGATGAAGAACTGGAATTGGTCGATGGAATGTTGCCGATTAAGTTAGAACCTGAGGAAGCAAAAGTGTTTGTTTTGGAATAATGGATGCATTAAAAAGTAGGGATTAATATGTAAGTAACAACGAAGTATTATCGATATCTTGGGTAAATTGAGACTTTGACACTTAGATAAAAGTAGCTAAAATCAAAGTAGCTAATCTTTGATATCTGTCAAAAAAACTCTCCAAGATTCATAAACATTGTGGTTATTTTCCTATTCCTTTTAATTGCTGTTCCCCTGTTCGCCATAGGTTTGGTGATTTATACAATTGCCAGAATTGCTACTGTTTCCGAAACTACCCGCGATCTAATGGGTAAAGACGAAATAGAGTACAACCCAAGCCAATTCCAAGCTTTTCCAACTGACGACTTTGAGAGTAGGCCGGAACAAAATTCCAACCTGATCGTCATTGAAGATCCTTACCTCGACAGTCCCGAGTTCTAAAAAAAGTTGCGTTACTCCCAAAGCCGCCGTCGTGGAGAACCATTGAGTCGTTCATGGGTATCTTGTAAAAGCCTGGGGATATCTAAATTTTCCGGACAACGAGGAAGACAGTCTCCACATTCAGTGCAACGATTCCCTTTATTTCCCCAAAACCAATGACCGGCATTTTCAAACATGCCATAGCGATATTGACCAAAGCCAGTCATGTCATAAGCAATGGCTAAATTTCGCAAGCGGAGGACTTCTGGAATATTAATCACTTCTGGACAGGGTAAACATTCATAACATTGACGACACTGATCTGTTCCCAATGCCGTCTCCAATTGTGCTTCTAGGCGAGTAAATATGGATTGTTCTTCTGAGGTTAGGGGATCAGTGTGATCAGCAATTTCAAGCGCAGGGAATAGTTCGGAAGGAACTGCGGCACCAAGACTCAGGGTTGTAATTCGGGGATCGCTGAGCAGAAAGCGGTAATTGAGTACTTGTGGCAAAAAGGGAGCACAGAGTTTTTGGAGTTTTTCGGGAGGGGCATACAGTTGTCCCCCTTTATCCGTGGGGGAAATAATAAAAACACCCATATCATTTTTATGGGCAGCTGCCACCGCAGGTTCATTCCGTTGCCAAAAATAGTAGTAATGAAGATTGACAAAGGAAAATGAGTTGGTTTCAATGGCAGCGAGAATGATCTCTAACGGCGCATGAGTAGAAAAACCAATGTGTCCAATTTGTCCTTGTTTTTGGGCTTGGCGAAGAGGGGCTAAACAATTATTCTCTCCCGTTGCCCAATGCAAATGTTCCCAGGTATTGAGTCCGTGAATGGCAACATTGTCAAGATAATCAACTTGTAACCGTTGGAGGCTGGCATCGAGATTAGCCTCCATTTGTTGAGGATCTGGTACTGGCGGAAGTTTTGTGGTGAGATAAAGGTCTTTTCTAGGGATATCAAGGCGTTTGAGCGTGTCGCCAATATATTTTTCGCTGTTGCCATAGGCGCTAGCAGTTTCAATGTGGTTAACGCCGTATTGGATGGCTTTTTGGAGGATTTCAGTGAATACAGCCGGGTCGCTTAACCCGCGCATTGTTCCCAGAGAAAACACGGAGACCGGGAAATTGGTTTTTCCAAATCGCCGATATTGCATGGTTAACTCGATTCTTCATTATTTTTGGAAGAGCTGCCGCGAATAAAATCTTCAGGACTGAGATTGGCGATAAATTCTTTAAAGGCTTGTTTTTCTTCTTCATCCGCATCTCGATCGACAGGAATGGAGGCTTCTGCAATCACTTCTTCCATCACCCAAATGGGACTGCCAGTACGAACCGCGATCGCGATCGCGTCACTGGGGCGACAATCGATTTCTCGGGTATTTTCTCCCTGTTCAAGGCACAAAAGGGCATAGAAAGTGTTATCTTGCAGGGCATGAATAATGATGCGAGTAACGCTCATTTCCCAGGCTTCAAAGATATTCACCATTAAATCATGGGTAAGGGGACGCGGCGGCGTTTGTTTTTCAATTGCCCCCATAATTGATTTGGCTTGATCTTGTCCAATGTAAATAGGAAGCGCCCTGCGCTCGGAACCATCCTTTAACAACGCGATCGGGCTTCGCGTTACGGCATCCAAAGCAATTCCGGCAACATTCATTTCAATCATCAGCTTAGCCTCTTTTCCACTGCTGTCAGCATTGATGTTTCTTTTGGGTGATGCGGTACACTTAACTTAAGCACCGATCAATCCCTATTGTACTTTCTTCCTTGTCTCTACTCCTACTCAATTCCCCCGTTAAAATCGGGTCTAATTGTCCATTATCCATCGTTCAAAGAGAAAAACCCAAGATAATACTCGTGTTTACAGGATTAATTCAAGCACAAGGAATCCTCTCTTCCGAAGGGCGCGATCGCTTTAAAATTAGTATTCCCCCAGCGCAAAATCATTCTTTCCTAGACGAATTAGTCAAAGGAGATAGCATTGCCGTCGATGGGGTTTGCTTAACGGTCGAAAAGCTTTTACCGGATAGCTTTATTGCCACAGCTTCTCCCGAAACACTAGAACGAACTACTTTAGGGAGTCGCAGTGAAACCAGTCCTTATGTCAATTTAGAACCCTCTTTGCAAGTCGGTTCCAAACTGGGCGGCCATTTTGTCACAGGTCATGTTGATGGGGTGGGATGTTTAAAACGGTCAGTTGCTACGGAACGCTCTTGGGAAATGACCTTTGGTCCCCTAACCTCTCTGTCTGAATCTTGGCAAAACCAGATTGCTCGGTATTTAATCCCCAAAGGCAGTATTGCCGTTAATGGCATTAGTTTAACCATTGCTGACTGCGATCCCCATGGCAGTTGGTTTCAATGTGCCGTCATTCCTCTTACCTATGAAGAAACCAACTTATCCATGCTTCAAGAAGGGAACTGGGTGAATTTAGAAAGCGACATTCTTGGCAAGTATGTCAATAAACTTCTAAATCATCCTACTGCCAATACTGGAGAAAGTGAGATTACTGCCTCCTTTTTGGCAGAACATGGCTATCTTTAAGGGAATAATCCGATAGTTGTTGGGGATTGCGTTGATGAGGCGACGGAAAATGCAACTTTCCTAACGCTTCCATATTCGTTGCTGATTCTAGCGTTTCTGGGGGTTTAAGAAATCGGGCAATTTCAGGATAGGTCTCTGTGGCATTTTGTTCACTAGGAGAAGGGGGACGATAAACAAATTCTCCTCCAAACCCAGCTTGAGGTTGAGTAGGTACTTGTTGCAAATGTTCTTCCGCAAATAATTGCGGAGGTTGCCAATTCAACACTGAAGCCAGCACTTGCGGTAAGGAAAACGGTAAAACTAATACCGATTTAGCGCGTTGAGAGAAACGACTCAGTGGGGCTTGGCGTTCATAGGCGCGATTAAAATCACTATTTTTCAAAAAGTCCAACTGAGGAACAGACATCCAAGATGCAGTCTGTTTCGGAAGAGAAGCGGCAATTTGCGGTAAAAAGGCGAGAAAATTTCCGCCTTGCCATTCCTTGTTTACAGCACCAAAAGCCACTTGACTGGGATCGAGATTAGCTCTTGCCACCAACAGTTGTTCTTCGGCATTAACCGCTACCCAACGCGATCCTTGACGAACGCGCCATTCAAAATGCAAATGAGGGCCTGTGGATAATCCGGTGCTGCCAACTCGTCCAATCACAGTCCCCTGTTCGACCCATTGTCCTGGTCGGACATGAATTTGGGAAAGGTGAGCGTAACGGGATTCATTTTTGCCATTATGTCGCAATCCTACTATCAACCCATAGCCGCTGCGATAGTCGGCTAAACTCACTCGTCCTGATTTGGTTGCAACCACTGGCGTTCCTTCTGCGGCAGCAAAATCGGTACCGGTATGGAAACGACGTTCTCCGACAACGGGATGCAATCGCCAACCATAATCAGCACTAATGGCACTGGCGGTGGCAAGCGGAAATAATAGCTGTGAATTGCCGTTGCCAGGAAGTTTTAACTGAGGTAAATCCTCTGGCGGAGTATAAGTGCTTTTGACTTCCTCTGAGTTGGAAGGATTCGGTTGTTCAAAGTTCTTGGGCAACTCAGGCAGTTTTTGCGGTTGAACGCGGGCTTGTTCGGAATTCGTTGCCTCTTGAGAAACGTTGCAGTTGCCGCTAACTAATTTACCGTTTTCAATGACTGTTGTACAGTTTGACTCGCGATCGCTGACTTCTACGTTTGGTGCGGGCAGGCTTCTTTCTCCTTCTTGAGAATAACCGTTGAGATCAATAAAGTCTTGGCTTGCCGTATTGCGACTTGATTCTTCTGGCGGCTTAGAATTATCGATTTTAGGCAAATTTGATGGCGGTTTTTCTGATGGCGCCGTTGTAGTAGTAGTAGATTGTTCAGACTCTCGCTGTTTTAACTCGACTGTTGGCGTTGAACTTTCATGGGTAGGGTTGCTCGTGTTCTCAGAAGAATCGGATTTCCACTGCGGAGTATTGTTCTGGGAAGATGTTTGAGGACTCTGAGAAGAAGAGGAAGAATCAACCAGCGGTTGAATGGGTTTTAAGTTGGATTGCCCCTGAGATGATTGAGAGGAAGGTTGCGATTGGGATGAGGCTTTCTCTTGCCCTTGCGAGGAAGATTGCAGTTGCGATGAAGTTTGGTTTTGTTGATGCTCTGACTCATTAACTCGCATTGCAGGAACTGACTCATAATCAGGCAACGCTGGTTGCTGTTTTTCCTGAGATGCTTGGAGGGAGTTCAAAGAAGAAGAGGATGAGGCGTCCTGATTCACATTTTTTTGCAACGGTTGCAGTTGTGAATTCGGAGAAGACTGAGGAAATGCGATGCCGCCATTCAATAAACTGAGCGGAAGCAAGTAACCAATGCCTCGTAATAATAATAGATGAGATTGTTTGTTTGGAGAAGATAACCGAGAATTAGGCGGAAAAGATTGGTAATTCATCTTTCACTCTTTCTGTCGCGATCGCGCTGTTAATTATACGGATAACCTAGGCTTATTGTAACAGCGCGACTGCGGTAATTCCTGAGAAACTATAAACAGGCTTCGGCACTTTTTACCACTTTGGCGCGTTGAAATAGATAACCGGTTCCTCGTTCTGTAATAATTAACTCAGGATTTTTTGGATCTGCCTCAATCTTTCCTCGCAAGCGAGAAACATGAACATCCACCACGCGCAAATCGCCATGACGTTGCGGTGCATATCCCCAAATCCGTTTGAGAATTTCCGTGCGAGAAATCGACTCTCCAGAATGACTAGCCAACAATTCCAACAAATTATATTCTCTACCAGTGAGTCGAACTAATTCATCTCCCATGTATACTCGCCGCTTATTGGTATCAATTTGCAATTCTCCAACTTGAATGACACCGGAAGCAGGGATAGTCGCATCAGCATTTTTTTTCAAACGTCGCAAGACAGTACTAATTCTTGCTTCCAATTCTTTAGGAGAAAACGGCTTCACCAAATAATCATCCGCACCAATTTGCAATCCAGTAATACGGTCAGCAACATCGCCTAAAGCCGTCAACATAATGATGGGAACATTGGATTCTTTTCGCAACTCTTTACAAGTAAAATACCCGTCACCATTGGGCATCATCACATCCAATACCACTAAGTCCGGTTGTTCCGCTGCAAATACCTTTAAGGCTTCTTCTCCATCAGCGGCAATTACAATTTCATATCCCACCATAGAAAGGCGCGTTTGCAAAATTCTACGAACGGCTGCTTCATCATCGACCACGAGAATTTTTTCCATGTGGTTTGCCACGCTTAACACTCCTTGCGAAATTACTTAACATTGAACTTCAGTTTGTCTAATTAACTCAGGAATTTTTAGTAAATTCTTGAGCTTTTCTAGACAAATGATGTTATTCATCCAAGATATTTATTGAACAGTGGCTCACTTTTTTTGGATAATCAGTCTTGGAACAAAGATTAATACCACTGTCAACCGCTTTTTGGTTAAGAATTATTGCTATTTGTTATCACAATGATAACATAAGTTTTCATTATTGTCGTTTTAGGAAAGTTTTATTATCATAAAAAAGTGATTTTGAAAAGGTTTTGTAATGTTTATTTATTATTATTTGAGTCTCTACTTAAATTTTAGTTGAGTTTTAATTCATTCAGGGAGGCAATTGAATTATGATTTATCGACGACTGTTATTATATTGTCCTATACCTTAGCCCCGATAGTTGATTGAGGGACTAATGCCCAATCCATTCCTCGGAGTTAGAATTCCACCAGAAATTGAACAGGCGATTATTGATCGCATGAAACAAACGGGACAGAGTAAATCTGAAATTGTGATTGCTGCCCTAGAAACTTATTTAGACATGCCTTCTTGTCATCAACGTCTCACTGAAGTTGAGCAACGTCTTTCTGAAGTAGAATCAGCATTAAATACTGAAGACAAAGAAAGATCAGAAAGTCAGAGTGAATAATCAGCAATTGTTAGGATTTCTTAACATTGATAAACCAGCTAATGTCACTTCTCATGATTGTGTTGCAAAAGTCAGACGCTTGACTAAAATCAAACGCGTTGGCCATGGCGGAACTTTAGATCCAGCAGCCACTGGCGTTTTGCCCATTGCGGTAGGAAAAGCGACGCGTTTATTACAATTTCTCCCTAATACCAAGGCTTACGAAGCAACTATTCGCTTTGGTTGGCGCACCACCACTGATGATCTTGAAGGAGAAATTATTGAGCAAACAGTAGCCTCAGCGTTAACCTTAGAAACCATTCAACCTTATTTACAGCACTTTATTGGAAAGATTGCCCAAGTGCCTCCCCTTTATAGCGCTATTCAAAAAGAAGGGAAACGCGCTTATGATTTAGCTAGGGCAGGAAAATCAGTGGATCTACCATCAAGAGAAGTAAAAATTGATAACATTGAAATCCGAAATTGGGAAAGCGGTAAATTTCCCGAACTAACCCTAAGCATTCACTGCCAAAGCGGGACTTATATTCGTTCCATTGCCCGGGATTTAGGAAATGCTTTACAAGTTGGGGGGACACTGGCAACACTGCGACGGACTGAAAGCAGCGGCTTTTCCATTAAAGATAGTCTCTCTCTATCTAATTTAGAAACTCAATTAAAAGAGAAAACAGTGAGTTTGCTTCCCCCTGACTATCCCTTACAGCATCTATATCAGATAAACTTATCGGCAGAGCAAGCTAAACGATGGTGTCAAGGGCAATTTGTGGTGTTACCAGAGCCAATTGCTGAAAGCAGTTTTCGAAGTGTTTATCAAGACAATGGATTATTTTTAGGGATTGGGGAAGCGATTCCCCCGAAAACCCTAAAACCCAAAACTGTTCTTCAATGATCCTTGCTCTATAAGGTTAACGATTGCGGATCAGTTTCAATCAACTGTGCTAAATCTTGCAAGAAGGCCGCTGCATGAGCGCCATAAATAATTCGATGATCGCAGGTAATCGTCACGCTCATCTGACGGCGAACCCCAAACATGCCATCATCGGTAGCAACAACTTGCGGACGAGAGGCGCCAATTGCAAGAATTCCGCCTTGTCCTGGCGGTAAAATCGCATCAAAACGATCAACCCCAAACATTCCCAAGTTGGAAATGGTAAAGGTTCCGGTACTATACTCTTCGGGCTGGAGTTGTTTACTGCGAGACCGTTTGACTAAGTCTTTCCAGTTTCGAGAGAGGGTATAAATGTCTTGTTCAGCAGCATTTCTCAACACAGGGGTAATTAAGCCGCCATCTTCCATGGCTACAGCAACCGCTATATTAATCGAACCATGATATTGAATGCCTTGTTCACTGTAACTGGCATTGACAATGGGATGTTTTTGTAGCGTCATCGCAACTGCCTTGGCTAATAAGGCAGTCATGGTGACCCCTTTTGACTTGATTTGTTTATAGAGTTTGTCTAGTTCATCAGTCGTAATGGTGTAACCAACGTGGAAGGTGGGAACTTCTACGGTTGCTGTCATGTTCCGCACCACCGAACTTTGTAACGTTGTAAAGGGAACCACTTCTCCTGTTGGAGTTGGGCTAGGTGTAGGACTGGGACTCGGTTCAGGTGCCGCTTTTGGAGTGGGTTCAGGGGCAGCTTCTGCGACTGGGGCAGCAGCAGGGGCAGTTGAAGAAGGTTGTTGACCCATGGCTGCTTCTACATCAGAGGCAACAATCCGTCCATGGGGACCGCTTCCTTCTAATGTCGCTAAATCAATTCCGTTTTCTTTTGCTAATTTGCGAGCGCGAGGAGAGGCCACAATGCGACCGCTTCTTTTTTTCTGAGTTGACGTTGCTTCGGGAGCCGATGTTGTAGCCGGTTCAGGACTGGAAGCAGGCGTTGCTGGGGTATCTCCTAAAATGGGGTCGGAACTGGAACTCGTAGTGGGAACCTCTTGCTTGCTTGCTTGCTGTTTAGCCGTTTCAATTTCTTCTTCAGTTTCTGCGAGAAAACCAATGGTGGAACCAACGGGGGCTTGTTCTCCTGCTTCGACAAGGACTGTTGCGAGATAGCCATCATGGAACGACTCCACATCCATATCTGCTTTGTCTGATTCCACTACCAGGATGGTTTCTCCTTTTTCAACTTTGTCGCCTGGAGATTTGGCCCAAGAGACGATTTTTCCTTCCGTCATGGTTGAACTCAGGGCAGGCATGAAAATGTCTTGGATCATAGAGTCGTTCCCTAGTTAAACGATTAGTTACTGTTTAATACACCAAAGTGAATTGTAACCTGAGAAGGAGGTTATGGTCATCCTTTTTTTTTAAGAATGGGGTTCTCCAAATAAAATCAGAGAACAGGTGAGGGAGTTAATGACTTCCGTTGTTACATCGCTAACTGCCAATCCACCCGCAGTACGGCGGCGCAACGAACGCAATACCACTAAATCAAACGATCGCGCTGCCCGGATAATTACCTCTGCTGTTTTGTCATGGCTAATGGTTTTAATGCGATAGTTGATATTCAAACCGCCTTGTTTTAAGACTTGCTCAATTTCCTGTTCAAATGCTTGAATTTGTTCTTTATTGGTTCTGGCATCGCAAACGTGGAGATAGGTGACAGATGCGCCATGAGTAGCGGCAAAGAACTGGGAAAAGCGGATTGCTCGAACCGCTGGTATGGTTAAGTTTTTAACGGGAACCAGAATGCGATGGAAATTCGTCGGTTCATCGAGTAATCGGGTAACGACAACCGGACAATGGGCAGACCAAATGACATTATTAATTAAATTGCCAAATAAGCGCGATCGTAGGGCTGTGGTTGTCTCACTCCATCCCATGACAATTAAATTGGCTTTTTGTTCTCTTGCCGTGCGAGTAATGCCTTCTGCAATATCATCATCAATACGCAACAAAGGAGTGGCAAAAATATCAAACTCTTGACTGTAAGCATGGGCTTTCTTCAGCAGTTTTTCTTGTCGTTGAATAGAAACTGAGAGTTCCGGTTCATCCATGTGAACATGGGCTTGAACAATGGTTAACGGAATAACCATCCCAGACTGATGGCGCGCTAATAATGCCCCCATTTCCATGAGATACCGCTCGGTTAGCGGATTATAAACCGGAATCACAACTGTAAACCGATTTTCTTGGTTGTTTTCAAAAGGTGAGTTAACGGTTTCCTGTTGCAGGGCTTCCTCTACCTGTTCCCACCATACCCAATCTTCACCGGTTTCTACCCCTGTCGTTGCGATGGGTAATTTCCTGGCAAAGCGTTCGGTTAATAGGGGACCTAGCAAAGATGTCACTAACATTAATACAATTACTGTATTAAACACCTCTTGCGGAATTAACCCAGCTTCTACGCCTGCCAAGGCTGCTGCTAAAGTTGCTGCCACTTGCGGAAGCGATAACGACCACATGGTTAAGGTTTCCTCCCACGAGTAGCCATAGAGCATCTTAGCCGGCAAGGTTGCTAAAAACTTGGACAGAAATAATCCTGCCAGCATTGCTAAAGGAAAGGCAAAGTTAAATCGGATCGTGTCGAGAAAAACTGGAATATCCAACAAAAGCCCCATAGAAACGAAAAAGAAAGGAATAAATAAGGTACTGCCAACAAATTCCACTTTTTCTTCCACTGGGCTGCGTCCGACCACATCATTCACTGCTAAACCTGCTAAAAAAGCACCCACAATCTTATCCACATTAATAAGTTGGGCACCCACTGAGGCTAAAAAAACCACTAACAAGACAAATAAAAACTGGTTGCTTTCCTCATCTCCTGTCCGTCGAAAGTATGCTTTTCCTAACCAGTCCACCCCAAATAACACTAAGGCGGCATAGCTTCCCAATCCCAGTAACTGTGCTGTCAGCGTCAACGTGGAAAAGTCTCCCGCATGAATGGAGACACAGATGGCTAAGACAAGAAGGGCCGCAATATCGGTAAAAATCGTTGCGCCAATGGTGACAATGACTGACTCCTGATTGCTCACCCCTAAACGGTTAACGATGGGAAAGCCAAGCAAAGTATGAGAGGCAATCAAAGAACCAATTAAAATTGAAGCATTCCAGCCATAATCAAACCCTTGGGCAATAGCTACTCCAATCAATAAGGGAAACGCAAAGGTTGCTAAACCAAAACCAAGAGACCGATTTTTCTTTTGGCGAAACTCGGCGAGATCAATTTCTAGTCCGGCAACGAACATTAAATAGATCTTGCCCACATCAGACAGGAGTTTTATGGTTTCACTATCTTTATCGAGAAGTTGTAGCCCATTATCTCCCAGAATAATTCCAGCTACTAATAACCCAACTAAGCCTGGAAGACGCAAGCGCTCAAACACCTGCGGAATCGTTAGGCTAACGAGTAGAAGAATCGTAAATTCAATCAGCGGGCTATCAGGCAGAAAGGACAACAAGGTCTTGATTAATTAATGAAAAGATTAACTCTTATGATAGAAGAGTTCCTTCTGTTTTGAACATGTCAGAGATTAGAGAGATTTAACAAAATCGCTTATTATGTCACTAGACTGAGATTTTCTGAAAATTTACAACAATTATGGCTACATCTCCTAAAAACCGTCGCAATCAACTATCTTCTGAAAAATATCAACGATTGAAAGCAGAAGCGAAAGCGCCTTATCGCGGATTGCGAAAAACGATTTACGCGGTCTTTGCCGCCTCAGGATTAATCGGCGCATTTGTCATGGTTGCCCAATTGGCAGCAGGAAACAATGTTGCCGAAACCTTACCCAATCTAGGGTTACAATTGGGGATTGTGGCATTGATGGCTTGGCTTTTTCGTCAAGATAGTAAAGCGGAGTAGAAAAACACCAATATGACACAATTGTGGTCCTCTCCTGATTTCTCGCCAGCAGCGTTTATTGCTCCCAATGCAACTGTCATGGGGAATGTTGTTCTCAAGGAAGGAGCCAATGTTTGGTACACTGCTGTAGTGCGAGGCGATGTGGAAAAAATTACCATTGGCGCTCATACCAATATTCAAGATGGTGCAATTTTACATGGCGATCCCGGTGAACCAACCATCTTAGAAGATTATGTTACGGTAGGGCATCGCGCTGTCATTCACTCAGCCCATATTGAACGCGGGAGTTTGATTGGAATTGGTGCTGTGGTTTTAAATGGCGTACGAGTTGGTGCAGAAAGTATTATTGCCGCTGGTTGTGTCGTTACCAAAGATGTCCCGGCGCGATCGCTGGTAGTTGGGATTCCGGCCAAAACGAAACGGGAGGTTTCAGAGGAAGAAGCAACGGATTTAATTGAACATGCCAAGCGATATGAGAAACTTGCTTTAGCCCATGCTGGAAAGGGAACAGATCTAGGATTTGTTTGACTACTACTTTCCTATAATTTTGTCAATCCCTCTTCTAGAAATGTCTTATTTTGCAATGAAAATACATGCGACGTCTCTGTTCAACACTTGACAAATTCTGTCGCAATCAAACGGAAAACTCAGGTCTATGCTAGATTAAGCTGACGACAACACATACCATCCCGTGGGATTATTGTTAAAACAACTATACTTGAAACGTTGCAATTTGGTCAATCATTTCCTCAGATTTTTTTTGTAAACAATTGTAAACCCCTCTGATTGATAGAAATTTTTAATCTAACATTAGCAATTCAATAGGATTCAATCATAATAACTTGACAAAATCGTCTCAGAGTGCTCTTAAATTATTTGTCATTGGGGCATGAATCAAATATTAGTAACAACATCAATGGGAAAAGCACTATCAATTGTTCGTTTTTGTAGCTTGCCAACAGCAATCATAAATATCCCCCTAACCTTGTGATGTCAGAGGGATAAATCATTGATTTTAGAGTTATTCTAGCTGTTCAAGGCGTTCTTGCACTGTTTGATACAGGGATTGGTTACCTTGTTCTTGATAAAGTTGGGCTGCTTTTTCTAAATCTTCGATCGCGCTATCCTTTTCTCCCATCGCTGCCCGAGTAACCCCGCGATTGGCATAGGCATCAGCGAGTTCGGCATTTAATTCAATGGCTTGGTTGTAATCAGCGATCGCTTTTTCTAAGTTTCCTTGTTGTGTCTGAGCAATGCCCCGGTTCAGATAAACTCGTTCTTGATCAGGTTTGAGTTCCAAAGCCCGATTATAATCGGCAATAGCTTGCTCATAATTGCCAATTTGGGTACGAGCAATGCCCCGATCATAATAAGCATCAGCATTTTTTGCGTTCAGTTCAATGACTTTTGTGTAATCAGCAATCGCTTCTTGTTGTTTTCCAAGTTGTAGATAACTAATGCCTCTCAAGTAATAGGCTTTTTCTGCTTGAGTTCCTTCGGAAATTAGTTGGTTAAATTCCTGAACTGCAGCCTGATAATTTCCATTTTGATATGCTTCTATCCCTTCCTGAAGAGACACTGAATTGGTTTGCGCCCAACTCATTTGGGTTGGAATTAAAGTGGCAAATAGCGTAACAGGCAATCCAATCAGAAGACTTGAGAAGAAAATACTAATAATTGATTGTTTATTAAATGTCATAGCAATAAGCTTTCTGAACTTCCCTTAGCGATTATAAGGGGTATTTGTCTTCAATCCAATTTGTACCCAATCGGATTTCAATTAATTTTTCACTGCTTCTTTTAGAGAATCCAGAAGACTAACGCCGCCAACAATAATCCCTAAAACAACAACCAGCGCCAGTAAACAAACCACTAACCCAGCTAAACTAATTGCCCCATCGTCTTCTTGCAACCCAAATCCAATAATAAAAATCCCAATTGCCGGTAAGGTATTGGTTCCCGGAATAGGAATCATCATAGATAGTGACATCAGCGCGATCGCGCTTCCCAGGGCAATCCGTCCCATGTTGCTAGTACAAATATAACTCAAACGAGGGCGAGCTAATTTTTCTAAGCGCCTTAACCAAGGCATTCCTTTGCTAATAAATGTTTGAATCCTTTTTAGATCTAATTCATAACGTTGCCACTTTTGAGGAAGCCAAGGTTGTTCTGCTCCAAAAATCAGTTGAGTGGCTAAGATAAACATGACAATTCCAAATGGAATCGAATAACCGGGTGCCGGTACAGGAAGAGCAGAAGGAATGGAAAAAAGAACAAATAAAAACCCAAAAATTCGTTCTTTCGTAATTTCAAGTAAATCGACTAAGGGAATTTTGGCAGTTCTTTCTTCTTCAAAAAAATACCGATGCAATTCACTGGATAATTTAGCCATGTAAATAGTTTATGATGTTTTTTGATGATTAGTTGCTACTAATCCCATTGAATCATCAATATAATCTTCGTAAAATATAATCGGCTAATTCCCGTAAGGCTTGGGTCGATTCCGAGTCTTCCAGTGCTTGATCCAAATATTCTACTGCCAGTTGACTGTGGTGGGTTGCCAATTCTCTGGTACGCTCAATCCCCTGACTCTCTTTAACCAGCGCGATCGCGCGTTCTAGCTCTCCTTCCCCTGTCAACTCATTTTCAATCAACTCCTTCAATTCCGGCTTTTCTTCAAATGCATATAACACCGGAGCCGTTAAATTCCCGCTTTTTAAGTCGGAACAAGCGGGCTTGCCCAACACCTCACTGGTAGCAGTAAAATCTAGAATATCATCCACAATTTGGAAAGCAAGACCAAAATGACGTCCATAATGGTAGAGTTGATCGCACTTCTGGGAGGAAATGCCGCTGAGGACTCCCGCTGCTTTCACACTGTTTGCAATCAAAGATGCCGTTTTGTAGTAACTCTTTTCTAAATAATCAGTAATGGATAAGTCTACATCAAATTGACTTAACCCCTGACGAATTTCTCCTTCTGCAAAATCGCGAATTACCTCGGAAAGGAGTTTGACCACCGCTAGGTTATCCAAATTTGCTAAATACCAAGATGACTGAGCAAATAAAAAATCTCCTGCGAGTACTGCAATGCGGTTGCCAAATAAACTATTCACGGTTGCAACATTACGGCGGGTTTCGGAATCGTCCACCACATCATCGTGAACTAAACTCGCGGTATGAATCATTTCCGTAATTTCTGCCAAGCGTCGATGATAAGACGTTAACTCTTGTTCAACCATCGTCGCTCGGGAAGCCAATAGAACAATGGCAGGGCGCAAATGTTTGCCGCCAGCCCCAAATAAATGTTCAGCAGCCGCGCCAAGAATGGGGTGACGCGCTCCGACTAATTGCTTGAGGTTATCTGTTAATAAGCGTAAGTCTTCATCAACGGGAGCAAATAAGGATGTTACAGAGGTCATTGGTAAGCCTATGTCTGGCGCAGTAGTAACGAAAAGTTTACATATCTTTATAACAATTTTAATCTAAGCCTTATCGACATGAAAACTCTCCTAAAAGAAAAATAAACCCTCTTTTTAACCCCTTGCCTTTAATCAACCGCATCAAAACTGAAAATACATATTTTTTTTAGATTTATCCAGTAAACTATGATTTCATCAACAAATTTATGCTAATCTTAAATTAAGGTTTTGATACAGATAGAATCTTTACTCTGGTTCACTCCCATTGAAGAAGCTGAGTTCTTCCTCAAGATAGGTGAGTATTGAGAAACGTACCAAACTTTTTGGAATGGAGAGAGTAGTTAGCGATGAAATAGTCGGCGCTAGGTTTATTCCTGCAGGGAATTTTGGCATAGCTGATTTGTCCCGAATGGCAAGAGCTAAGCTGATGCTCCGAGCTGGGGAACATCAGTTTGTTCATCAAACTAGCATCTACACCACTAATTGTAAGCAACAGTCTTGCCTATCCAAAAGACTCAGCAGACTGTTCATTAACTGTCCACTCCTCACCCTCACTAACCACAAACTATGAATATATCAATTTTGATTCCACTGTTCGCGATTGTTTATCTTGCCACTATTTATGCGGTGCTTTTGTTGGCTCGACGAGTACGAGAAATACAATCGAATCGGACTTAGAGACTGGCACCAAATAAACTAGTTAAACCGGACAAGGTCACTGCATTGAACCTCTCCCGCTAAATCTAAGACGCTAGCGGGAGATTTTCACGTCTACAGATGGTTCTAGATGAAGCCGAAACCTTATCCCCGAAACTATTTAATAGAGGTGAGCAAAAGGTTGTTAACTAGCGATCGCGCGCGATCTGACAATGCAAGATCACAATCAATCCTACCTAGGATAGAATGATCACGGCTCAGTTAACCCAAGCCGTGTTTTTTTTGCCTAACGAAAATGAATGATCCTCAACAAACTAGCCTCTTCAATAATGAGGAATTTTCTCCCTCCGAATCTAGGGAAACAACGAATTGGGAAGAAATGTCTAATGATCCCAATGTTCCCATTCCACCAGGCACCTATCGCAATCTAGAAGAATTAACCCATCACTGTCAGCATTGTCAACGGTGTGACCTTGCGAAAACTCGGACTCAAGTCGTTGTCAGTCGGGGGACGCCTGATGCAGATGTCATGATTATTGGCGAAGCCCCAGGACAAAGTGAAGATGAACAAGGATTGCCTTTTGTTGGAAAATCAGGGCAATTATTAGATAAAATCCTTGCTTCAGTGGAATTGAGTCTCGAAAAAGATGTTTACATTTCGAACATGGTGAAATGTCGCCCGCCGGAAAATCGAACGCCCGTTGCTAAGGAAATTGCGGCCTGTAAATCGTATTTATTAGAACAAATTGCTTTGGTTGATCCCAAAATTATTCTCTTTACTGGCGCTACGGCATTGAAGGGGTTAACTGACGAAAAAAAAGGAATTACTAAAATTCGCGGTCAATGGTTGCAATGGCAGGGACGTTGGGCAATGGCAATTTTTCATCCGGCCTATTTACTCAGGAATCCCTCACGAGAAAAAGGCAAGCCGAAATGGCTAATGTGGCAAGATATCCAAGCCGTTCGCAAAAAGTTAGATCAGATCAGAGCAGGGGAAAAAGACTCCTAATTTAATAATAACTGTCAAGAAACATCCCTCGTAAGAAATCAATCTTCTTACTTAGTGGAACTCAACATTATCTCTAACAAAAAAGCTACTTTAAATATATTCCAAAAAAGAGTGAATATACTGTGGTTTGGCATGAGGTTTTCGCCCTAGAATTAATTCAGTAGAAAAATAAATCCTTAGTTTAAAAAAATACTGGTTTTAATGCCTTTTAATGCCAGTAATGGTGCGCCTTAAATGATCGGATTATTTCAAGGGTTGAGCGAAAAACTATGTCTTCCCCTGCCATAAATAATGTGAAACAGGATAGCTTAGAGCTACTGAGAATTTATCAAAGCAACAAAAGTCAGCGCATTCGCAATCGGATTGTTGAGCTTAATATGGGTTTGGTTCGCAAAGAAGCCCATCATTGGGTTAACCAATGCAGCGAAAGTTATGAGGATTTAGTCCAAGTTGGCTGCATGGGATTAATTCGTGCAATTGAGCGTTTTCAATTATCAAAAGGAAACGCATTTAGTTCTTTTGCTATCCCGTACATTCGCGGAGAAATTCAACATTATTTGCGCGATCGGAGTACTTCGGTAAAAATTCCTAGACGTTGGTTAGAACTCAAACAGCAAGCCGTTAAAGCTAGTTATCAATTAAGAGAAGAATTAAACCGTCAACCAACAGAACAAGAAA
>JBDGQV010000046.1:2748-13002 GCA_042218725.1 Halothece sp. | reverse complement strand
TTACTTGAGTTCATAAAGATAGAATCAGACAACTACCTTTAATAGAAAGTCGGAGTTGAGATAAACTCCCTAGTGTTCCATCGAGTTAATTGTAAGGCAATAATTATTAGGAAATCATCGTGTCAGAAAAGCAAACGTCTCGTCGTTCACTAACGAGTATTGCCACTATTGTTGCGGTTGCAACCCTGATTAGTAAAGTTTTTGGCTTAGTTCGAGAACAAGTCATTGCTGCGGCTTTTGGGGTTGGTCCTGTGGTGAATGCCTATGCCTATGCTTATATTATTCCTGGCTTTTTGCTCATTCTGTTAGGAGGAATTAATGGCCCGTTTCATAGCGCTTTAGTCAGTGTTTTATCGAAACGAGACAAGTCAGAAGCCGCTCCGTTAGTGGAAACAGTAACGACTTTAGTGAGCGGTATTTTATTGTTAGTTACTGTTTTGATCGTTGTATTTGCCCCGTTTTTAATTGATTTGGTTGCCCCTGGGTTAACAGAAACAGCAGGAGGAGAACAAACGCGTTTGATTGCCATTCGCCAGTTGCAAATTATGGCCCCCATGGCGGTTTTAGCCGGACTAATCGGCATTGGTTTCGGTACCCTCAATGCTTCCGATCAATATTGGTTGCCTGGGATTAGTCCTCTGTTTTCCAGTTTATCGGTTATTGGGGGATTGGGCGCGTTGGCGCTATTTTTGGGAAAAGATATTCTCAACCCTGAATATGCCCGGTTAGGGGGAATGGTGTTAGCTGGGGGGACACTGTTAGGGGCAATTATACAATGGTTAGTTCAATTATATGCCCAAGCGCGATCGGGCTTAGGAAAACTTCGCCTTCGCTTCCAATTGTCTCATCCTGGGGTCAAAGATGTTTTAAAAGTAATGGGTCCGGCGACGCTATCCTCGGGCATGCTTCACATTAATGTTTATACGGACCTCTTTTTTGCCTCTTATATCAGCAATGCGGCGGCTGCCATGAAATATGCCAACCTCATTGCGTTAACCCCATTAGGCATTATTTCTAATATGATTTTAGTGCCAATGTTACCCGTTTTTTCCCGTCTAGCCAGTCCAGAAAATTGGGAAGAATTAAAAGAGAGAATTCGCCAAGGATTGTTGCTATCTGCATTAACTATGCTTCCCTTGACAGCAATTTTGATGACTTTAGCCTTTCCTGTGGTTCGTTTAATTTATCAACGGTATGCTTTTGATCAAGCAGCGTTAAATGTTGTTGCACCCGTTTTGGTGGCATACGGACTGGGAATGTTTTTTTATCTGGGAAGAGATGTTTTAGTCCGAGTTTTTTATGCCCTTGGCGATGGCCAAACCCCCTTCCGAATTAGCATTGTTAACATCTTTCTCAATGCTATCTTAGATTATATTTTAATGAATTTTTTCCAAACGCCAGGATTAGTTCTTTCAACGATTGGGGTTAATATTACGTCAATGGTAGTAATGTTATGGGTTTTAAATCGCCGATTAAATGGCCTCCCTTTATTAAAATGGGGAAATATCTTTTTAACCTTAGCAGCAGGAACGGTTTTAGCGGGTCTAGGAAGTTTTGGAACCAGTCAATTATGGAAACAATGGTTAGGGAATGATAATCTATTATTAGAAACCGGACAAATTTTATTTCCTTCTGCCGTTGCCATTATTTTATTCTTTGCGGTTGCTAGCTGGTTAAGATTGCCGGAATTAACTATTTTAATCACTCGTTTTCGAAAAAAATTAAAGCTATAAATGACACAATTATCAGCTGAGTTAATTGATCCCGATGATATTTCTCGTCCCAATGGTCAATTTTTAGGATTTCCTTATTCTTTGGAAGAATCTCAAATTGTTTTCTTTCCCGTTCCTTGGGATGCGACAACTTCTTATGGTGCCGGAACAGCACAAGGGCCGCAAGCTATTATTGATGCCTCGGTTCAATTGGAACCGACCGATTTTCATGTTCCCAAAGCCTGGAAAATTGGTCATTATACGATCGCGCCCAATGAACAAATTCGAGCTAAAAATGACAAGATGCGTCAATTAGCAAAACAGATTATTGAGTATCAAGAAACAGGTGGAAGTTGTCAAGATAAAACAATTCAACCTGACCTAGAAGTGGTCAATAATGCATCAAAAAATTTGAATCAATGGGTTTATCAAGAAACCAGTTCTTTACTCAAACAAAACAAACTCGTTGGTTTAATTGGGGGCGATCATAGTGTTCCTTTGGGCTTGATGAAAGCACTGATTGATCGACATGGAGAATATGGAATTTTACAAATTGATGCTCATGCTGACTTAAGAAAAGCCTACGAAGGGTTCATCTATTCCCATGCTTCAATTATGAATCATGTTATCCAATTGCCCAGAATTTCTCATTTAGTGCAAGTTGGACTCCGGGATTTTTCTCAAGGGGAAATCGCAACAGCTAAAGCAGACAAACGCATTTCTTGGTTTACTGATTGGAAACTTAAAGAAAAAGCCTATCAGGGATATATTTGGCAAGATCAATGCCAAGATATTGTTGCTTGTTTACCCCATCAGGTTTATATTAGCTTTGATGTCGATGGCTTAAGTCCTGAATTTTGTCCCAATACCGGAACGCCAGTTCCCGGTGGGTTAGATTTTAATCAAGCATTATATTTAATTGAAATGTTAGTGAAATCAGGCAAACAAATTATTGGGTTTGATTTATGTGAAGTTTCGCCTAATCCCAATAATGCGGATGATGAATGGGATGCTAATGTTGGTGCTAGAATCGCTTATAAATTAGCCAATTTTATGTTTGCCTCGCAACCTTCATAGCGAATTGTTATTCCTTATTTAGGACTTCAACAAACAAATGACCAATGACTAATGACTAATGAATATTCCCAAGGCGATACACCCTTGTTAGATGCCTTGAAAAACAGTGGCAATCATCCTCATGCCCCTTTTTATGTTCCCGGACACAAACAGGGAAAAGGAACTTCGTCTCGGCTATCTGACTTATTCGGAAATACCGTTTTTCGCTACGACTTACCCGAATTACCGGAATTTGGCAACTTGCTTCCCCCAGAAGGGGTTATGAAAACAGCGCAAGATTTAGCAGCGGCAACTTTTGGGGCAGATCAAACTTGGTTTTTAACCAACGGTTCCACTGCTGGTGTTATGGCTGCCATGCTCGCCACTTGTGGGGATGGCGATAAAATCATTTTACCTCGCAATGTTCATTCTTGCGCGATCGCGGGCTTAATTTTTTCTGGGGCAATTCCCATTTTTATTAATCCCGTTTATGACGCCAGCTTTGATCTTCCCTACACCATTACTGCCCAATCTCTAAAACAGGCAGTTTCGCAACATCCAGATGCCAAAGCAGTTTTCATTACGTCTCCTACCTACCAAGGCATTTGTGCTGATGTGGAAGCCCTCGCCAAGATTGCCCACACCTATCAAATGCCCCTCATTGTTGATGCTGCCCACGGTGCCCATTTTGGATTTCATCCCCAGTTCCCAGTATCTTCTCTCTCCCTCGGTGCTGATATCGTGGTACAGTCTTTACATAAAACCTTAGGGGCACTAACTCAAGCGTCTTTATTGCATCTGCAAGGAAAACGGGTTAATTCCACTCGCATCGAATTCGCTCTACAATGTTTACAGTCAAGCAGCCCGAGTCATCTCCTATTAGCCTCTCTCGATGTCGCCCGTCAACAAGTTGCGACTGAAGGCAAGACGTTATTGGGAGAAGCATTAGCATTAGCAGAACAGACAAAAGCCGGCATAGAAAATATTCCAGAACTGTCTTTATTTGCCCCTGCATGTCCTCAACCCGGTTGCCAAAATCTTGATCCCACCCGAATTACCATTGATGTCTCGGGATTAGGCTTAACCGGCTTTGTCGCTGATGAAATATTGCATGAACAGAAAGCAGTCACGGCGGAGTTGCCCACAGCTAAAACTCTCACTTTTGTCGTGACGTTTGGCAATATCGTTGAAGATATCGAAGCCTTGCTGATTGCCTTGAGGGAATTAAGACAGGAGAAAGGCCACAATACAGTACCTTTTTCAAAATTATCATGTTTGCCGCCGCTTAGCAAATGTTGTTCGCCACGCACTGCTTTTTTTGCTGAAAAACAAGTTTTACCCTTAACAGAAACTGTCGGAAAAATTAGTGCTGAATTAGTATGTCCTTATCCGCCAGGGATTCCTGTTTTAATGCCAGGAGAAGTAATTACCAAAGAAGCGTTAGATTATTTAAAACAAGTGTTGCGTTTGGGCAGTAACATGAGTATTCGAGGTTGTAGCGATGCCAGTTTAAACCAATTACAAGTGATGGCAGAAGATCTATAAATTTGATAGTAATTGGTCATTAGTCATTAGTCATTGGTCATTCGTTTTTAGAATTCATATTTGAGTAACATGACTGGTAATCCTGTTTTATCAAACTGGGGTCAACCCCTTATTTTGTGGGCTGTAATCGCGCAACTTCTTGGAATAATCCAAGAGTGATAAAAGAAAGTTAACTTAGAGCTTATCATTTGATACGATTGAAGTAATTTCAGTAGTCTCTTTACTATTCTAGTGCCAATGCTTCAAGAAAACTTACTTTTTTTGGTGCTATCAACTGCATTTTTGTTCATTACTGGCTGGTATTGGCGTGATGCCAAACCATACTCCCTTCCTCAACCCATTCCCAATTGGTTTAAAGGGTGGTTTGTTACGGTACAAATTTTAGGCGGTTTGCTTCCCGTTATCACTTTAATTTTGTGGGGAATTTGGTGGAATCACAGCACAGTTTTTGCAATTTTTGCTTCTTACTTAGTCATGCTGGGATTACAAATTTTAGCTGAAATTTTATCCCTCAGACGCTTTCAATCAGTAGTTTGGGTAATGGTGCCTTATTTATATGTTCCCTATCGCGTTTGGCAACTTTATCAAGGATTGATTCTTATAGAAGGAGTACCAGAGTTAATGGCAGTACGAGTCATTCTTTGGATTAATATCATCGTTTGGATGGGAAATTATGCTTTAGATTTGGTTCAATTACCTTTTTTATTTCGTTGGGAAACCAGAGATAATTAAAACCTGAACAAGGATAAAAAATATAAGGGCGCGATTTAGCAAAGACATGTGCCTAAAGTAATCGCAGGTTAATTGTATTTTTTAAAGGGTAATAATTTTTTCCATTAGCCAATTTAACCATTTACCATTATAAAAATTTGTCATCTGCGCGATCGAATCTTCGATTCGGTGAGTCTTCGGCGCGATCGCGCTTTCTGAGTAGTCATCACAATAAAATGTAATAATATTTCCATAAACAGCATTATTAAGAAAAATCTGATCTGGATCTAAATCCTGAGATTGCAAATTAAAAGTTTTAGTCGTTGCATCCGGCGCATAATCAATTAGAATACTAAATCCATAGCCACACTTTTGCAATGTTTCCAGACATTTCATGGTTCCCGTTAAAAACTTTGGCGACCAACCTTTTTTCCCCTGATAGCGACGACACCCTCCCCCATATTCAAACATAATGACTTGGGGAAGTTGTGAAGAAGATAAGGCTTTTAATTGTTCCATGACGACAATTTCCCAACCTTCAATATCGAGCTTGAGACAAGTAATTTTAGAAGCAGCAGTAATTCTTAATAACTCTAATAAATTTATTGTGGAAACGATTTTTGTCTTTTTAGAAGAGGCAAACCATTCTGATTCAAGAGAATTAAAATTACCATTGGCTAGGCTTGCAAATCGCCCTAAATATAAAGTTTGAGTTCCATTGCGATCAGATAAGCAATATTCTAGCAACTGAATAGAACGACGCTGACAAATACGACGTAATTTCCAGTTTGGAAACGGCTCAACTGCAACACTAGAAAATCCTAGCTTAGAAAATAAATCACAATAAAAGGCAAAGTTTCCCACGCCAACATCTAAACAAACACCTTCTCGATTCGGATCAATATTTGGTAAAAGTTCTTTCAGTAAAAATTGACAACAGGCTTCAACACGCATATTGGGGTGGGATAATCTTTATTAGAATCCCTTCTATTTTACTCAAAAAAGAGAGCATGGGATTCAGAATCAATGATGATCATTATTGCCTCTCTTGAGAGAAAGGATAAATATATCGTCAAAAAATTATCTATTTACTGGTTTCAATCCCTTTCTTTCGTAACTGTTGCAAGAAAAATTCTTCTAAGGAGACGCGGGCTAATTTTAGTTCTAATACTTCCGCATTCATTTGCTCTAACGCTGCTAAAAAGCTTTCTAAATCTGTTCCGGATTGGAGTTGACCGAACCACCGATTATCGCTAAAGTCAAGGTTATTAATCCATTGTTTTAATTGGTCGGAATTGCCTCCTCGTCCCACAACTTGATAAATATCTTTGCTGCCGAGCAGTTCATCTAAGGAACCGGAACAGATAATATCTCCTTGGGCTAAAATCGCAACGCGATCGCAGATTTGTTCCACATCCCCTAAAACATGAGAATTAAAAAAGATGGTTTTGCCCTGTTCTTTCAATGCTAAAATAATTTGGCGGATTTGATACCGACCAATGGGATCCAACCCCGACATGGGTTCATCTAAAAACACCACGTCTGGGTCATTGATTAACGCTTGTGCCATGCCAATCCGTTGCAACATTCCCTTGGAATATTGGCGCAATTGTTTCTTTTTGGCAGTTTTGCGATCAATGCCCACCGTATCAATTAATTGCGGGATGCGTTGCTTTTGTGTGGCGGGAGGAATTTGAAACAGTCCAGCAGTAAATTGCAAAAATTCCCAAGCAGTGAGAAAATCGTAAAGATAAGGATTCTCTGGCAAGTAACCAATGCGTTGTTTCACAGCGCGATCGCCGATAGGTTTTCCTAACAACACGGCTCGTCCGGAACTAGCCCGGACAATTCCCAGTAGAATTTTTAATAGTGTCGTTTTGCCCGCGCCATTAGGTCCGAGCAAGCCAAAGGTTTCTCCTTCATATACTGTCAGCGTACAGCCTTTGAGCGATTCTACTTTTTGATTCAACCAAAATCCTGTGCGATAAACTTTCTTTAAATCCCAGGTTTGTACCACACGAGTTGCTTCTTGGTCAGTAGTGTTTACCTCAGGCTTGGGCGTAACAGAATCCATCTGATCTCCCCTACAATACTTCCCCTTCCATTATTCCCCAAAACTGGTAAATTTCATCAAGCTAAATGAATGATTGATGCCAGATCATTTGAATAATTGTTTTTGATTAAGATAATTGCTTTGCCCATGTCATCTCCCTTTAGAGAGATCACCAATAGGAAATCGCAACATTTTTAAAAGTTTTTTATATTTTTTTAACGAAAATGTTTATCATAAACCATTGTTGAGAGAATCAGTGTTTAGAATATAAAACTACAAAATGGAGAATTCCATCATTGTCTCAATTAGTTTCGTTATGGCCTATACATTCGATATCGTTGGTGTTACTCCCATCGGAAAATTTGTTCAATTTCAACACCAATTTGCCAGAAAACCCAATCGTAGCAAAACCTATCTTGGCAGTTACGATTGTTCTTTAGATGGCTTAATTAAAGCTACAAAAATGATTCCCCATAAACCGAATTGGGATTGGGATCAAGTTTTACAGGAAATTGTAAATTTTTGGATGAAGTCGGAAGAATCCATCCAACACTGGCATCAACAATTAAAAGAAGTCAGAGAAGATAGTTTATTAGTAGCGCGTGTGACTAATTCGGAAGCCCTGCGCCAAGAGTTTGAATGGTTATTTGATCAGTAATTTGAATTGAATTTAGGGGGAATGGCATCAGCAAGCGTTGCCTCCCCCTTGATTGAAAGACTAGAAATAAAGATTTGAGAGCTCAAAAAAAACAACCAGCCTAAGCGGATGATATGCTAAAAAAATAGCAGTCTATAATCCCTCAATTTGAATGACAAAAGGACAAATTGTTGCCATCATAACGGGTGCAATTTCTATCTTAATTGCCGTTGCTTATCTAGTTTTAGTCTTTATTCTCGATACCCGAGGAGAAATGAAACCTGCCCCTGTCAGTCAAGTACCGCCAGTGGTTCATCTTGATTCAGCAATTAATTGATTGAGATGGCCCTGCATTTGTTGTAAAACTATGTTATAGCATTGTTGTACGTAACCTGAATCTTTTGCCGCGTCTCGTCCGTAGCGTTCAAAAATAATGGGCGGACACACACGCAAATGAATTTTTGCCGGAAGGGGAAAATTGAGCAACGGCCCAAAACTAATGCCCCAAGGCAACCCTAGGTAAATGGGAAAGACTTCCGGATCAAGATTAAATAACCAAGGCAGGTTAAAAGTTTCCAAAAAAGCCTTCATGGGTTCATAAATATCGGCTAACACAAATAAGGTTTCATGGGCTCCCCAAGATACAATGGGAATAATAGGGACATTCTCTCGCAACGCCAGTTTAATGAAGCCCTGACGCCCATAAAACTTCACCTGATCGCGCTCCCAATACGGTCGAAACACCTCTTTGCCGCCGCCGGGATAAACCAGAACACAAGCCCCTCTTTGTAGGGCAGGAATGGCCATTCGCGGATCCGCCCGGATGCTGCCCAATTTCGTCGCTGTTTGCGCTAAAGGGGGATAAGCTTTCCACACATGAGGGTGCATTAGCCCATAGGCCGGTCTTTCCATTCCAAAGCGACAAAACCACTCATAGATAGTCATCATCATGTCAGGGGCAGCGAGGCCGCCATTATGAGACCCCACCACCAAGGCTGCCCCATCATCGGGAATATGTTCCCAACCGTCGCTTTCTACCTGAAAATAATGGTCATAAAACCATTGCGATTGTTTTAGCCAGTCTTGAATCGTGTCTGGATCGCGCTCATCAAGGGACCACCCGGAGAGAGGCGGAACATTCATGCGGTGACTGTGTTTAGAGATTGTGCTGCTGATAATACCTCTTGTCTTGCGGTTTGGTTCACTTCTAGGATATCGTCTAACGTTGGCGCTTGGGTATTATAGCTGGAAGCGCGATCGCAGACTGTTTCAATGAGACGCGGAATATCTAAAAAGCCGATTCTCTCTTCTAAAAATAGGGCAACCGCTTGTTCATTCGCCGCATTCAACACGGCAGGCATTAATCCCCCTTCCCGGCCAGCGGCATAAGCCAATTGCATACAAGGATATTTATCGTGATCGGGATCTTTAAAGGTTAAACTTCCTGCCTTGACTAAATCTAAGGGTTCCCAATCGGTATAGAGACGGTCAGGATACGATAAAGCATAGAGTAAGGGTAAGCGCATATCAGGCCATCCCAACTGCGCCAATACTGAAGTATCCTGCAATTCAATGAGGGAGTGAATAATACTCTGCGGGTGAATAACAATGTCAATTTGGTCATAATTCAAGCCAAAGAGATAATGCGCCTCAATGACCTCTAAACCCTTATTCATCAAGGTGGCCGAATCAATGGTAATTTTTTGACCCATGGACCAGTTCGGATGTTTTAAGGCATCAGCTACAGTAACCTCTGGCAACTTCTCCACTGGCCAATCGCGGAATGCCCCACCTGAGGCAGTTAATAAAATGCGTCGCAAACCGTTTTCGGGAACCCCCTGCAGACATTGAAAAATCGCGGAATGTTCGGAATCAGCCGGCAGCAACTTCACGCCATGTTTTTCCACTAAAGGTAAAACCACTGGCGCACCGGAAATTAGCGTTTCTTTATTGGCCAGGGCAATATTTTTACCCGCCTTAATGGCAGCAATGGTAGGCATTAACCCGGCACAACCGACAATGCCGGTTACTACACTTTCGGCATCGCCATATCTAGCGACTTCGGCAATCCCTTCTTCACCAGCAAGGATAATGGGAGAATAATCCAGCCCTTGCAACGCCTCCTGCAATTCCGGCAGTTTCTCCTCGTAGCAGGTAGCCACAATTTCGGGATGAAAGTGTTGCACTTGTTGCGCTAACAGTTCAATGTTGTTGCCGGCTGCTAACCCGACAATTCTAAATTCTTCTGGATATTGAGTGGCAATCTCTAGGGTTTGTGTACCAATGGAACCCGTTGATCCAATGACCGTAATTGATTTCATTGTTTGTTATTGATTATTCCTGATTTGTTATTTTTTCCCCATTTTCCCCTTATCCCCCTAATTTTGTCATTATTCATTAATTTAACCCTGACTTTTATTGCGATATAATTGCAATTAATTCAAAATCAGGAGCTATGACGGTTTATAACGGATGACGATTATCCTATCCCGACAGGAGCATCAAGATCTTATCAATGGGGGATATCAAACCCAATCTCA
>JBDGQV010000046.1:0-2648 GCA_042218725.1 Halothece sp. | reverse complement strand
CACATTTTAGAAAAAGCTTTGAACCAGGCTCCCACCTTATCTCAGTTAGCCCGTCAGGTGGGATTAAATGAACGGAAATTGAAAGAAGGATTTCAGCAAGTGTTTCAGACCACCCCGTTTGAATACTTGCGCGATCGTCGTTTGGAACAAGCAAAACACCTGTTGCTGGATACCAATCAATCGGTGCAGGAAGTCGCTCGCGCGATCGGTTATCGCAGCCGCAGTCAATTTGCTAATGCCTTTCGTCAAAAGTTTGGTGTTAATCCCAAGGCTTATCAACGCCATTGGCGCAAAAAAACGCTTTAATTAGATTCAATTTCTAAAATTCGCTTTAACTGGGGAATTAATTGGTCTAGATCGTACTGAATTGTATCCCAGATTATTTCATAGCTAACTTTAAAATACTCATGTACCATCCGATTCCGAAGTGCCTTCATATCTTGCCAAGGAACTTCTGGATAACGAATTTGGATGTCTTCTGGAATCATTCTCACTGCTTCTCCAATAACCGTAAAGTTGTAGAGAACAGCATCTACAATTGCAGACTGATTTTGAAATTCGTCAAATGTTAATTCCTGGGTATAGTTTTGGATTTTCGCGATCGCGCTTTGAATGTCTTGAATCCGTTGTTGCCAATTTCTAGACATTTTAAAGAATACGAATTAAATCCTTAAAAACCGGTTGACGACAATGTTCTCGTAATGATTCCTGAGTTCCTAAATCAACGGGACATCCCAATTGCTTCTCCAAATAACGTTCAATTCGCGAAAATTTAAATAAACCGGCTGGTCTTTCGACTTCCACAAGAAAATCGGCATCGCTTTCTTTAGTGGCTTCATCGCGAGCGATAGAGCCAAATAAGTACAACGATTTAACACCCAATTGTTTCAGTTCTTCTTGGTGTTCTTCCAGTTTTGATAAGATTTCTTCACGTTTCACTACGTTTGATTGATAAATTATTGCTACTTTCAATTTAAACAATGATCGCGCCCCGCAATCAAAAAGTTCGATTTCGGTTCAAAAAAAGTTTGATTTTGGTTCAAAATAGCTAGCGATCGCGCCCCGCTGCTCTCTATACTTGTTGAGAATTTAACGCAAATAAGCAAAAAACAGTTAATGCTGTTCTTGCAAACAGGAACAAGAGTTTATAAGAAGGTGTGAAGGAGATATGATCAGAAACTATTTAATCGGAGGCGCGATTGCCCTAGCAACCCCAGCAGTAGTTGTCCAACCCGCCTCGGCACAGGGAATTGCCGTAACTAACATTCAAGTTCAACAAACAGATCGTGGTCTTGAATTGATTTTAGAAAGCCCAACGGGTAAGCAACCGGAAACCTTTCGGACCACCTATGGGGAAACCTTAATCATTGACTTGATTAATACCCAACTGCAGTTACCGGAAGGGGAACAAATTTCCCAACAAAATCCAGCGCCAGGGATTGCCTCAGTGGAAGTGGTTCAGCAATATGCCAATACCGTGCGAGTAAAGCTGGTTGGCACAGAGGAAGTGCCCACTGCAAAAGTCAATACGACACCTCAAGGAATTGCTCTCAATGTCAGCACGGAAATGACCACAGCCGAAGAACATGCCCCAGCAGCGACGCCAGAAGAAGAACCTGCGCCAACGCCACAGCAACCGGAGGCGGGACAGCAAAAACCCATTGAACTGGTGGTGACAGCAACGCGAACCGAAGAACGCCAACAAGATGTGCCGCGGTCAGTGACAGTAATTGATCGCGAGGAAATTGAACAACAGGCAAACCTCGATCGCAATCTCATCAATATCCTGGGTCGCACCGTTCCCGGTTTGGGACCCCCGAACTTTACCAATCGGTCCAATGCGCAAACTTTGCGCGGTCGCGAATTTTCTGTGCTAATTGATGGCGTTCCCACCAAACTGAACCGCAGTACCAATGTCCAACTGAGCTACATTGACCCCAGCGCGATCGAGCGCATTGAAGTGGTACGGGGTCCCACGGCTATTTATGGCAGCGATGCGGTAGGAGGAGTAATCAATATTATTACCCGCAGCCCAAAAGAAGAAGGGTTCACAGCAACAACTGAAATCGGAACTGACGCCGCCTTGGGCAATTTAGAGGGAGAAAGTTTTGGCAACGAACAGCGTCAGACCCTCTTTTACAACAAGGAAAATTTAGACCTAACTCTAACTTTATCGCGACAACAAGCGGGCACCAGTTTCGATGCTGAGGGGGATCGCCGTCCGACCAACAACACCACAACTGACAATACAGAATCGTTTAACATCCTGGGAAAAGTAGGCATTGATTTGACTAAAGACCAACGCTTACAACTGACAGCGAACCATAAAGAAAACAATATTGATTTTGAACTTTTACCTGTCGCTAATCCTGATGATCCTGACGGCAAGGGATTGGTTGAAGAAAGAGAAATCGATTTTGTCGATGATGCGACTGCCCCTGGCATTGATAATACCCTGATTAGCCTCGACTATACTCACGAGGATTTATGGGGCAGTGAAGTTAAATTGCAAGGATTCTACCGAACGTCTGAAACAAGCAATGTTCCTAACGATGATCGAGGAGGCTTTTTTGATGCCATCTTTCACGGTGTCCGCGATGAGGAAGTTTGGGGGGCACGCTTGCAAGCAGAAACTCCTTTATCGCCCG
>JBDGQV010000045.1:5423-7315 GCA_042218725.1 Halothece sp. | reverse complement strand
TTTTTGACTTTTACGATAACGACGATAAGACGCGGTCGTTAAAATTAATAAAATCGCTAATGCTGGGAGTAAAATATAATCTAAATAGCCAATAATTCTTCCTAAACCAATTGCTGTTAAAATAACAACTAAAATGGGTGTAAAGCAACATAACGCGACGATAATTGTTCCTGTTAAACTAGCGATAAAACTTTGTTTAGGAGTTATTTTCAATTAAGCCACAGATTTTTCCTTGACAAACTTCTTCTGAAATTTCTACTTGCTCATTCAGTGCGCGATCGACCTGTTCAGATTTATGTTTTAATTCTTCTCGAAATTCCCATAATTCTTGTAAGTGTTGATCAACTCTAAAAAGATGATTTTGCACCATTTGTTTTAATTCTTGACAAGGTGGCGTTCCATTTTTACGCACAGTAATAAGTTGTTTAATTTCCTCAAGAGAAAGTCCAAATTTTTTGGCTTTCAGGATAAAATTTAGGCGTTCTTCATCGGTATCTGAATAAATGCGATAACCAGAGGCATTGCGCTGGGGAGGATCAAGAAGTCCTAATTCTTCATAGTAGCGAATCGTTGGCTTAGAAAGTCCCACCCGATCGCTTAATTTTCCAATTGATAAGCATTCTTTCATATTATTTTCTCCTCTTAATTTTGAGAGGGAGTGGAGTCATTCCACTCCACTTTGATTAATAATTTAATGACATTAACCTTGTCCAATTCCTGCTGCGATTAAAGCATCACGATTAATCGGTTGCTGATTGGTACAACATTCGGCTAATTTACCATTAACGACAACCGCAGGAACACGATGAATCCCATATTGTTTTGCTTTTTCTCGACATTCATTGGTAGCGCATCCTTCCCGTAAATCCCAAACTTGAATTTCACATTGATCACAAGCAAGATTTTGCACTAATTGTACTGCTTGATCACACAAAGGACAGCCAGCGGTAAAAACTTCTACCAAACGTTTAGTCATTTAATTAACCTCTTATTTAACTTCAGTTTTAGCTTAAAGCTTAAAGTCAACTTGAAGGTCAAGGGGTAAAAGTTGATGGTTAAGTTTTTTAAACTTAAATTGACTCTCCTGTTTACTGGAGAGTTTCTAATGAAATTAAAAAGCAAACATTACTACTCATTCCACTCATGAGCCATTCTCACCACTCTTCCCATCATCAACATCATGGCAATGATCATGCTCATCATGACCCAGCCATTTTTAAGCAACGTTTTTTCATTTGCCTAATTTTAACCCTGCCTATTCTCTATTTTTCCGATCTGATCCAAACTTGGTTAAATTATCAAGCGATCACATTTCCAGGAGTGAACTGGGTGAATCCTATTCTGGGGATTATTGTTTACTTTTACGGTGGTTGGGTCTTTCTAAAAGGGGCATGGCAGGAATTTCAAAGTAAAATTGGCATGATGACCCTGATCGCGATCGCGATTACAGTTGCCTTTATCTATAGTATTGCCGTGTCTCTTGGTTTAGAGGGAAAACCATTTTATTGGGAATTAGCCACTTTAGTCGATATCATGCTGTTAGGGCATTGGGTGGAAATGGCTTCAGTGGCAGGTGCCTCAAAGGCATTAGAACATCTGGCGAGTTTAGTTCCCTCCCAAGCTCATCGTATTACCGATAACCAAGGCAACATTGAAGATATTCCCATCAATGAAATTCAAGCCAATGATTGGGTATTGATTCGTCCAGGAGAACAAATTCCCAACGATGGGATAGTAATGGAAGGAA
This sequence comes from Halothece sp., assembly GCA_042218725.1. GTDB lineage: Bacteria > Cyanobacteriota > Cyanobacteriia > Cyanobacteriales > Rubidibacteraceae > Halothece. The sequence continues at coordinate 5,568 of JBDGQV010000045.1, read as the reverse complement.
AAACCAGCGTCAATGAAGCCTTTTTAACCGGTGAATCTCGACCAGTGAGTAAAAAAGAAGAAGATGAAGTTGTCGCCGGTTCGGTCAATAATGAAGGAGCGATTAAGGTAAAAGTAACGCGCACAGGAGAAGACACAACCATTAG
>JBDGQV010000045.1:0-5323 GCA_042218725.1 Halothece sp. | reverse complement strand
GCTGCCAACAACGGGATTTTAGTTCGCAATCGCGAAGCAATGGAACGCGCTAAAGATATTAGAACCATTGCTTTTGATAAAACGGGAACCTTAACAGAAGGAAAGTTTGCTGTTCAGCATATCGCTACAGATAGTATCTCAGAAATGGAAGCCCTTAAAATTGCTGCTGCTTTAGAAGTTGCTTCGGAACATCCCCTAGGAAAAGCCATTGTGGAAGCTGCCCAAACTCAAAACTTAAAACTCCCTCAAACGCAAAATTTTGAGTCTATCACCGGTCGCGGGATACAAGGAGACGTTTCTGGTCAAACCTATTATCTAGGAAGAGCAGAATGGGTAGAGGAGAAACAGTTAGACTTCTCAGGAGAGCTCAAATCAAAATTGCAAAAAGCAGAGGAACGCGGAGAAAGTGTTGTCATTCTAATGGATGATACCAGTGCCCTTGCCGTAATTACCATGGCGGATCAGGTTCGAGAACAAGCCAAAGCTGCTGTCCGACAACTCCATGAGAAAAATCTGCAAGTAGTTATGATTACAGGCGACTCGGAAAAAGTTGCTCAAGCCGTTGCTCAAGATTTAGGGATTGATCGCTTTTATGCGCGGGTTTTACCAGAAGATAAAGTAGAAAAAATCAAAATCCTAAAACAAGAAAGTCCAACCGCTTTTGTTGGTGATGGGATTAACGACGCAGCTGCCTTGCTAGAAGCAGATTTAGGAATTGCTATTGGGGCTGGAACAAATGTCGCCATTGAATCAGCTGATTTAGTCTTAATCGAAGATAATCCGCTTGATGCTGTTAAAGCCCTTAACCTCGCCCAGAAAAGCTATGGCAAAATGATCCAAAATTTATTTTGGGCAACAGGATATAACGTGATTGCGATTCCTCTGGCTGCTGGTGTTGCTTATAGCTGGGGAATTTTATTATCCCCTGCAGTCGGCGCTCTATTAATGAGTCTTTCCACTGTTATTGTGGCGATTAACTCCATGTTACTGCGACGCACTAAATTAGCTTAGAACGTTATTAATCAATTAACCTAATACTTAATAACAAAAGAATTACTTTTTCTTATTTAATAAACTCTCCTCTAGACTGGAGAGTGTACTCTAGAGACAACTACTAAATTGGGAGATGCCAATGAAACACAGAACATCTGTTAATACGACACTCATCACAACGGGAACTGTTTTAACCAGCCTACCCGTTTTTGCCCATTCTGGTCATGTTGAGAAAACAGAAACCAAAACTGAGGAAAAATCCTTAAACAGTAAGCCAGATCAATCTACTTCTGTTGAGAAAACAGAAACTAAAACTGAGGAAAAATCCTTAAACAGTAAGCCAAATCAATCCCCTTCTAACGAAACCCAAACTGATTCACACGAAGAACAATCTGCTCATCAAACTCAACAAACTGATTCACACGAAGAACAACCCACCACTCAAAATCAAACCCTTACCATCGCTAAAATTCCTACTGTAGGAGAAACTCTACTGGGTTTAATAATTGTCGCTCCCTTTTTATTGTACGCCTTAAAAAAACGGATTCACCGCTATAGATAATATTTCTAAAAAGGCGACTAGACAACAAGAACTTCTTTAATCATGCCCTTTAATCATCGTTATTTACGACAACTTCATCGCTGGTTTGCACCAATTATGGTGTTACCGATGCTATTAACTCTTCTTACTGGTTCTCTGTTTCAAGTTGCTGTTTTAACGGGAGAATCACAACAGTTTCTTTGGTTACTGGATATTCATAAAGGAAAATTTGGCACATTAGATTTAACGTGGCTTTATCCTTTCTTAAATGCGTTTGGCATTTTAATTTTATTAGTAACAGGAATTATTGTTTGGTTGCAAATTCCTTTACCGAAAAAGAAGAAAAAGAAAGCAAAGCCTGAAAGCAATTCCAATTAGAACTTTCCCCCATTAATTATTTTCATCTCAAAAAGTGAAACAAAAACTATCTCTTATTTGCTTGACCTTTTTCAGTAGCATTGCTTTATCAACACCAGCAATCGCACATACTCATGTTTCTAAAACTGTTCCCTCACCATGGAAATTTTCTTATCAATATATGTTTATGGATATGGATGGTAGTCGAGATGGAACAGACGATTTAACCGATCAAGAGGTATTACAACAATTTCCCGTGACTCCAACTCGGATGATCATGCAAGGTCATATGTTAAGAGTAATGTATATGGCAAATCCCGATTGGTCAGCTATGGTAATGTTACCTTATCTCTCGAAAGAAATGGATTTTCTCACTCGTAGTGGTCAAAAATTTACTACTAATTCTGAGGGGTTTGGTGATTTAAAATTGACAGGGGCTTATAATGCTCTAAAAACGCCAAAAGAAAACTTACAAATTAAATTTGGGGTTAGTTTTCCCACTGGTTCAATTGAGGAAACCGATGATACTCCTGCAGGAAATGACCAAATTTTAGCCTATCCGATGCAAATTGGATCGGGAACAGTGGATATTTATCCGAGCATTTCTTATGTTAATCGTAGCAAAAATGGAGCATGGGGAGCGCAAGCCAACACAGTTTTACGTTTAGGAAAAAATGATAATAACTATCGTTTAGGAAATGAGTTAACTGTGTCGGGATGGCTGAAACGAAATTGGACTGATCAATTTGCTAGTTCGATTCGTTTGGAAGGGAATACTATTGGTAATGTTGATGGTGCTGACTCGCGTTTAAATCCTAATCTTGTACCGAATGCTGATCCAGATTTACAAGGAGAAACAAGGTTAGATTTAGCGTTAGGTGTAGAATTTACTCCCCCAAAAACCAAGCTAGGATTAGAGTTTGCTTTTCCTCTTTATCAATCTTTAGATGGTCCGCAATTAGAAACAGACTGGCAATTAAAAGCTAATTTTCAACGGTCACTCTAAATTATTCAATTTCAACTTTACAGGAGAAAAAATAATGTTAAATCGCAGATGGTTACTTTCTTTGGGCGCGGTGATAATTACAGGTGGTATGGGTGCTGGAATTTATGCCGCAATTAATCCTTCTCCAGCTAATACTTTATCACCCAAAGCCTTACAAATTACCTCTTATCGTAGTCCCACTTGTGGCTGTTGTTATGGTTGGGTAGAACATCTCAAGGCGAAAGGATTTACGGTTAAAGATAACGTCACGGAAGATTTGGAAACCATTAAAACCGAGAATAATGTTCCTCAAAATTTAATGGCTTGTCACACCGCCGTAATTAATGGTTATGTGGTGGAAGGACATATTCCTGCTAGTGATATTAAACGTTTATTGCGAGAAAAACCTGATGTTGCGGGAATTGCTGTTCCAGGAATGCCGATTGGATCACCGGGAATGGAGTCTGGAGATATGAAAGAACCTTATACTGTGTTTACTTTCACGGAACAGGGAAAGACGCAAGTTTATCAACAGCATTCCTAGATGTCTTCAGGCTACTCGATTAAGTTTTATTACTCAGACAACACCCTCCATTCGAGTGGAGGGTTTATGTTTATAAGTAGATAGTTATTTAAGAGGAATTAAAAATGAAATCTCACCTACTGCAAAATATAGCAATTGGCGGACTCATTACTGCTTTCGGAATTTTTAGCTTGAATGGGATGACAGCTTTTGCTCAAGCCCCACAAGAGGAAGAGAGAAGTGTTCCTCGCAATCGTCCTAGTATGCCAATGAATCAAAATATGGAACAGATGCAACAAATGAGACAGATGATGGAAAATATGACTCCAAAACAACGTCAGGCTATGCAAGAACATCACGAATATATGATGACAAATTTACAAGAAATGATGAATCATATGGAAAAGATGCAACAGATGATGAATGAGACTAGAGAGAGTAATCAAATGAACAATATGAACCCTGAACAACCACAGTAGTTTCTTTTTTTCAATAGCAATAAGAATAAAAGTTAAAGATGACTTATTATGTAGTTAGTCCTTAACTTTTGTTTTTCCCTCAGTTGACAACTATAGCAATCGGAGATGAGTGGTGAGAAGTCTCAGCCCCCTAACCCGCATTCCGCAGCCCAATCTTGCGGGAACTAGATTGCATCCCCTTCTCATATCTGATTCGGAGATTGCTATAAGTACAACTTCCTAAAGAAGAATTGCTATCGATTCAAATTAGGATTTATTTTTCCCTAAATCAGTAAAAGGGAAGGTAATTTGAACAGATAATTATTTATTTTCTTACTTCCAAAATGTCAGTTACAGTTTCTAATTTAGTCCAAATTGGTGAATTAAGCAAAGTCAGTGGTTTATCGGTAAAAACCATTCGCTATTACGAAGATTTAGGATTAATTCATGCGGTAAAACGATCGCGCGGGGGGTTTCGTTTATTTGATGATAAAATGACCCTGATTCGCTTACAGTTTATTAAACAAGCTCAGAGATTAGGCATGAGTTTGGAGGAAATCAGACAAATTTTAGAAGTGCGCGATCGCGGCGAGTTACCCTGTCACGATGTTAAAGAAAAACTAGAGGATAAAGTCACTGAAATTGACCAACAAATTCAAGCCCTACAACACCTACAAACGCAAATTAAATCCCTTTTAGCTGGTGCTGATCCCATTTTAGAAACTCCAGAGGACGATCGCGTTTGTCCGATTATTCAACCTAAGTAATTTTTTAATTATGAGTCGTCAAACAAACATTCAAATTCCTACAGACACTTGGATTGTTGGCACTTGGGAAGAATATCTACAGGTGTTAGACAGCTTGAGTGAGCAAAAAAACAAGAGTTATTTTCACTGCAATCATATCAGGCTAGAAATGTCACCTGTTAGCAATGAGCATTCAAGAGATCATAATATTATTCTTTATGCAGTTAATTTGTTCGCAACCCTTAAAAACATTGAATTAAACGGCAATGATAACTGTAGTTATCGCCAACCAGGGGTGAGAGAAGCGCAGCCCAATGTCTCTTTTTATATTGGAAAAATAGCAAAAAGCATTCCTTGGGGAACTGGAATTATTAATCTAGATAAATATCCGCCACCAACCCTCGTCATTGAAGTCGCTAAAACCTCTCTATTGGATGATCAAGGAAATAAACGATCGCTGTATGAAGCATTAGGAGTCGAAGAATATTGGATTATTGATGTAGAACAAGGAAAAATCCTTGCTTTTGCGATGAATACAAAAGGTAGCTTTAGAATTAACGAATCTCAAGTCTTGTCTGGATTAGACATTTCTCTTTTAGAAACAGCACTACAACGCACTCGGAAAATGAGTCATAGTGAAGTGGGTGCTTGGTTACTTACTCAATTTCAACATACGTGGCAAGGATTCTCCGACTACATCGCGTGAGCGATTAGTCGCGG
>JBDGQV010000044.1:8337-23717 GCA_042218725.1 Halothece sp. | reverse complement strand
TAACTCTCACTTCCGCCCACTCTGTGAAATTCTCGCCTTTAAGATAGAAACGGTAAAGGAAAACTTGAGAGGGAATCATGACCCAACAGTGGAATAATTTACTGACTCATCAGGGAGTATGGGAGGGATCGTTTACTCGTCTATCGCCACAGGGAAAAATTCTAGACGATACCCCTACCGTCGTTTCTTTGCAAGCTTTAAATGAGGAACAAACTGTTCGCCAAACCATTGAAAAATTTTCAGCGTTCAATGGTGAACAGACAAGCCAAGAGACAATGGAGTATCAGAGCTTGAACCGCAATACTCTCATTTTTGAAAATGGGGCATTTTCAGTGGGTTCCAGGCAATTTGCCCCCTTTACTGAATTTGGGGCGGAATTGGGGTTTATTGAGCGCGATCGGCGTTTGCGATTGGTTCCTCTTTACAATCAAGACAGTGAACTTGAAACCATTACCCTGATTCGAGAATACCGTCAGGGAACAACAACGCCATCTTCTCCTCCCTTGAGCATAGAACAATTAATAGGAACATGGCACGGAAAAGCAATTACGTTATATCCTGATTTAACCCCTCGTGAGACCTATTCAACTCAACTCAATATTGAGCGAGAGGGAAATATTCTTAACCAAACTCTAAAAACGCAACAATGGGAATTTACCTCTTCCGCCAAAATTGATAATCATTGTCTTGTTTTTGAGCAAGGTGTCCATACAGTACAAGTTTTATTATTGCCCGGAGGGGCTTCTTGTACTACTCCGCAACAAATCAAGAATCGCCAGCCATTTTTTTTAGAAGCCGGATGGTTAATCGATGCCAACTGCCGTCAACGCTTAATGCGTCGCTATGATGAACGCGGAACTTGGGTGAGTTTAACCTTGATTGTCGAGGAAAAAGCAGAATAATGTTAAGTAATATTACAAAAATGCCATTATGCTGTCGTAACAGCTTGACGGTATTAGAAAATATCGCTAAAGTAAGAAACTAATACCCGGGTAAAACCAAAATGAATGATATGTCAGATAAGCAAAAAGTTACGCTTTATCTTCCACCAGATGTTCACCGTCAATTAAAGATCCAAGCCGCTACTGGCGGTGAATCGATGTCAGGCTTGGTTGAACAAGCAGTAGTGTTTTATCTCAATCACTCGGATGTGGTTGAAGAAACTCAACAACAAAGACAAGGTCAAACCTATCGTCTTTATGAGTGCCCTCAATGTGAAAGTTCGCTAAGGATCGAGAATGGCGAGCTAACTGCTCTCCAGGCTCAATCATCAGTTAACACGGAAGAACTTGCTACCGAACAAGTGAGTCAACAGGTCAATGCTGACCACTCCGACTCGCAAGATCAGGAACAATTAGTTCCCTGCTAAGTAAACCCTAAACCGAGATGACCCGCTGCTCATCAAGGGTAGGACTGCATTAAGGATAAGGTGAAAGCCATGCGCGAAGAGCTCAGTGTCTTAATTAAAGCTCAATATCCTCTTATTTATCTCGTTACTCCAGAGGAGGAGCGGGCTGAGCAAGCAATTGCCGATATTGTGGACGAAGCAAACTCCCGGTCCGTCTATGTTTGGACAGTGACCCATGGCATTAGGGAGTATGGAAACTCACAGCAAACGCCCCAGCGCAACACAGTCTCTCCGGAGGCAGCGATTGAATGGGTAGTTCGGCAAAAGGAAGCAGGGATCTATATATTCAAAGATTTACATCCGTTTATTGATTCTCCTGCAACAACGCGATGGCTAAGAGATGCAATTGCGAGTTTCAAGGGGACAGACAAAATTATTATTGTCATGTCGCCGGTGCAGCAAGTTCCCGTGGAACTGGAAAAAGAAGTGGTGGTTCTCGACTATCCCTTACCGACCTTAGCGGAATTGGATGAGGTTCTGACTAAGCAGTTAGAGAAAACGAACCAGCGTCACATTGACCCCAATGTTCGAGAAAAACTGTTACAAGCTACGCTCGGTTTAACCCGTGACGAAGCTGAAAAAGTATTCCGCAAAGTATATGTCACTTCTGGGCGTTTCTCAGAAGAAGAGGTAGATGTTGTTCTCTCTGAGAAGAAACAACTGATTCGTCGGAATGGGATTCTAGAATTTCTAGAAGAAGATACCACCATTGATAACATTGGGGGCTTAGGAGAACTGAAGAAATGGTTAAGGTCACGCTCAGAAGCCTTTACCGAAAAAGCTAGAGAATATGGTCTTCCCCAACCCAAAGGAATGTTAATTTTAGGAGTTCCTGGTTGTGGAAAATCCTTAACAGCGAAAACAACTGCCCGTTTGTGGGGATTGCCACTGTTAAGGTTGGACATGGGCCGCATTTATGACGGTTCCACCGTCGGCCGGTCAGAAGCTAACTTGCGTAATGCACTCAAGACCGCCGAGTCAGTTTCCCCTGCTATCTTATTTATTGATGAATTGGATAAAGCGTTCTCTGGCAGTGCCGGTTCGTCAGATTCAGATGGGGGAACATCAAGTCGGATTTTTGGGTCCTTCCTGACCTGGATGCAAGAAAAAGAATCTCCCGTATTTGTGATGGCTACGGCTAACCGAGTGGAGCGTCTGCCAGGGGAATTCTTACGGAAAGGACGATTTGATGAAATCTTTTTCGTCGATTTACCCAATACACAAGAGCGGGGAGATATCTTCCGCATCCACCTGCAACAACGCCGTTCCGATATTTCTCGCTTCGATATCGAACAATTGGCAAAATTATCAGAAGGTTTTTCTGGGGCAGAAATTGAGGAAGCATTAATCGCTGCAATGTACGATGCTTTCGCTCAAGATCGAGAGTTTACGCAACTTGATATTATTGCGGCTCTCAAGTCAACTCTCCCTCTGTCCCAAACGATGACAGAGCAGGTCAACGCACTACGAGAATGGGCGCACCAGCGCGCACGACCTGCATCATCCTCCATCGCGGAATATCAGCGATTGGAGTTCTAACAGGCTTTCTCTCCTGGTACCAACAGGAGGAAAGGCTAGCAAAGTTGCTAGCAGTTCAAATGAAAGATCGTAAACTATCTTAACATAGTACGATCGCGTGTGTCAAAACCACTTAAACTCAACTGTCTCTATCTATTTAGGAGGAAATCACTATGTCTCACTTTAGCACTCTCCGTACCAAAATCAGCGATGCCGAAGTTCTCAAATCTTCCTTAAGCGACTTGGGTCTCAACGTAAAAACCAATGCTGATGTGCGTGGTTACAATGGTCAGCGCCTCCGTGCTGACATCGTTGCAGAACTCGAAGGAGAATACGATTTAGGGTGGTCCAAAAACAGCGACGGCACCTATGATCTCATCGCTGATCTGTGGGGCGTTGCTAAAAAGCATAATCAAACCGAGTTAATCAACTCCATTAACCAAAAATACGCAGTTAACAAGACCCTATCCGAAGCTAAGCAACGTGGCTTGGAAAATGCCAACGTTCAGTTAGTGGTTCAATAGGATTATCTTAACTCAGTATAGGCGTTCGGTAAGAACGTCTCTACCAAGCGTTCCCAAGCTGCAACGGGTTAACCATTTTGGTTGACCCTTTTTTCTCATGAAACAGATTTGGTTAATTGGCGGAACCAGCGAAAGTGCCCTCCTTGCCCAAAAATTGCTGGCGCAGGGAGAGCGTTGCCTGGTAACAGTAACTACCCAAGCCGCGATCGCGCTTTACCCAGAATCTGATTTAATTACGGTGAAAGTGGGGAAACTCTCGCCCACTGCCATGGCAGCATTGATCCAAAATGAGGGAATTGGGAAAATTATCGATGCCTCTCATCCCTATGCTAGAGAAATTTCCGAGAGCGCGATCGCGCTGTCACAGAAGTTTGAGATCCCCTATCTCCGCTACGAACGTCCTGAAGTTGTTCAGCAAGATGACAAAAACCTGATTGAATTAGATAGTTTCGAGACACTGGTTCAAGGCATCTATTTGCATCAACAGCGCGTTCTCCTTACCGTGGGTTACAAAGCCCTTCCTTACTTTCAATCCTGGCATCAGGACGCCGTTTTATTTGCTCGTATTTTACCGACCATGGCGTCTCTTGAAAATGCCTTGTCTGCAGGATTTTCCCATCAACAATTAATTGCCCTGCGTCCACCGGTGAGTTATGAATTAGAAAAAGCCCTGTGTCAACAGTGGAACATTTCTTTAATTGTCAGCAAAGCATCCGGTAAAGCTGGCGGAGAAGACACTAAACAAGCCGTTGCCCAAGCCCTGAACATACCGTTAATTGTCATTGGCCGCCCTCAGGTTGCCTACCCCAAAAAAACTAGTAAACTAGAAGATGTAGTGAAATTTTGTCATCAAAATGGCTGACCCATTGACTGCTCAAATCAGCGATCGGATTTGCCAACACATGAACGAAGATCATCGTGACGCTGTTTTGCTGTATGCCCAAACCTTTGGCAATACCCCTCAAGCTGAGTCAGCAACTTTAAACTCAGTGGATAGTGAAGGAATGAATCTTTCGGCAACCGTTGAAGGAAATGAAGTGCCGTTGCGCATCACCTTTGATCATTCCCTTCAAGATTCGGAAGATGCGCACTACACGCTCATTGATATGCTGAAGCAAGCCAAAACTGTCATTAACGATGACTAATCAATGATGGTTGGAAAACCTCCTGGCAAAAGTTTGATCAATTTCAATTTTGTTTCGGGAGGTCTTGTTCTAAGAGCGTTAGTCGTTAAGACCACTGCAAAACAGTTTCTGCAGTTACCTCATGATGATGGGCAGAATTAGGATGCTTGGTTAACTTCATTTGTAGGGAAAAAATTTGTTTCCCATCCCAGGAGTAAGCTGCCATGGGGTATTCAATGACACCGTTGTGGAACGGAACTTGACAAGAAAATGTTCCATCAGCATTGGTTTGAACCTGCTGTTCCCCAACAATTACCGTTGCTTGAGGTTCAGTGGAACCAGAAATCATGACTTGCGTCTCTCCCACTAGCGTTAATTCTGGGGCAATCTCTTGCCAGGCATTCCTGCCCTGATTAACCGTTTGCCCTGGTGAGGTTGACCGATGCCCCACACCAGAGGGAAAAACATAATGATTCATCGAGGAACTCGGTGGCATGGAATTATAAAAGGAACCGGCTAGCCGTTCTCCCTCCAAGGGATCTGACATTTCAAAGATTTCCTCGTAAATGGGTTCGTTATATCCTCCGGAACGTCGCCTCTTTTGTTGAGCATTGTTGGGTTCTGGTAAAGTGATTTCTTCTTGCGGCAGACTCGCTAACTGTTCTTCCCAATTGACTTCAATAAAGTGATCCTCAATCCAATCCGAAGGATAAACTGGCGGTGTATGTACAGCTTCGGAACGAGCTAACATTAACCATGTGCCATCAGCACAGCGGTAGCCAATTTCACAAAGATAATCGCGATCGCTGATGGGAATGGGAACATACCACTCTCTGGCAAGTTCATCAATTAAATATTCTTTGACGCTGTGTGGCGTTTGAGTATCCAGATTCACCTGAGTAACATCGTAGAGACGTAATAACAGTTGTTGACCCCCCTGACGGCGCAATTCCTCTTTGTGTTCATTGGGCACATCCCAGTAAACATAACTCCATTCAGGATCGCGAGGCATCATGACAATCCGGCTTTTCCCATAACCGCCAGGCAAATCCGGCAATCCTTCATCCACCACCGCTAAGTCTTCATCTTCACTCATTGAGCTTTCGCTGGTCCCCAATTCAAATTTGGTCGCCTCCATCTTTTCCTGAGTCTCTGAAGTGACAGCTGGCGAACCGGATTGTTGATTTTGCCTTTCAATATTCAGAATTGCTTCCAGCAACTGAGATTTTCGCATTCGACTGTAACGGAAGATATTATACTCGCTAGCTACCTTCCGCAGTTGGCGCAATGTCATTTCTTCGAGAGGGGGACGTGCTTTTGCCATTAGTTTTGAGCTTCGGATTCAGGACGACAAGACCAGGGATCACCATATTTATAGTTTTAGCAAATTAGAACTGGGCAAGGTCAAGGGGAGAATCTGCAGTTTTTCGGTCATTCACGAATTCATCCTCACTATGGGGATCATTTTGTTATGAAACCATGACATTAACGATCCCAAAATTTCAATTAACCCATAAAAAAAGTTGGGCTTCCTTGCGTCCACCCAACTGATTGATTATGAATGAAAAAGTAATGATGTCTGATTAAGACTCGGCAAAAACGCGAGTGGCTGCTGCGACTCCTGCGCCGGGAGTCATCGTTTCATGACCCAGTTCTCGCAAGACTTCCTCTAAGGCACTGACAACGGTTAAGACATCGCGTTCACTGACAAAGCCCAAATGACCAATGCGGAAAATCTTGCCTTTGAGTTGATTTTGTCCGCCAGCCAAGGAAATATCAAATTGCTTTTTCATCACAGAACGGACTTTTTCTGCTTCTACGGTGGTTGGGGCAACTGCCGTCACCGCACGACTGGCAACATCATTTCCCGCTAATAAGGGTAATCCCAATGCTTGCACTGCTTCCCGAGTGGCTTGGGTGTTCCGTTCATGACGGGCAAAGATATTTTCCAAGCCTTCTTCTCGCATCATGTTGAGGGCAACTTTTAAGCCATACATGAGATTAATTGGCGGTGTATAGGGGGTGCTGTTTTTAGCGGTCGATTTGCGATAGGCACCGAGGTCAAAGTAGAATTTGGGCAATTTAGCGGTTTCGTAAGCTTGCCATGCTTTTTCGCTGACCGCAATAAACCCTAAACCCGGAGGAATCATATAGCCTTTTTGGGAACCGGAGGCCACCACATCTAATCCCCAATCATCGATGGGAATATTCACAGCACCAAGGCTGGTAACAGCATCAACGATAATTAATGCTTCCCCATGATTTTTAACGTGGCGATTAATGGTTTCTAAGTCGTTCAGCACCCCGGTAGAGGTTTCAGAATGGGTAATAATAACAGCTTTGATTTCTTTGTTGGTATCGGCTTCCAATTTTTCACGGAACACTTCCGGATCAAGAGGTTCTCCCCATTCAACATTGATCCGTTCCGTTTGTAAGCCAAAGGCATCAGTCATGTCAGCCCAGCGTTCCGCAAATTTCCCATTACATCCCACGAGAACGCGATCGCCAGGACTCAGAAAGTTGATGATTCCGGCTTCCATCGCCCCTGTACCGCTGGCAGTAACGGTTAAAACATCTTGTTGCGTCTGATGTAACCATTTTAAGTTTTCGTTGATCTCGCCAATAATTTCACTAAATTCCGGGCTGCGATGACCTATGGGATGTTGGGCTTGGGCGAGTAGAACCTTTTCCGGAACCGGGGTGGGTCCAGGAATCATGAGTAAATTTTTATTTTCCATAGGGTCTCCTTGATCTCTATCAATAAATGCCAATCCTCCCTTCCATGATCTTTCAGCGCCAGTTGCAGTTTTCAGTCTCTTTGGTCAAAACGCGATCAAGATATTCGGTCGGAGTTAGCGTGTTATATTATCTCACCTTATCGACAAATGCTGCATGGTTGCCGTTAGGAGTGAGGGGACGAAAATTCATCGGGGTTATTATTTTTTGGGGCAGGATTCAATGACCAACGGTATTCTATGGGATAATTCGTTTGATTGCATATGGATTCAATATGTTTTTGTTGAGCTTGGGCTTTGCGTAAGGTAATGATGAGTTGTTGCGTTTGCTGACGTAAATTGGGGTTTTGATCGGTTGCGGCGATGGTTTGTCGTTCTAAAAGTTGTAACAGTAACTCGTAATGGATATGAGAAGGCAGAGGTAACGGTGGCATAACAAAGTTTAGCAGTAGGCAAACGAATGAATTATTGAAGAATTGAAGGGATTTTTATCCATTATACAGGGACGCGATCGCGCTTCCAGGATCACTGTGAACTAATAACGATTCGCCAATTAAAACGGCATTGGCCCCTGCTTGTTGCACAATTTTTAAGTTTTCGGGGGTATGCAATCCTGATTCACTGACAATAGTGATGTTTTTGGCCTGCAATTGTTCCCGACGTTGGTTAATGAGATCTGCTGTGGTTTGCAAATCTATCGAGAAGTCTTCCAGGTTGCGATTATTAATGCCGATCAGGCTGATGCCATCAACAGCAAGGGCGCGATCGAGTTCTTCTAAAGTATGCACTTCCACCAACGGGGTGATGCCCAAGCTATTAATAATTTTTACAAAATAGTTCAAGTCTTGATCATTCAAAATGGCAGCAATAAGTAAAATGGCATCTGCCCCGACTAACCGGGCTTGATAAATTTGGTAAGGATAAATAATAAATTCCTTACATAATACCGGTAAATCAACGGCTTCTCTAGCTAATCCTAAATTCTCAAAACTCCCCTCAAAGAAAGTAGCATCTGTTAACACTGATAGACAGCTTGCCCCAGCTTCTTGATAAGTTTTTGCTAACGCAACCGGATCAAAATCTTCTCGAATTACCCCTTTACTCGGGGAAGCTTTTTTCACTTCGGCAATCAGGGCAGGATTGCGTTTTCCTTGGTGTAATGCCGTTAGGAAATCTCTCGCCGGTGGGGCATTTTCCCGAACTTGTTTTCCTAACTTGAGAAACGGCAATTTTTCCCGTTCGCGATCCACTTCCTTCTCTTTTTGCCAGACAATTTTTTCTAAAATATTCTGGGGTTCATCATTGGGAAATGCGACTTGATAGCGGACAGTATCCACATTAACGGCCGGATTGGGAGGTCGTCTTCTAATTTTCATTACAGATTCTCAAATTGCTAAAGTGATATCAACTGGATTGCTTTGCTTATTTTAAATAAAGAAAAATATTTTAGGAGCTGGCTACTGCTTAAAAAGTAAACCAGTAAAAATGGGGATAGAAGAGAAAAGTCTGTCTAGTCTCTCCGCCCCATTTTGAAGATAATTAAGCCTTAACTTCGGCGCGTTTGAAGGCTTCGTCCAGTACTTCGGAAAGGGTGGGGTGAGTATGAACATTAAACGCTAAATCTTGTACCGGTTGCCCAGACGCGATCGCGTTGGCAGCTTCTTGAATTAAATCAGAGGCATGCATGCCAATAATATGCGCCCCTAATAATTCCCCGGTATCTTCACGATAAATCACTTTTGCCAGGCCATCGCTTTCTCCTTCGGCTAAGGCTTTAGAATTTGCTCTAAAATAGGTCCGAACGGATTTGACTTTGAATCCTTCTTCTTTGGCTAAGTCTTTGGCGGCGTCTTCTGTTAACCCCACATAACTAATTTCGGGATGAGTAAAGGCAGCTGCAGGAATTGCGCGATAATTGACAACATGGTCATCACCGCAGATATTTTCCACAGCAGAGATGCCTTGCGCCGAGGCAGTATGTGCTAACATCATTTTGCCTGTGGCATCGCCAATGGACCATAGATTGGGTACCGGTTCACCATTGGCTAACACTTGCAAATGGTCGTTAGTGGGAATATAACCGCGACGATCGGTTTCAACGCCAATATTATCTAAGCCAATGTTTTTCGTGGCTGGAACCCGCCCAGTTGCTACTAAGGCAGCATCAACTTCCAATACTTCCGTCACTTCTTTGGTATTGGCATCCGCTAGTTCAATGACCACCGGCGAGCCTGGGGTAACACTTTTCGCCATGACCCCGACATGGGTTTCAATATCGCGAGGTTTAATTAAAACCCGTTCTGCCATCTTAGCAATATCGCGATCGAAGCCGGGCATGAGATTATCCAACGCTTCGATCATGCTAATTTCCGAACCGAGGGCAGAATAAATATCAGAGAATTCCAAACCAATATAACCGCTTCCGATAATGGCAATCCAATCCGGTATCCAGCTTAATTTGAGGGCATCATCACTGGTGTAAACCGTTTTTCCATCGATTTGAATGCCAGGGGGGACAAATGGGGCTGAACCTGGAGATAGAATAATATCGCGTCCCGTAATCGTCTTTTCCCCTTCATCGCTGAGAACGCTAACTTTTTGCGGTGCAACAACTTTTCCCCAGCCATTGATGGTATCGACTTTCATCCGATCAAGGCTATTGCTCATATCGCCTCGAATTTTTTCGGCTAGGCTTTGGGCATGATTGGCAATCGTGGCGCGATCGAAATTGACATTGCCAACCTGAATTCCTAAATCTTTTAAGTGATCGGCGTTTTGGAGTTCTCTTACCCGTCCTGATGCAGCAAGTAGGGCTTTCGAGGGAACGCAACCCCGATTAACACAAGTTCCCCCCATCTCTTTTGCTTCAATGATAGCTGTCTTCAGTCCCCGTTTGACAGCATGAAGAGCTGCGCCATGTCCACCGACGCCTGCACCAACAATAATGAGATCATAATCGAATTCCGCCACTGCGTCTTCCTCCTTCTTTATCTTGCTAGTCGAATTCTTATCTTAACGGATTACGATCCCATCCCAAAGTAGCGATAACAGTCTTTAATCCCCACCGCTAATGCTTTTTTGTTATCTAATATTATTCCAAAAATGCCTCAATTGAAGAGGGTGAGAACAACTCACCCCCATTTTTCTAAGAGCTGGAAATGAAGTGCTATCTCTGCTTGGAAATCGGATAGGGATTGAGAATTTTCACCTTGTGTTGCAGTTTTGCATTGGGGTGGCCACGCCACCGGCTTTAAACCAACGGCTATCTAACTGGTGTCCTGTCAGGAAACTCCTTTACCTTAACTTCCCAACATCCCATACAAAACATAATGCAAGATCCCATCGGCCTCAATGTATTTCAACTCATCAGCGGTATCAATCCGCAAGGTCAGATCAACAGTAATGGTTTTGCCATCCTCGCGAGTGAATTGACCCTGCACAGTCATTTGAGGAGTAATTCCCCGATCAAGTCCAGTAATACTGACCTGTTCTTTGCCAGTCAAACCTAATGACTCAGCAGATTCTCCCTCTTGAAATTGCAACGGTAGAACGCCCATTCCCACTAAATTAGCGCGATGGATTCGTTCAAAGCTGGTGGCAATCACTGCTCTAACCCCAAGGAGTCGCGTGCCCTTAGCAGCCCAATCTCGGGAGGAACCGGTGCCATATTCTTTGCCGGCAATAACCACGAGCGGTGTTCCCTCATCGATGTAGCGCATTGCCGCATCATAAACGGGCAACACTTCGCCAGAGGGGATGTGACGAGTCCAGCCCCCTGTTTTGTCTGGGGTCATTTTGTTTTGAATGCGGATATTGCCAAAGGTACCGCGCATCATCACTTCATGATTGCCTCGGCGCGATCCAAAGGAGTTGAACTGTTCTTTCGGGACGCCATTGGCTTTCAAATATTGGCCGGCTGGCATATCTTCGGGAATTGCCCCCGCTGGTGAAATATGGTCAGTGGTAATACTATCTCCCAGCAGTGCCAGGACACGGGCACCGTTAATATTGCCAGGAGCGCCCGGTTTTTCCGCAGGCATATTGTCGAAATAGGGTGGATGCTGGATATAGGTGGAGTTTTCATCCCAGGGATAGGTCAAGCTGCCAGCCACATCAAAGCTGTTCCATTCGGCATCGCCGGTAAATACGTCACTATACCGCTTCTGGAACATTTCCGGTGTAATAGACTCTCGAATTAGGTTTTGGATATCGTGCTGGCTAGGCCAAATTTCCCGCAAATAGACCGGGTTGCCCTGATTATCCTGTCCCAGCGGTTCATTATGCAAATCGGTGCGCACTGTTCCAGCCAAGGCATAGGCTACGACTAGCATGGGCGAGGCTAGGTAATTGGATTTTACTTGCGGATGAATGCGTCCTTCAAAATTGCGATTGCCGGATAACACGCCAGCCACGTTGAGATCCTGGGCATCAATAGCCTTAGCAATTGGCTCATACAATGGCCCTGAATTGCCAATACAGGTGGTGCAACCATAGCCGACTAAATTAAACCCAAGGGCATCGAGATCATCCTGCAAGTTAGCCTGTTCCAGATAATCGGTGACGACTTGCGATCCTGGTGCGAGTGACGTTTTCACCCAGGGCTTGGCAGTGATCCCACGCTGACGTGCATTCCGTGCCAGCAATCCTGCCCCTAGCATGACAGCAGGGTTGGAGGTATTGGTACAGCTGGTGATCGCGGCAATCACAACATCGCCATCGCTAAGATGATAGTTTTCGCCCTCCACTGGTTGTTGGCGTGGGGTGTCAATGCCAGCTGTCTCGGTGTAGTTGTCGGGAACCTTGTCTAGCGTCACGCGATCTTGCGGGCGCTTTGGCCCGGCTAGGGAAGCACTCACTTCACCCAAATCCAGTTCTAGATAATGGCTAAAGACTGGTTCTACTGTCCCTTCGCCAGCCCACAATCCTTGACGTTTCGCATAATCTTCCACGAGCGCGATCCGATCAGCATCACGTCCGGTAAAGCGCAGGTAGTTTAAGGTTTCATCATCAATGGGGAAGAAACCGCAGGTTGCGCCATATTCAGGAGACATATTGGCAATGGTGGCGCGATCGGCCAAGGTTAAGTTTTTCAGCCCATCCCCGTAAAATTCGACAAATTTCCCGACAACGCCAAATTCCCGCAACATCTGAGTAACAGTAAGCACCAAATCGGTGGCAGTAGCGCCTTCGGGAAGGGCGCCAGTTAGCTTAAACCCAACCACTTCCGGAATTTTCATAGAATAAGGTTGGCCTAGCATGGCAGCTTCGGCCTCAATTCCTCCAACTCCCCAGCCAAGAATTGCTAATCCGTTAATCATCGTGGTGTGGGAATCAGTACCGACCAACGTGTCGGGATAGGCCCAAGTTTGGCCATTCTCCGTTGTTTCTGTCCAAACCACCTGCCCGAGATATTCTAGATTAACCTGATGGCAAATTCCAGTGCCAGGCGGTACAACACGGAAATTATTAAATGCCTCTTGCCCCCAGCGCAGGAAACGGTAACGCTCGCGGTTACGCTCAAATTCCGTTTTCACATTAGTGTCGAACGCGCTGGCAGCGGCATAAGCATCAACCATTACCGAATGGTCAATGACCAAATCTACTGGGCGCAACGGATTAATCTGCTTCGGGTTGCCGCCTAGATCCACCATCGCATCACGCATGGCTGCTAAATCGACAATGGCTGGCACGCCGGTAAAATCCTGCATCAGTACTCGGGCTGGACGATAGGCGATGTCTTGATCGACACGACGCTGATCAAGCCAAGTTTTGAAAGCATAAATATCGTCATCGGTAACGGATTCACCATCATGATGGCGCAGTAAATTTTCCAGCAATACTTTCAGCGTCCGTGGCAAGCGTGAAATATCTCCCAATCCCTTTTCGGCCGCCTTATCCAGGCTGGTGTAGTGATATTCGATGCCGTTATGGGTAAAAGTTGCGGTGGTGGAAGCAAATGCGGACATAATCGGAAATCTATAGAATTGAACTAACCTAAAAGTGACATGAAGATTCTAACAAGTTCTGAGGGTGCCACAAGCTTATGTGGAACTTCCACAATCATCAAGCCCTAATCCAAGTTAAACTGACTTTCCAAATAAATGATTAGAGTAAAGAGCTTAGCTTAACAACGACTGTCCCAAGCCTAGATGTAAAGATATATGTCAATATGTTAAGATATTCTTAACATTTACTTAAGGGAGTTCGGTTTTAATATCCATGGCTTTTTTCAACTTCACAGAACCAATCATCCGTCGCAAACAAACAGCTCTTGATTTACAAGACCTCTGTGGCTTACTCAAAATCAATATCGAACTTGGCGATAATCAGTTATTTTCCCGATTTTATACCAGAATTGATCAAGCCCTTCTATTGTGGGGCGGGATTGCTTTCATTATTTTTACTACTGCGCAATTTTTTCCCATTAGTTGGATTACACAGGCTTATTCCTGGTCAATTCTAACGCTAATTGCCACGGGAGCTATGGTTATTCTCACTCGTTTCTGGACAAAAGTGGAACAACTTTCCTGGGTAATGTATTTGTGGGGAAGTTTAATGCTGTTTAGTTTAATCCTAACGAATCTCGGAATTTTCGGCGGTTGGGGAATTATCTTGATGAATTTGTGTTCTTTGTGGTTAGGAAGTTGTGCTATTGGTTATTTTTTAACTGGGCTGGGATTAAAATCCCGTCTTTTTATGCTTATTGGATTAATTCATTTACTAACTATTGCTATTCTGCCCATGATTCCAGGTTGGCAGTTTGTTACAACCGGTTTCGTCATTGCTAGCAGTTTGGTCTTATTATCAGAAGTGCAGTGGGATATGCGGGAAGCAATTACATCGCCGGTTTTATCGGAAACGGAACAGGCATTTAATTGGCAACAACGCCAACAGCGAAAAGGGGAATAAGATTGTACCAGTTTTCTTGCTAAGCCGTTACTATTAATCTGAATTCAATATAAAGTTTTCTGTAGTAAACGTTACATTATTAACTGAGATTTTTTATCCTAGAAATATAAGAACAGTGAAGATGACGTTAGCTATTGCTATCAGTTGTTTTGCTGTTTGGACTGAGAATTCTCTTCCGAAGGAGAACGGCGTCAGGAAGAGATAGGATAGCTAACTTATGCAATTGCTAAATGGATTGTCAAATCTTTGCATCCCGTTGAGGAAGAAAAGGAGTTGGATGAGAGTTAGGGGTTTGGGGTTTTTGCCGTTTCCCCCAATTTGCAACTTTGAAAGGAGTGCGAAACCGCTCATCAGAACAGCCTGACAAAGTTGACCCACTTAAAAGCCATCCAGTTCAACAAGGAACTCCTACCAACTCCTCTTATTCCTGGACTGCTCCTTGCCAATCTCCAACTGAGGAAAATTGGCAGGGAGATTTTTTATTGGGAAAACTCCTTGACTAGTTTATCAGTTTTAGCTGCCATAATAAAGTCATTTCGATGCAATCCCTTAATGGTGTGAGTCCACCATTGAACCGTTACTTTACCCCACTCCACAATCAAAGTTGGGTGATGTCCTTCTTGTTCTGCTACATCTCCAATCTGCTGAGCTAAATCAAGTGCCTGTTTAAAGTTGGGCAACTTGTAACTCCGTTCTAAGTAAGGAATTTGCTTGTTCCTGACAAGATGCCAATCTGGAATTTGAGATTGATACTCGGCAATTTCTTCGTCACTAGCAGGAGGAACCCCACCTTGACAAGGAACACAATCTTGTTGCGATAAAGTTTCCATAAGCCAACGCTTGCAGTGATTTCAACAGGATTTATTTCCCCGATCGCGTTAAGGGAGGCGTGGTTTGCAACAACGTATCTAGGGCATTATTGCTGGAATAGTAGGTAATGATAGTTGGCGGAATCGTCAGGGTTAAAAGCGCGATCGCGGTACCCACAATACTCGCCCAACTGTAAGTTTTGAGTTGAGAAGACCTGTCAGGCAAACTACTGCTACTAGAATCCATAGAGAAATAATGAGTCAAAGAAACGAACGAAACAACACTGGAGACTCTTGTCATACAGTTAGTCTCCAGTTTCTATTTTACTTACTTTCAACCAAGCAATGGTGTT
>JBDGQV010000044.1:0-8237 GCA_042218725.1 Halothece sp. | reverse complement strand
ACAACACTCTTCGCTTTCAAGGAACTACCGGCTAGAATAAGCCTGCATGGGCTCTTTAATCCAACGAATGTAAAGATGTTTAAATAGGGAACGCAAAACCCGTGGGGCACCAAAGTCGATGGGGTAAAGTTGGTCGGAAAGTTTCCAATTTTTAACCTGGAAAGAAGTCGGTGTTTCTAAGGGGAAGGAAATGTCATTGAGATCTGGGCAAAGCCCTTGGCGAATCGAGGCAGCAATAGTGGGAACTTGTTGGGGATGAACATTCAGAATTTCAGTGAGGGCGCGATCTAGGGCAAAGACATTGCGAGAAGCCCCTAGCACTCCCAAAGCGCGAGGTTCGCCGGAACTAGGACCATTGCCTTCATGGCCGATAATCCCGTCAATTAGGGTTAAATCGGGCGCGATCGCGTTTGCTGTTTCCACTAGCATATCGCCAAAACGATTGCTATCTTTCCCGGCTTCCATATGCCACCAGGCTTTCATTTTCCCAGGAACACAGCCAAACAAGTTTTTTACGCCCAACGTCAGCGTCAGTTGACTGTGAGATTTGACCTTAGGCAGATTAATTACCACATCTGCCGACATCGCTTCTTTGGATAGCCGGAGATGATTAAATTCTTCGCTAGCGGTTTGATAGCGTTTGCCCTGAAATTCAACAATGGGAATTTCCAAAGCCTCTACCATGGGTAAATAGCCATTGGCTTTTGCCACCCCATGAGCACTGCCAAAGGCCGGACTATCGCCAATAAAAGGGTTTCCTCCGGCTTCTTTAACAAGTTTGGCAATACAAGCGACCACTTCCGGGCGAGTAATACATTCTTTCGTGGGGCGAGATCCCGTGAGAAAATTGGGTTTTAATAAAACATTAGCCCCTGGTTGAACCAAGGCTTCTATTCCTTCCAGGGGCGACAAAACGTTTTTGATTGATTGTTCTAATTGCGGAGACTGATAAGATTGCGCGGCAATGAGGCTAACAGAGGGTGAGTTCATGGCTTGTTGATCCTTGAGTGAATGTGCCGTTGAAAAAGGGAGAGGGGGAAGAATGGCTGAGTTGCCCTCTCCTCCAGTTCAGTTTTTAAGCAAAACGACGGCGAATGATCGGTTGAATGAGTAATAAAATGGCGATATCAAAGGCTAATAACGCCAGTAAACTAGCACCAAACGAGAGGTTTACCCAAGGTGTTTCCAAAACGGTACTGTTCAGTGTCCATTCAGCATTCAGGTAAATATAGCGAATGGGTTCGATCGCGTAGGTTAAGGGATTGACACTGGCAACCGCTTTTAACCAGTCGGCCATGAAGTTTAAGGGCGCTAATGCCGTGCTGGCAAAGAGTAAGGGAAGATTGGTCACAAAAATGACCGCAATTAGTTCCACGTGACCCGGTAGGGCAAACGCTAACCCTAAGCTAAGGGCTGTCACACCTGCAACAATCAAGAAGACAATGAGCGCGATCGCGCCTAAACCCGCAAAACTCGGCAAGCCGGCACCAATAAAGGCACTTAATGCCACAATGGCCGCCGTTTGGATAAAACTGAGGCTAATAATGTAAATGGTGGAGGCCGCCACAATAGAAAAGCGGGAACTCAACGGGGCAACTAAAAGGCGATTGAGAAAGCCGAACTCCCGATCAAACATCACTGGCAGTCCCGCATTCAATGCCCCGGAAAACGCGGTAAACACAATGACACCAGGGGCAAGAAACTTAGTATAATTAATCCCTTCTCCTAACAAGCCTTCCGGCGCATATTGGAATAAAGCGCCAAATAGAATCAACCACATTAACGGTTGAACAATTCCGGCAATCAGTGTTGAAGGGCGGCGTTGCAGTTGAATAAACAGACGTTTGGTTAAAGCGCCGGTTTCTTGGATAAATTCGCTAACCGGATTGTCAGGGATATTCTGTTGGCTTTCAATGACAGAATTGGGGGATAAAGGACTTAGACTTTGACTCATAATGGTGTTCTCCTAACTCGTTATTAACTGCCTTTCATGGCTTGTTTTTTCTCAGCTTTGAGATCGCGGCTGCCAGCAGCTGCTATTTCCGCATCCATTAAGGTGCGTCCGGTTGCTGCTAAATACACATCATCTAAACTGGGACGAGACTGGGAAATGCCAAAGGTGGGCAATCCCAACTCAGAGAGGGTTTGTTCAATGGTACCAATGGGATTGCTTTGCGGTTGTACGACCAAGTTTAGAGAATTGCCTTGGGCAGGATTAACAATCACTTCTCTGACAAAATCCAAGGTTGAGAGATGGGCTTTCGCTTTTTCCGCTTCTTCAGTAGGTGTAAATTCGCGAATCCGAAGGGTCACGCGATCGCCCCCCAAGCGGTCTTTTAATGCATTGGGTGTCCCGCTGGCAATGACTTTGCCTTGATCAATAATCGCCACGCGACCCGCTAGGGCATCCACTTCTTCCAGATAATGGCTGGTAATCAAAACAGTTGTTCCTGCGTCTCGCAATTTTCGCAGGAAATCCCAGACTACAAACCGACTTTCAATATCCAAGCCAACAGTGGGTTCATCTAATACCAATACCTCAGGTTGGTGGAGTAACCCGGCGGCGAGATCTAAACGTTTCTTTAATCCCCCGGAATAGGTGCCGGTTTTTTGATCGGCGTAGTCTTCTAAGCCCAATAAGTTCAGAAGTTGGTCAATCCGTTCGTTTGCCACTTGCTTGGGCAAATGATAGAGACTGGCTTGTAACTGTAGCAATTCTCGTCCGGTGAGAACTTTATCCAACGCTACTTCTTGGGCAACATACCCTAGTTTGCGTCGAGCTGCTTTTGGTTGTTCAATACTCGAAACCCCACCCACTTCCACACGCCCGCGATCGGGTTTGGTCAACGTACATAAACAGCGGATCGTCGTGGTTTTTCCGGCCGCATTAGGGCCTAATAAACCAAAAATTTCGCCAGGTTGTACATCTAAGGTAACGTCTTTAACTGCTGCTACGTCACCATAGGATTTTTGTAAGTTTTCAATGGAAACAGCAGGTGTCATAAAAGTTGCTAGTTATTATTCTATACAAATGTTAAGCGTCTTTGCTTTCATTGTATAAGCAATTTCTAGCAACGAGGACGACCAACAGTCGCATTAAAAAAAAGGAACCTCGGTATTACCCAAGGCTCCCTTTTTCTTAGTACCCCCAAGGGAATTCGAATCCCTGTCTCCTCCGTGAAAGGGAGGTGTCCTAGGCCTCTAGACGATGGGGGCTCAACGTTCAATCCTTTACTAATCTAACTTAGGTTTTCGGGACTGTCAACTTTTTTTTGAAATCAATCTGAATTTTATTTTTATTCAGACTTAGAGTGACCCATGACGCAGTTTTGACAACTGTTTCTGGGCTTTGGGATCTAGGGCATTCACTAAAAAACGCCCTTGTGATTTCTGGCGCGATCGTTGCTTGCGTCTCGTCTTGCGTTTGGCGAAATTGACATCGTTTTCCAGTTGGCGAGCGGAACGCCATTCTGCCCCATAACCAGAAACAGTTAATTGCTGTGCCCTATCGGAAGTGGCAACAATGAGACGTTGCCGTACCACTTTTCCTTGACGAGAATTGCTAGCACAGCATTTTTCAATATACGTAT
This sequence comes from Halothece sp., assembly GCA_042218725.1. Lineage (GTDB taxonomy): Bacteria > Cyanobacteriota > Cyanobacteriia > Cyanobacteriales > Rubidibacteraceae > Halothece. The sequence continues at coordinate 4,647 of JBDGQV010000044.1, read as the reverse complement.
CTGCCGTTTCACCGTAAGCGGTGTAATAAACGGACAGATATTGAGTGGGCGTTTCATAAAACTTGGGAGTGGTTTGAAAGTGAGCATCAAACACCACTTGGGTTTGATAGCCCTTACTAGCGGTATAGTTGATTAGAATGTTAATAAGCCGATCGCGCGCAGCTTCTAAATCGCGATCGCGAAGGGACTTGAGTTCGGACCAAGCCCCAATGATGTTATAACCATCCACTAAGAGAACCGGGGGAGCAGTAGAAGAAGACATTTTTGTTCTGCACTAATTTCATTCTAGAAGGACATATTGACTGAAAATACTCATCGTATATCCACAATGATAATCTGAATGAGATTGAGCTGTCTCTATCTTACTGCTTGATATGATGGAGGACGGATTGTTTTTAGAAAAGGAATAGCGCTATGACTCGTCGTTGTCAACTAACCGGAAAAAAAGCCAATAATGCTTTTGCCATTTCTCACTCCCATCGCCGAACCAAAAAGCTGCAGAACGTAAACTTGCAAACCAAGCGTGTCTGGTGGCCAGAAGGCAATCGCTGGGTGAAACTAACCCTTTCTACAAAAGCCATTAAAACCCTACAGAAAAAAGGGGTACAAAAAATGGCCAATGAAATGGGAATTGACCTTAATAAGGCATAACATTAACACAGCACCCATGACCCGCTTCTTGTTTTAACTGTCCTGACAAGGGGCGGGTTATTTCAATTATCTAAATTTAACCGCTCATCTCAGAAAGGCTCATCACCTTGGGTCAAAATGTTCCATGGACTTAAACACAATTTTACGCTTATTGGTAACAATTTCTTGTTTCTCTTTAATCGTGCGAGTGATTGTTTCCCGCAATCATTGGGGATGGCTTGGGGTTTCTATCGGAATTTTAGGGGTGATGGGAATTGCCTTATATTGGATTCCCGAACAGGCTGGAATAATTGGCGGGATTTTATGGTTGATTTTGATTCTAATTCCGCTCATTGGCTTACGACAAGTTAATCGTTTAGTTTACCAAGAGCAATTTCAAAAAGCGCGAAGGCTGGCTTCTATTTTATCCTGGTTGCATCCGGCAGATGGGTGGCGAGAAAGACCTCGATTTTTAAAAGTATTAGAATTAACAAAAAAAGGAGAAATCGAAACCGCAAAAACTAAATTATCCCCATACGTTCGCTCCCCTCAGCATAGTTTTGATTATACGGCAAAGGCGCTGCAGTTCCGTCTAGAATGCCGTTGGGAAGACTGTTTGCATTGGCTGCAAACGGATATTTCTCATGCCCTCCTATGGCAAAATTCGACATTAGTTACCGTTTATTTGCGAGCTTTAGGAGAAGTGGGCGATGTCAATGGTCTCATTTGGACGGTTAAATCCCATCAAAGCCAAATTAACCGCTTAGGCGATTCAATTCTGATTAATTTAGCTCGTTTGTACGTGTTTGCTTTTTCGGGAGAGGTGCAGGAAGTGCAAAAGCTTTTCACTTCAACATTAAATATTTATCCCAAAAATATACAAACGTTTTGGTTGGCAACTGCAGAAATGGCGCTTGGCAATCAGGAAAATGGTCATCGTTTATTATTAAGTATTCAAGAAAAAGATGTTAGTTTAGAAAGCGCGATCGCGCAACGATTTTCCCAACCTATTCCTCAAGCCGATCAGATTTTAACCGTTACATCGCAACGCATTCTACACACGATTAAACAAGATTTACAACAAGAAATCAACTATGGAAGTGCCATTAGTATTACACCCACTAAGGCATATTTTACTTATAGTTTAATGGTTGCCAATGTCCTCGTGTTTCTCTTGGAAATGCAAGCAGGAGGCACCCAAAATTTAGAAACGCTTTATCGCTTAGGGGCAGCGGTTCCCGTAGAGATTTTTTCAGGAGAACCTTGGCGGATTTTAACGGCAAACTTTCTTCACTATGGTTATATTCATATTGGGAGCAATCTTTTAGGATTATGGATACTAGGTCCCTATGTGGAATTTTATTTAGGTTGGATTCGTTATTTAATTGTTTATTTTATAAGCGGGCTTGGGGCAATTTCTTTATTTGCTGTTTTTGCTATGTTTCTCGGAGAAGGAGATGAACTATTAGTCGGTGCTTCCGCTGCCATTATGGGATTAATGGGCGCTACGTTTATGATTTTATGGCGAGGATGGCGTCAGGAACAATCGACAATTGCCCAAGAACGATTGCGATTAGTTATTTTAATTATTAGCTTGCAAATCATGTTTGATGTAAGCCTTGCCAAGGTCAGCTTTATCGGACATTTCTGTGGATTGATTTTTGGGATATTCTCTACATTCATCATTTTAGCCATCAATAAAAATAAAATGGGAATAGTTAATAAGAATAATTTAAGATAAAAATACTAGAAAAATCAAGCAATCAGTAATTAAAAAGCTAGAAAAATAGACTCTAAAGACCAATGACCAATGACTAATGACAAATTAATTGACCTGAGAAATCGTTTACGAGTCGGACAACAACCTCTCGCAGATTGGAATGGCGGAAAATTAGCAGTTTCTGCTGTTCCCGGTTCTGGGAAATCAACCGGAATGGCAATGGGCGCCGCGATCGCGATCGTTCGCCATAATCTTAACCCGAAACGGCAGTTAGTTGTAGTGACCTTTACCCGTTCAGCGGCAGCGAGTATTAAAACGAAAATTAGCGACTACTTAAAAGAATTAGGACATCCGCCAGGGGGCTTTACGGTTCACACGCTACACGGACTCGCCCTGAATATTGCGTCTCGTTATCCCAATTTATCAGGACTCGATCCCGAAACAACTACCTTAGTCAGCCCGAATCAAAATCATCGCTTGATTAAAGATACTGTGGAACATTGGATTAGCAGTTATCCCCAGTATTACAAAACCTTACTGCAAGGCGTTTCCTTTGATGGGGAAGAAACGGAACGCTTACGCCGTCAGTCGGTGTTACGAACCGAGGTATTGCCCAAGTTAACCCGAACAGCGGTTCAAGAAGCCAAAAGTTCCGGTTTATCCCCAGAAACCTTGTGGGAACTGAGTTGGCAAAGCAAAGACGAGTATAATATCTTAGCCATTACTGCCGGATTATATGAAATTTATGGCAATATCGCGCGATCGCGCCGTTTAATCGACTATGATGATATGATTTTGGGCGCATTGCGTGTTTTAGAGACTCCCAGCGTTGCGGAACAACTGCAAGAACAAACTTATGGGGTATTTGAAGACGAAGCCCAAGACTCGACGCCGCTACAAGGACAACTGTTAGAAATTCTCGCCAGTTCCCCTGACAATTCTGACACCCCACCCAATCTTGTGCGAGTGGGAGATCCCAACCAAGCCATCAATTCTACCTTTACGCCTGCTGATCCCCTCTATTTCCGAGATTTTTGTGAAACCTGTCAAACCGAAAACCGTCTAGCAGAAATGGATCAAGCAGGACGCAGCAGTCCCATTATTATTGACGTTGCCAACTATTTTTTGCGTTGGGGCAACCACAATCATCCGCAAGAAGTTCCCTTCCGAGTACAAGATATCCATGCGGTGTCTGCCAATGATCCGCAACCGGAAGCCAACCCGCAACCCACCGGAAAAGGCTTTGAAATTCATACGCCAATTGATATATACCAAACTGTAGTATGGATGGGAAATCGGTTACAAAAATTGCTCACAGATCATCCCGATCATAATGCGGCAATTTTAGTCCGCAATAACCGTCAAGGCAACTTTCTTGCCCAGGCTTTAAACTATCTGCAACACGACCATAATATTCCGGTTTACGAAGTCAGCCAAAGTGAACGTTCCTCGCACATTCCCACCGAAATTTTAAGGCTGCTTCAATTTTTGAGTCGTCCGCATTCCCCTGAGTATACCAAAGCCACTCTCGAAGTCTTAACCCAACGCAATTTAATTCCCAAACAAGACTTAAATGCCCTGGCGACCTATCCTGAACAATTTCTTTATCCCAGCCCCTTAGATCTACCTCAAAGCAAGTCAGTCCAAAAAGCCAGTCACTATTGTCGCAGTCTCCTCAAAGCCCGTTTAGAACTTCCCACCTATCAACTGATTTCCTTTCTGGGCCTAACCCTTAACTATAGCAGTTCCGAACTGGCAACGGTTCACAAATTAGCCGGACGCGTGCGTCAAGAGACCCAAGGGCGCAGTTCCCTGACGCAAATTATTGAAACCCTCAGTGAAATCGTCAATTCCGAACAATTTGAAGGCATTGAAGAAGACAGCGACGACCAATATGTCAAACGGGGACAAGTCACCATCATTACCATGCACAAAGCCAAAGGCTTGGATTGGGACTATGTGTTTCTGCCCTTTCTTCACCAAGATAATCTCCCCGGTCAACATCGCGTTCCCACCCCAACTAAATTTTTAGGCGATTTTACCTTATCGGAAGTGGCGCGATCGCAGATTCGCAACGTGGTTCATAGCCAGTATCAGCAACAGCCAATTACCTTAACGCAACCTACCCAAGCCTGGGAAAAAGCAGGAGAATTACAAACTGCAGAAGAGTATCGCCTATTTTATGTTGCAATGACTCGGGCAAAGCGCTTACTGTGGTTATCCGCAGCCGAAAATGCGCCATTTCGCTGGAATCAATTTAATCTCAAAGGGGCGAATTCCCTACAAAAGAAAGATGT
>JBDGQV010000043.1:0-22419 GCA_042218725.1 Halothece sp. | reverse complement strand
AACCCCCCAGAGTTTGGGGGGCAAGACAATATTAAATTTCAATAATCGACTCTCTCAGGCAATTAATAAGGCCATTTCCAATTACGGATTTCAGGCATATCAACGCCATAGGTAGTTACATATTCATGATGTTCGATCAGTTTATCCCGTAACGCCTGTTTCGCATAAGCGGCTGCATACCCTAACTTGGGAACGCGATCGATCACATCTTGAACCAAATGGAAGCGATCTAAATCATTGCGAACCACCATATCAAAGGGCGTCGTTGTGGTTCCTTCTTCTTTATACCCCCGCACATGGAGATTTTTATGATTGGTGCGACGATAAGTGAGACGATGAATTAACCAAGGATAGCCATGATAGGCAAACACAATCGGTTTATCCGTGGTAAAGATAGCATCAAACTCGCGATCGGATATTCCGTGAGGATGTTCACTTGCCGGTTGCAAGGTCATTAAGTCCACCACATTGACCACCCGTACTTTCAAATCAGGGAACTGTTGACGCAGTAAATCTGTTGCAGCGAGGGTTTCAAAGGTGGGAACGTCACCGGCGCAAGCCATCACCACATCCGGTTCACTGCCTTGATCATTGCTAGCCCAATCCCAAATGCCAATACCAGCGGTGCAATGTTTAACGGCAGCATCCATATCCATATATTGCAGTTCGGGCTGTTTCCCGGCCACAATCACATTCACATAATTCCGGCTGCGCAGACAGTGGTCAACAACAGATAATAAGGTATTGGCATCAGGGGGAAGATAGATTCGTACCACATCGCCTTTCTTGTTCACCACGTGGTCAATGAAACCCGGATCTTGGTGAGAAAATCCATTATGGTCTTGTCGCCAAACGTGAGAGGTTAGGAGATAATTGAGGGAGGCAATGGGACGTCGCCAGGGAATTTCATCGCGAGTCGTTTTTAACCATTTGGCGTGTTGGTTAAACATGGAATCAATGATGTGAATAAAGGCTTCATAACAGGAGAAGAAGCCATGTCGTCCCGTTAATAAATAGCCTTCTAACCAACCCTGACACAGGTGTTCACTCAATACTTCCATGACCCGCCCATCAGGGGACAAGTTTTCGTCTTCGGGAAGCCGTTCCGCAGCCCAAGCGCGATCAGTGGCTTCAAATAGGGCATTTAAGCGATTGGAAGCGGTTTCATCGGGCCCCATGACGCGGAAGGTATGGGGATTCATTTTCATGACATCGCGCAGAAATTCCCCAGCAACGCGAGTGGCTTGGGCATAAGACGTACCCGGTTTGTTGACTTCCACGGCATAATCCCGAAAATTGGGCATTTTCAATTCTTGGAGGAGAAGCCCGCCATTAGCGTGAGGATTGGCCCCCATGCGTCTTTCTCCTTTCGGGGCAAGTTCGGCTAAGTCTTCGCGGAAGGTGCCATTTTCATCAAAGAGTTCCTCGGGCTTGTAACTCTTCATCCACTCTTCTAACCGTTTCACCCGGTCTGGGTTATTGGGAAGGTCAGACAACGGCACTTGGTGGGACCGCCAGAACCCTTCTGTTTTCTTGCCATCCACTTCTTTGGGTCCGGTCCAACCTTTCGGCGTCCGTAAGATAATCATGGGCCATTGGGGACGTTCCGTAAAGCCATTGGTTCGGGCATCGCGCTGAATTGCTTGAATTTCCCCAATGATGGTGTCTAGGGTTCCCGCCATTAGCTGATGCATGGTTTCCGGGTCTGACCCTTCCACAAAGTAGGGTTTATAACCATAGCCGATAAACAGATTTTCCAGTTCTTTATCCCCTAAGCGGGCGAGAACCGTGGGATTGGCAATTTTGTAACCATTGAGGTGTAAAATCGGTAAAACTGCCCCATCATGGACGGGATTGAGGAATTTATTGGAATGCCAACTGGTTGCAAGGGGACCGGTTTCGGCTTCGCCATCGCCGACGACACAAGCAGCAATGAGGTCAGGGTTATCAAAAACCGCGCCATAAGCATGGGCTAAGGCATAACCCAGTTCTCCCCCTTCATGGATGGAACCAGGGGTTTCTGGCGCAACGTGAGAGGGAACCCCGCCGGGAAAGGAGAATTGGGTAAATAATTTTTTCATTCCCGCTTCATCAGCAGAAATATTGGGGTAGAATTCGCTGTAGGTTCCTTCCAGATAAGTATTGGCCACTAAACCGGGACCCCCATGACCAGGACCGGCAATATAAATCATATTCAAGTCCTGTTGTTTAATGACCCGATTGAGGTGAACGTAGAGGAAGTTTAAGCCGGGGGTGGTTCCCCAATGTCCGAGAAGACGGGGTTTGATGTGTTCAATTTTGAGCGGTTCTTTGAGCAGCGGATTATCGTAGAGATAGATTTGTCCGACAGAAAGATAGTTAGCCGCCCGCCAATAGGCGTGCATTTTTTGCAGTTGTTCTTCGGAGAGAGGTTTGTTTTGGGCGATAGTTGCAACAGTCATAATGGATCGAGGAGATTACGTTGCGATTTATCTTTATTGTGCAGGATGTCAAGACCAAATAGGTAGTTTTTCTCAGCTTTTCTTTAGTTTTTTGATTGGTATTCTATCAAGACGGAATCGCCGACTTCTAATCCCAGTTCTTTGGCCCGTCCGCCTTGCAGTTCAATTACCTGGTCGATCATGATATCCGGCCCATAAGTGGGACAAGGGGCTTTTTCGCAGGGAGGCACTTCTCGCGCGATCGCGCTTATTTTACCATCTTTCACAAAGATGATATCCAGGGGAATTTCCACGTTTTTCATCCAAAAGCTGGGCTTTCGCGGGGGATTCAGCGGAAACAGCATTCCTCGATTCGGTGCCAATTCTTCCCGATACATCAGCCCCATGGCTTGTTCTTGTGGGGTGCGAGCCACCTCCAGTTTAATCAATTCTCCGCCTAATTCTACTTGCGCCGTCACCGGCAATTGCTGAGCTTGCACTTGTTCGGCAACAGAGGCATCGGAATCAGCAACAGATTGATCGCTCGGTGAACAACTGATTAATAATAGACAAACTAGGGGAAGCCAGCTTAAACGCAATATCATTGGTAACTTGTTCAGTAATAAATTAGAAAAATACTCCATCTGAATTATGAATCATTGATCTCTTCGCTCCCCCAACTGCCAATAATATCTTTAATGGAAAACTGCCGTTGTTCTTTCAAGGCTTCCAATTCCCGTTGCGCCTGATAAAATTGTTCTAAATAATACTGAATGGTGTTTTGGTCTGTGTTGGGATCTAGCTGTTGCCATTGCTGGAGACAATATCGTTTTTGTTTCTCACAATTGGTTTGTTGCAAGGTCGCGATCGCGGCTTGAACTACTAATCCTGGCCGTTGTAAATCTGTACTCCTGGTTTCTTCTAAATGAATAATCTCTCTTAACTGCTTTTCGTAGTCAGGAAATTGAATCATTTCATCTTGCAACCGGAACCATAACTGATTCCTGCCTTGATGATCCCCGCTAAAATCAAAGGTTTGTTGCAGGTTTAAAATTTGTTGCCATAACCAGCGATGCAACGACAAACTAAACAGCAACTCTTTCTCTTCTAATGCCTCAAAAATTTTTTCTCGATATCCCGGACAATGAATATAAACCCGCAATAATAACGCTTCTGCTTGGGCTAATAACTGATTGCCCGCCGCGGATAAGTAAGAAACTGGCTTGGGTTGGGATTGATTGCGCTTAGGTTGTTTTTTCCCGCCTTGGGGTTTTCTTAAGGCATTGCGCAGCGTTTCCGTATAAAGGGGCGTCAGTTGGGAATCGCCTTGACTTAAAATTTCGGCACAGTGGCGGATATAATGAGTGCGTAGGGTCGTCTCTTGAATGTGGTTAAGCAATTTAACCATCTGCCCTGTCGCTTGTTGGACTTGGTCCGGTTGATCGAAATCTTTATCTTCTACCAGTTGCTGAATTTGCCAGTCTAACCAAAATGGGGCCTTTTCCAGTTCTTGGCGATATTGTTGGGCGCCGTCGCTGCTGGCATTCAGAAATTCATCGGCATCCTTGCCCCCAGGCAGGTTTAAGACTCGCAGTTGCACTTGTCCCGAATACACTAGAGGTTCCACTTCCCCAATCGCGCGTTTTGTGGCTGTGATTCCTGCTTGGTCGGCATCGAAGTTAAAAATAATCCGTTTCGATTCGGTATAGCGGAGAAGTTGACGAATCTGATCTTTACTTAAGGCTGTTCCTAAGGAGGCAACCACTGGGGAAATCCCTGCCCGATGCAAGGCAATGGCATCAAAGTATCCTTCCACCACAATGGCTTGGTCTTCTTTACGGATGGCTTCTCGGGCTTGATCCAGGGCAAACAGGGTTTTGCTTTTGTCAAATAACGGCGTTTCTGGAGAATTGAGATATTTCGGTTCATCATCCCCTAAGGTGCGGCTGCCAAAGCCAATTATGCGCCCTTGGGCATCTTTAATGGGAATCATTACGCGATCGCGAAATCGATCATAATGCCCGTTTCCAGACTTGCGTTGTTGAATTAACCCGGCTTGTTCAATTAATCCTACCGCATACCGTTTCTGATCAATTAAATACCGATATAGCGTTTCCCAACCGGCAGGGGCATAGCCCAAGCCCCATTTTTGAATGGTTTCATCATCCAAATGGCGGTCGGTTTTGAGATAGTTAAGGGCGGTTTTTCCCTCGGGTTGATATAAAACGTGCTGATAGAAATTGCCGGCCACCGCTAGAATTTCATAAAGTTGTTCCCGCAGGGATAGTTCCCGTTGCAGTTCTTCCTGCTCATTGGGTTCTAGGGTTTTAACGGGAATTTGATACCGTTGGGCTAATTCTAAAACAACTTCGCTAAAGGACTGTTGCCCCAACTCCATCAGAAAGGTAAATAAATTGCCCCCAGCCCCGCAGCCGAAGCAATAATAGGCTTGCTTGTTTGGGCTAACGGTAAAACTGGGAGTTTTTTCTTCATGGAAGGGACATAGCCCTTGATAGTCTTTTCCCCGCTTCCTTAAAACGACGTAGTCGGAAATGACATCAACAATGTCAACTCGTTCACGAATCGTGTCCAGGGTATCGGGATGAAAACGAGAAGCCATCAAGGGTATGCTATTTCGTTAACTGGATTTATGTTGAGATGGCCAAGGAATTGACAATTGTCATCAATCGCATTATTCCTCATCCCATTCATCAACCGCAATCAGATCTTGTACCGGATCTTGCATTGAAAAGCCAAACTCTAAGAGTTCGTTTTTCCAATAAGACCATTCATCTCCATATAAGAGGGCAATTTTCCAGATGCTGTCACTCGGTTTGAGCAGTTTGGAATTCACCAGTGACTGCACTTGACGTTGCAACTTCACCATGGGGTGAGCTACTTGCTTAGTCATAAATTCAATTCGCTTACGATATATTTTTCAAATGCTAGAGACTATTGATTGATTACGCTTTTTTTCGTTAGGTCTCGTAGAGAAGGTAAACTTGAACTCTCCACGTCATCAATTAGTCCGGAACTTTAGCGAGAAGATTCCAAACGCGCTAAGTTGATGGATTGGAATCGCATCTTTATTTTAGATTTGGAGTCTCTCGAAAGAGTGGAATAAAGTTCTCTTCATTATTAATAGCGCAATTGAAGCTAATTTGGCAAGAGGCAAGCGCAAGAAGTACGGATATTACTACTTTTATGTTGGCTAGACAACATTTCCTAGCCCTTAAGACGATTCAAGAGAAAAGGAGTCGCCGTAACTTTCGCCGTAGCAGACTTGCTTGAGGTGAAATCGTCCGCCATACTGCTTATAAGGTTCCTTGGCATATCCCAGGGCTAAGAGACAGCAAACATCAACATTGTCGGGAATGTTAAAGGCGCTTTTTACTTGAGAGGCGACAAATCCTTCCATGGGGCAACTATCCACCCCGTAGCTTTTCGCAACGATCATCATCTGGGCAACAGCCAGCATGGTATGCCGATTCGTCCACACTTCCATACTGCCAAAGCTGGGAGCATTTTCGGCAAAGCTAGGGATATTGTTGCGCATAAAGTCTGCATATTGGTCGTTCATGGCATTATTGTTTTCTCCCAAATGAATCACAGACTCGATATTGTCGGAATTAAGCGCCGCGCGATCGCCGCAACAAATTAAAACGACAGGTGCTTCCCCCACTTGTCGCTGATTAAAAGCACATTCTTGTAATTTAGTTTTATTGTCCCGATTGCGAACCACAATAAACCGCCAGGGTTGTAAATTAAAGCCAGAGGGGGCTTGGGTGCCCATTCGCAAAATGGCTTCCAAGGTAACATCGGGAATGGGTTCACTGGTAAAAGCACGAGCGGCTCGACGTTCATTGATCGCTTGTTGGAGATCCATAGCAGAATTCATGTCACCTTTTACAATAGTTTTGCTAGTAATAAAAAAATCAGTCAGGAATTATCTAAAATGCTATCTTTATTATTTTCATTTGTCTAGAAGCGACTCATAAGCAACCGTTATTCGTCATTTTGGGGTAGTTTTTTAGCGTTGAGGCTTTCTAGTAGAAAAATTGGCATTTGATATTGGCTAATTTGATTTGTGTATTGGTTGCTAAGATAAGTTTTATAGTTGGTTTGGTCAGCCAAATAGGTTTTAAAAAAGGCAGTACTTAAGGCTTTCATATAATTTCGCGCGATCGCGGGATTAGGACCAATCGCTTCTTTTGGAATGGGAACGCCTTTTTCTTCAGTTTTAGCTAATGTCGAAAAGTGAGTTCCTTTTTCGAGTAAGACTAAATACTTTTCGGGTGTTTCTAACCAAGTAAAGGGACGAATTTGTTCTTCCAAGGCAGGAGCCGCTGTATCGGCACTTGCTGAAACCATTAAAGTGGGAATATCAATGGCTTTCATGCCAGTTTTACCAAAGATTTTGCTGGTTAAGGGGTTAATGGCAAAAACTGCTTTAATTCTTGGATTTTCAAAATTATAATTTTTTTTCGGCAATCGTAATAATTGACATTGCAGTAAAACCGAAAAGTTTAATAGAGTTGCGTTTTCTTCATTGGCACAGCGTTGGGAAACTTGTTCATAATTAATTTGAGCGCCAGCGACTGCTAAACTAGTATAAGCCCCATAAGACTGTCCCAGAAGGCCAATTTTATCTAGATTGATTCGGGTATTGTAATTGCGTTCTAAGTAGTTAATTAAAAATTCAATATCCCGAGGACGATTAATCAGTTCCGAAGGGGGACTCACTTCCTTTTTGAGTCCGGTTAAGAGAGCTTGCAGTTGACGGGCATTGCTGCCAGGATGTTCAATCGCTGCGACGGCAAAGCCATAAGAGGCTAAATGTTTGGCAAGATAAGAATAGGTACTGCGATCGGATCCTAGTCCGTGGGAAATGATAATCAAGGGCGGCCGTTTTGAGGAAGATGTTTCCGGCAAATATAGCGTGGTTGGTATTTCCCGACTCGTGAAAGGGGTTTCTTCTTGGAAGGACTTGCGTTGGGAGTCTACTAAATTAAGTGTCTGACGGTTATAAGCAACAGTTCCCAGTGATTGGAGGGTACGCGGAAAAGCCAGTTTATTGGAAGGATTAGGATTACTGGCATTTTCCCTCGCTTCACGTTTGATCAGGGCGACAGCTTGATCGGTTTTCTTGATAAAATTAGTCAGTTCATTGACTAATTCAAATCCCCGCCCGGAATTAATGCGCAAGCCATCAGTGGGGAAATGTTTGAGAAAGTTGAGCAGCGTTAACCCTTCTTCATCGGCAGCGGCTAAAATCAACGCGGCGCGAATCGCATAAAACCCGCCTTGTCTTCCTTTGGTATCAATAATTTCTTCAAATTGTCTCAGAATCGTTTTGCCTTGGGGAGAATATAAAAATTGCGAGATCGCGATCGCGTCTAAACCGGCTGGAATTGTTAAAATTTCTTGTAATTTTTCTTGTTGAGATTCACTCAAGTACCGCGTATAGGAACCGAGTTCAGGAGTAATTTTTCCTTCATTGGCATACTTTTCTAACGAGTCCACTGAAATAGAAATTTCGAGGACTCCAAGCGACACATAGACGGTTTGGGCTGCTTGAGTCGGGAGAGAAATAAATAATAAACTAGCGGTTGAGAAAAAAACTTGCAGCGATCGCGATTTTAATAAATGATGCTGGAGGAATTTGAGCAACATTTGTCAGAATATCTAAAGTTTGGAATCTAACCTATCTTACCAGGACAGAAATCATTACTGGCGTGAAAATCATTACTATTTTAAATCACATTTTTCTAAAAATTCTAAATAGGAAGTATGAAATTGTTGGGGAGAGAATTGACTCGCTTGTTGATAGATATTTTCCGGTATCAATCGATCCATTTTGCCTTCAAAGGTTTTGACTGCTTCCACCAATGCCGATGCTGTTTGCGGCGAAAACAATAAACCAGTTCCAGTCTCAGGATAGTCTCGAATATCTTTGACCGTTTCCTTTGCCCCACCTGCCCCATAAGCAATCACAGGGGTACCGCAAGCCTGGGCTTCTACTAAGGCAATGCCGAAGTCTTCACAGGCAGCATAAACAAAGGCTTTTGCTTTTGCTAGGTAATCTTCTACCACGGCATTGGGTTGCGTACCCAGCAGTTGAATATTTCCTTTCGCTTGTTGTTTTAGTTCCCCAAATTGCGGACCATTTCCGATAATCACCAGCGGGCGTTGCAATTGATTAAAGGCTTCAATCATGAGAGAAATTTGTTTATAACTAACCAAGCGAGAAACGGTGACATAAAAGTCTTCTTTTTCTGCTTGATAGGAAAACCGTTGAATATCGACTGGCGGATAAATAACGGTCGCAGGACGCCGATAACACCGCCAAATCCGTTTTGCCGTGTGCTGAGAGTTGGCAAGAAAATAATCAACCCGGTTGGCACTAATAACATCCCATTGCCTTAATTGATGCAAAATGTAGCGAGTAACCCCCCCCAGCAACCCTTTTCCCATGGGGCTATCCTGGAGATATTCAAATGTTAGTTCCCAGGCATAGCGCATGGGGGTGTGACAATAACAGATATGGGTTTGGTAAGGACTGGTAATGACCCCTTTAGCAACAGCATGGGAAGACGAGAGAATAATGTCATATTCCCGGAGATCCAGTTGTTCAATGGCAAAGGGCAGCAGGGGTAAGTATTTTTGAACGCCGTTACGCGCCAGGGGGAAATGTTGCAAAAATGTGGTTCCAATGTTGCGCCCATACAAATAACTCTCGGGATTGACGGATTCAAAATCAATGAGGGAATAAAGGTCGGCATCAATAATGTGTTGCAGAATTTCTTTGACGACTAATTCCGATCCGCCGGTTGCCTTGGGGGTCAGCCATTCGTGAACTAGGGCATATTTAGGAGAGTGGGGCATTGTTATTCCATTTTGCGACAAAATTTGATTTTTTCAGCATCAAAAAAGCGCGATCGTCGCGCAAGGGAAAGGATGAGAGGGATCCCTTTGATAATTCCGCGCACTCCCCTCTCCCAACTGATTCAAGAGAGAGGGGAAACCAGGATGGCAACTAAGTAATTACAGAGGGTTCGTCGCGCCCCGTCATGGTTTTGATTTGGGCAATTTCATCGGCAATGGCAATTAAGTCTGCTAAGGCAGTTTGGGGATCTTGATTTTGTTTGCTGGTATCCGGTTCGTAGCGTTCTAAATAAACCCGCAGGGTTGCCCCATGAGTGCCGGTTCCCGATAAACGGAAGACAATGCGCGATCCATCTTTGAAAACAATACGGATTCCTTGTTTTTCGGCAGTGCTGCCATCAATGGGGTCGCGATAGCTAAAATCATCCGCTAGCGTCACTTCATACCCATGAAACACTTTTCCGGGTAAGTTAGACAGCCCTGACCGTAAATTCTCCATTAGCGTCTGCGCCGGATCTTTATCGACGCCCTCATAATCGTGACGGGAATAGTAGGTGCGTCCATAAGTTTGCCAATGGTCTTTGACAATTTCTTCGACACTCTGTCCCCGTTTGGCAATGATATTCAACCAGAATAAAATCGCCCAGAGTCCGTCTTTTTCCCGCACATGATTGGAACCGGTGCCAAAACTTTCTTCTCCGCAAAGGGTAACTTTTCCGGCATCAAGGAGATTTCCGAAGAATTTCCAGCCCGTTGGGGTTTCGTAACAGTCAATTCCCAATTGTTTGGCCACGCGATCTACCGCTTGCGAGGTGGGCATCGATCGCGCTACCCCGGTGATGCCTTTGGCATAGCCCGGAACTAAGGTGGCATTGGCGACTAAAATGGCTAAACTATCGCTAGGGGTGACAAAAAAGTGATCCCCTAAAATCATATTGCGATCGCCGTCGCCATCAGAGGCAGCCCCAAACGCTGGCGGATTGTTGCCATACATGGTTTCTACCAATTCCCGAGCATAGACTAAGTTGGGGTCAGGATGCCCGCCGCCAAAGTCTTCTAAAGGTTCCCCATTGCGCACTGTTCCTGTTGGGGCTTGCAAGCGATTTTCCAAAATTTCTTTGGCATAGGGACCGGTAATGGCATGAAGCGAGTCCATAACCATCCGGAAATCGCTGCTCAATAAGTTTCGAATCGCATCAAAATCAAAGATGGAAGCCATTAAATCCGCATAATCGGCCACGGCATCCACGACTTCCACACTCATGTTGCCGAGTTTGGTTTCTCCCTGTTCATCGAGATTAATGTCATCGGCATCCAGAATATAGTACTCGCTAATTTCTTTACTTCGGGCAAAAATGGTTTCCGTGACTTCAGCAGGGGCAGGTCCGCCATTGGGCGTGTTAAATTTGACGCCAAAGTCGCCATCGGCTCCCCCTGGGTTATGACTTGCCGATAAAATAATCCCGCCAAAGGCTTGGTATTTGCGGATGAGACAGGAGGCAGCGGGGGTGGAGAGCAATCCCCCTTGCCCCACTAAAACCCGACCGACACCATTGGCAGCAGCCATTTTTAAGATCGTTTGAATGGCAGTGCGGTTGTAGTAGCGGCCATCCCCGCCTAACACTAACCGTTGTCCTTGGTAGTTGTCTTGGCTGTCGAAAATGGACTGAATAAAGTTTTCTAAGTAATGGGGTTTTTGGAAGGTAGGAACCGGTTTCCGCAAGCCAGAGGTTCCCGGTTTTTGATCGTCAAAGGGTTGGGTGGCAATTGTCCGAATATTCATAAAGTTCAACCAATAGCAGTTATCAATCAGCTTATCGCGATTTGTGGTTTGTCTGGGGATTTCACTTTTCCCTCAAGTTAGCGCCTGACACTGGATGTTGCTTGGACTCGGGCCGTGGGAATCGTAAAGTGAAACTGGGTGCCGCTATCTTTGCCAGGGGACTCTGCCCAAATTTGGCCGCCCCATTTATTGACAATTTGACGGCAGATCGCTAAGCCTAAGCCAGTGCCCCCGGTACTGCGTTGCAAGGCCCCTTCTTCTTGATAAAAGCGGTCGAAGACAGTTTCTAATCGCGAGGGTTCAATGCCGCGTCCGGTATCAGCAATGGTAACTTTGACATATTCCTCGTCTTGTTCTTCGGCAAATAGGGTGATTTGGCCGTCATTTTGCGTAAATTTACAGGCATTGTCTAAAAGTTTAGCCAGGACTTCCACCAACCATTCACCATCCACATACGCCAAGGGTAAGTTGCCCTGGGTTTGATTTTCAATGGTGGGAAGCGGGGTTTCTGTATTTTGTCCGGCAATATTGCTGAGGGATAACTCAATGCATTCTTCCACAGACGTTTGTTCGGGATTCCATTCAATCCGTCCGCTTTCTAACCGGGAAAGGGTCAAGAAATCTTGTACCAGACGGCGCATCCGTTCCGCATCATTCAGGGCGGTGGATAACATGACTTGCCGCAGTTCTTCTGACATATCCGGCTCACTGACTAGACTTTCCAAGCAGACTTGGATGGTTGAGAGGGGCGTGCGCAGTTCATGGCCTGTAATCGCAACGAGGTTGGAACGGGTTTGTTCTAAGGCTTCCAGTTGTTCGTTCAGGCTTTCAAGATTGGCGTAAGCTTCCGCTTGGGTTAGGGCAAGTCCAATTTGGGGCGCGATCGCTTCTACTAATTCAATATCATCGTCACTCCAGGGATTGCCTTTGTCGAAGCAATGATGGAGTTCAATCATGCCAATGACTTGTCCTTGATAAAGCAACGGAATAAATAACCAGCTTTGAATTTGGTTTTCCGCAACCAGGGAAGATAAAAACGAACTGTTTTGAATTGTAGAGTTCGTGGTTGTGTCTTGAATATAAAGTGGAGTTCCTTCTTCTCTCACGCCTTGCAGTAAGGGATTATCAGCCACGGGCCAGGTTTTATCTTGGATAGAAACCACCTTGCTGGACAAAAATTCATGTTTAATCGTGGCTGTTTTGGTATCTGCGTGACAGCGATAAACTAAGCAACGACAAGCGGAAAGGGCTTCTCCCACTTCTTGCACGGTAATTGCTAAAATCTCTTGAATATCTAGGGAGCGACGAATGGCATTGGTTAAACAGCGCAATAACCGCTCTTTTTCTTCCTTTTTCGCGATGGAACTATAAGCCCGAATGACCCGATATTGCCCTGCTTGCAGATGCGTGACCAACCGTTCCACAAAGGCGTCAGGATTGACCCGTCCTGGTGTGGTTTCGGTTTCTTCAATATCTTGTAAGTAATAGTTTCGTGCCGATTCAATTTGGGTTGCCAATTCCGGCCGATAATATAATATTTTTTCTAACAGCAGAGAAGTCGCGGTTTTTGTCACGCGATCGTCAAAGGTCCAGATCCCTTCAAACCGTCTCGCCGAATCAAGCGCGATGGGTTTGCGTTTGTCATTATCATTCTCGTAGCATTCGCGACAAACCAAACAACTGGTAAAGGTTTTCCCAATCACCATCAAGTGCCACTCTTGGGCTAAAGAATCTTCTGGATCAAAATTAATCGTAGTGCAAATTTCCTCATTGTCCTTAAAGGACGTATCGATCGCGGAAAAAATATAAATATGATCGCTTTTTTTCCCTAACCGCCGATAGCGATGAGCTTCTTGACGATAAAACCGTTCTTGTTGAAAACTGGCAATGACCAGTGGGGGATCTGAGGTTGCTAAGACTTGATCCTCCATCGCATGGGAAAGAGCGGTTAAGGAGGATTTAAAATAAATTTGGGTTCGTAAGTGAGGAAGTTGTTCTAATAACTCCGCCACCAAAGACGTCGATCTGTCCATTAACAGGGTCGAAATTGTTTCTCCATCACCAAACGCAACTTCCCACTTTGGGGAAAGCCTCTCCATCTATCCTACAAAAAAGCGACCGTAGTCGCGTTATTTGCTAATTAATCCTACAAATTTGATTGTAAGGCTTGGTGAGCAAGGGTTGCATGGCAAGCCAATATTTCCCAAACTTACCCAAAAAGGGCATTGACAGCAAATGTTGATTGCCAGTTAAGCTGAACATTAACGATTATCCTCAATAATTTGATCGCTATGAGCAATCGCGTAGAAATCCATTACTGTACCCAATGCCGGTGGTTGTTGCGCGCCGCTTGGATGGCTCAAGAATTGTTAACCACTTTCACTCAAGATATCACGGAATTGTCCCTCTGCCCCGGTGAAGGAGGAATTTTTCAAGTCATTGCCAATGGCAAAGTTGTCTGGTGTCGCAAAGAGGCAGGGCGTTTTCCAGATATTACCGAACTTAAACAATTAATCCGAGATGAAATTGCACCGGAAAAACAACTGGGGCATGCCGACAAGAAAAAAAATTGACTAAATCACTAGTGAGCAAGTTTGAAAATACGTTTTTTGTTGCTGTAAAGATTTATCTTATTGTTTAGCGCCCCTAAAATCAATAGAACCTGATAATACTGACTCCTTGCTAAAGTTATAAGTAATTTTAATCGAGAATAACGGAGATTTTCGCTACAGTCCCCCCAGTTATTCGAAGTGGCAAACCCAGGATTAGTCATCCATAAACCCCCTATTTAGCTGGTTTTATAGCATCAAAAAAAGATTGGGTCACCAAACCAATGAGTGATTTGTTGTATTAATTTTCTTGAATTTCCGTAATTTTGATGAGATTTTCTGGGAAAAATAAAAGCAATTCTAATCACCATTAAGCTATGATTACAAAATAGTAATTAAGTTAATCAGACCTAAGTACATCCACAAGTTAGTGAACAAATGACTAATGACATTGACTCTTACTATTGCTGATCGCGCAGTTGTCAAAACTGCAAACAAAGAAATCTGAGTGATTAATCAAATTTTAACTTGAAAACAGCCATCCTTTGAGTTATTGATTGGAGGAATGTTAGGGCGTTTTCAGTTTCACTTGATCGACCATGTTGGGAAAGAAGCTCCTCTCCAAGTCCAAACGAAACAATAAGTAAAGCTTGCTGATGATCTGAAGTTTATTTTCTATGAGCAGATAATTTTCTTGAATAGCCTGGGATTTCAACAAAGAATTTTTTCAATTAGGCAGCAAATTAGATTGGGGTTTTAGCATTAATGACTGATATGAATGATATCCAAAGGACTGGATTAAAGGGTAAGATGGATTCGTCACATCGCAGTTGGAATCAAGAACTTCTAAAACGACAAAATATTATTCTAGAAGCGATCGCGACCCATCAACCCCTCTCACAAATCATACACCAATTAATCGAAACCGTAGAAACCCTAATTCCCAATCGGATTGCTTCTTTTTTATTTTATGATCCCAAACAAAATTGTTTAGGTTCCGGGCAAGCTATTAATTTACCCAGGAAATATGTGCAAGCTTTAGAAGGATTGACATTAGGCCCAAAAGCAGGGTCTTGCGGTACAGCAGCTTATTGCAAAGAACCGGTTATTGTTAAGGATATTGCCAATAATCCCCTCTGGGAAGACTTTCGAGATTTAGCTCTTAATTATGGGTTGCGAGCAGCTTGGTCATATCCTCTCCTGGATAATAATCGTAATGTACTAGGAACATTTTGTTGCTATTCTTCCACTGTTTCCGAACCCACTGAGCGCGATTTAGAATTAACGCAAGTGATTAGCCGCTTGGCAAGTTTGGCAATTACCCAAGATCGGATAACAAAAGAAAGAGATCAAAAATCAGCGTTAGTAGAAGCCGCCGTTGATGGCATTGGTTTGGTAAAAAATGATTATTTTTGTTATCTCAATCAGGCTCATGCAGAAATATTTGGCTATGAATCTCCAACTGAATTAATGAATCGAAGTTGGGAAGAACTCTATTATTCGGATGAAGTAAGTCGCATTAAACAAGAAATTTTTCCGATCTTAAAACAACAAGGGCATTGGCAAGGAAGAATGATTGCCAAACGCCAAGATGGAACAACATTTCCCCAAGAGTTATCTCTCACCCAACTCGATGAAGAAACAATTATTTGTGTTGGTCGAGATATCAGCGATCGCGCTCAAACTGAGTTAGCCCTCCAAGAAAGTGAACAACGTTATCAACTAGCCGCCCAAGGAGCAAAAGTTGGGGTTTGGGATTTTAATTTAAAGACGAATGAAATTTATGTCGCACCGAATTTAAAAGCGCTATTAGGATATGACGACCATGAAATTCCAAACTATATAGAAGCGTGGCATCAACTGGTTCATCCTGATGATTGGCAATTGCTCGCTCGGGCATTTCAAGACCATGTTAATGGGAAAACCTCTTTATTTGAAATAGAACATCGTCTGTTCCATAAAAATGGGGACATTCTATGGTTTTTAGCCCGAGGAAAAGTACAACAAAATGAGCAAGGAAAGGCCGATCGCATGATTGGATCGAGTACCGACATTACGGATCGCAAAGAAGCGGAATTGTTGCGAGCACAAGCCCAAGCCGCTCAACACAAGCGCGATCGATATTTACACAGTCTCGCTGAAATTCAACAAAAATTAATCACCGCTTCCCAACTCACTATTTCAGTTTACCAAGAAATTGTGAACATTTTAGGCCAAACTGCCGAAGCCAGTCGAGCTTATTTTTTTATCGCTCATCGTAATGAAAAACAAGAATGGCTAGTTAGCCAGCAAGCAGAATGGTGCGCGGAAGGGATATCTCCTGAAATCGATAATCCGGATTTACAAAACTTTCCTTTAAACACAACACCGATTTTATTTCAAGCAATTTTATCCGGAAAAGTCTATTCCAATCAGGTTAGCAATTTACCCTCTCCAGAACAGGAATTTTTAGCGTCACAAGGAATTCAATCCATTCTCATTCTTCCTTTATTTGTAGACAATGAACTGTTTGGATTAATTGGGTTTGATCAATGCGATTATCAACGAAACTGGGAAGCAATTGAAATTAATTTTTTAAACTGGGCAAGGAACGCGATCGCGATCGCGCAGGAAAAACAACAATCTCAACAAGCCCTAATCGAAAGTGAAAATAAATATCGCAATATCTTTGAAAATATTACCCAAGGAATTTTTCAAGTGACACTTGATGGTCAATACCTCAGTGCCAATCCTTTTCTAGCTCATCTTTACGGTTACGATTCTCCAGAAGAATTAATCAAGACAATTACCAATATTTCTGAGCAATTATATGTTAACCCAGAACGTCGTCAGCAATTAGTGGCGCTAACGTTACAATCTGAAACCGTCAAAAATTTTGAATCGCAAGTTTACTGTAAATGTGGTAAGATTATTTGGATTTCAGAAACGCAGCACGCCGTTTATGACCAAAAAGGCAATTTCCTCTATTTTGAAGGAGTCGTTGAAGATATCACCGCTCGTAAACGCGCTGAAGATAAATTATACTATCAAGCCTTTCATGATGATTTAACTCAATTATTAAATCGAACAGGATTTGTACAGCGCCTAGAAGCAACAATCGAAGCTTATGAACAAGAAATAACAAATTATAATTATGCTGTCTTTTTTATTGATTTAGATCGCTTCAAAATTATCAATGATAGCCTCGGACACATTATTGGCGATGAACTCCTCAAGCAAGTTGCTGCTCGTCTAGAAAAGCAAATTTCTTCCCATCAAATTATTGCCCGTTTTGGCGGAGATGAGTTTGCCTTACTAGCAACGGAAGTTGTTAGTGAAGAAGACTGCCGTGAAATTGCTGAAAAACTTCTTGCTCAGTTTGAAACACCATTTTGCTTAAAAGGAAATCGTTATTTTATTGACGCCAGTATTGGCATTGCTTTGGGAAATTTCTCCTACCAAGCCACAGAAGAAATAATGCGAGATGCCGATGCTGCGATGTATGAAGCCAAAGCTAAAAATAAAGGATATGACTTCTTCAAACCTGAAATTCGAGAACGGATTCTCTCTTGTTTATTGCTGGAAAATGATTTAGAGGGGGCAATTGATCGGGGAGAATTTCAATTAAGGTATCAACCGCTAGTTTATCTAAAAACCAATGAGATCTACGGATTTGAAGTGCTGTTACGCTGGTTTCATCCGCAACGAGGAACAATTTCTCCAGGGCATTTTATTCCCATTGCTGAACAAAGTAAAGTCATTAAAACACTTGATGCTTGGGTATTAAGAGAGAGTTGTCGTCAACTTCGTCAGTGGCAAACGAAATTTAAAACTGCCGACCATTTAATAATTAGCGTTAATTTATCTCCTGTGGAGTTGTTAGAACCCAAATTCGTCAAACAAATTGAAAACACTTTAAAAGAAGAAGGAATTTCTCCCCATTGCATCCACTTAGAACTAACCGAAACCGCATTTTTAGATGAGACTTGCCTAGACGTATTTGAACAGTTGCAAGCATTAGGAATACAACTTAGTATCGATGATTTTGGCACTGGAGAATCTTCCTTGAGTCGCTTGCATCAACTCCCCTTAAGTACCATTAAAGTGGATCGCGCCTTTGTACAACAATTAAATCAAGGCCATTCCAGTGAAGCCATTGTGCAGACCATTCTAACCTTAGCCCATAGTTTAGGGGTCAACACCGTTTCGGAAGGAATTGAAACCGCGCAACAACGAGACAGGTTATTAAGTTTGGGTTGTCTGTTAGGACAGGGTTATTTTTATTCTGCTCCTATGGAAGCCAACCTTGCCACTGAAATATTAGAAGCGGGGAAGTTATACCAGTTCTGAAAACTATGGTGACAATTAACTTGTTAGAGTTGTCATTTGTCCTTTGTCATTTGTCCTTTGTAAACCAATGACGAATAACTAATGACTAACGACTAATTACTGTAGCATTACTTTTTAGAAATGGTATTAGATCATTTCATGGAAAATTAAGTTCAACAAAAAATCCCCGATCGCGCCACCCCTCAACAGGATGGGATCGGGGAGAAAGTCTAGACTAGACTAATGCCTGAGCACAGGGGAAATTAGTTAGCTTCCTTCGTTCCAGGAATTCATGTACTTAACTTGCTCATCGCTGAGATCGTCAATTTTAACGCCCATAGCATTGAGCTTGAGACGAGCGATTTCACGGTCAACTTCCAGAGGAATAGCGTGAATACCGGATTCCAGTTTGCCTTTGTTCTTAGCGAGATATTCAGAGCCTTTAGCTTGGTTAGCAAAGCTCATATCCATTACCGCACTGGGGTGACCTTCAGCAGCGGCCAAGTTAACCAGACGACCTTCGCCAAGAACAATCACAGACTTGCCATTGGGCAGAACGTATTGTTCAGTGGAAGGACGAACTTCTTTCACTTCACTTGCTTTTTCACGGAGAGATTTGAGGTCAAGCTCAATATCAAAGTGACCGGCGTTGCAAACAATCGCCCCATCTTTCATGTTGTCAAAGTGGTGCGAAGCGACAACGTGCTTGTTACCGGTGAGGGTGACAATAACATCACCAATTTTTGCAGCCTCGTTCATGGGCATGACTCGGAAGCCATCCATTGCCGCTTCGAGAGCCCGAATGTGATCTACTTCGGTAATAACCACGTTCGCGCCCATACCGGCAGCCCGCATGGCAACGCCTTTGGAACACCAGCCGTAGCCGCCGACGACAACGACTTTTCCAGCGAGGAGAATATTGGTGGCGCGGAGAATTCCGTCAATCGTGGATTGGCCGGTACCATAGCGGTTATCGAAGAAGTGCTTGGTAGCAGCGTCATTAACGTTCATTGCCGGGAACGTGAGAACGCCGTCATTGTACATGGCGCGAAGACGGTTAATCCCGGTTGTGGTTTCTTCAGTGGTACCGATGATGTCTTTGATTTGATCTTTACGCTCTTGAATTAGGGTTGCGGTAACATCGCCGCCATCGTCGATGATGATATTGGGACGATGATCCAGGGCGATATTGATGTGCCGCATGAAGGTTTCCTTATCTTCCCCTTTGATGGCATAAACAGGGATGCCATAGTCGGCCACTAAGCTGGCAGCCGTGTCGTCTTGGGTAGAAAGGGGATTGCTAGCAATAAGAATTGAATCAGCGCCACCTTCTTTCAGAGTAATGGCGAGGTTCGCAGTTTCCGTGGTCACGTGGCAGCAAGTGACCATGCGAAGTCCTTGTAAAGGCTTTTCTTTGGCAAATTGTTCACGAATTTGCTTAATCACGGGCATCTCGCGTGCTGCCCATTCAATGCGTTGTTTCCCTAGTGTGGCGTAACTAAGGTCTTTGACTTCGTGGTTTACTTGTGTTGCAGTCATCGAAATTTTCCAGTTTTTATTTCACATTCCAATCTCTACTAGGTTACTGCATATTGATCAAATGTCAAAATTTTGGGATAGTTTAACCGCAAATATCCTCCTTACGCCGTACGATTTATGAAGGGAAAGTATTTTTGGCTGACTGGTTTGGCAGCAATTTTAACGGTTGTCATGACCTTCCATCGTTCTGTCGAGGCACAGCTTCCTTTTCTTCCAGAATTTTCAGGAGATCCTTCCGTTTTTTTGAATCAATCTTCCAATAAAATCGCTTCAGGTTGTGTTCGTTTTGATGGGCATTGCATCATTGAAATTGCTGCGGCCTCCCCTGATGACTTATCGGATCGCATTAGCGAAGTGGAACAAAGACTCAATGATATTGCGCCTTACTATATTCATAATGAGTCAGCAGAAGTCAAAGTTCGCCAAAAAACAGCAGGACAATTAATCAATCTTTATGTGGTGGTGGAGCAACGGCAAAACCGGTTGCTCACTGTGACTAGCCAAGATGCCGCGCTGAAGGCAATGAGTATTGGAGAACGGGCTGACCAGATGTCAGAGGCAATTGTGGAAGGGTTGCAAAGGGCTAAGCAAGAGCGAACCCGTTCCTTTCTTATTGCTCAGGTACAAAAGGGCGCGATCGCGATTTTCGTTGTTATTGGCCTGACAATGGGTCTCTACTACCTGGAACGCCAGTCTCGGGAACAAAAAGCCTCTCTTAATGCCGCTGTCAACAATAATTCCCAGGCAATTTCCACTCAAATTACCCAAAACCAACGACAGCAACTGGCTGAAATTAAACATCGCGGTCTTCAAATTGCTCGTTTTGGTCTTTGGTTCAGCGGCATTATCTACTTGGTGGGATTATTTCCTTACACCCGCTTTCTGCAAGTGTGGATGATTAATGTCTTTCGCATTCCGTTCCGATTATTGGTTGTGGGATTAGGCATTTATTTTCTTACCCGTTTTTCTTTTGTTTTAATTGATAAATTTACAGCGATGCTGGCAAATAATTATCTTCTTACCCCAGAAGCGAATCTTCGCTTGCAACTCCGTATTTCTACGATTTCTAGCGTTACTAAAAGTGTCGTTATTATTACTTGGACAGTTGTTGGCATTTTAGTCGGGCTTTCTGTAGTTGGGGTTAATATTGCACCGTTGCTGGCTGGGGCAGGATTGATTGGGGTTGCAATTTCTCTAGCCTCTCAAAACTTAATTCGAGACGCAATTAATGGCTTTTTTATTATTTTGGAAGACCAGTATGCTGTTGGCGATGTCGTCGGAGTAGGCGATGCTACAGGTGTGGTAGAAGCCATCAATTTACGCATTACCCAATTGCGCGATACAGAAGGCCGTTTAATTACTGTTCCCAATAGCGAAATTCGGATGGTCACGAACTACACCAGCAATTGGTCGCAAGTCGACTTAAAAATCCCCATTGCTTACCATTCTGATGTGGAAAAAGCCATTAGCATTATTGAAGACATTAGTAATAGTATGATGCGCGATCGCGATTGGCAACAAAATATCTTAGAAAAACCGGCTCTCTTAGGCGTTGATGAATTTAGCACTCAAGGGGTTATTATTCGCGTTTGGATTAAAACGAAACCGCTTCAACAATGGCCAATTGCCCGAGAATATCGCCGTCGTCTCAAAATTGCTTGTGATAAAGCAGGAATAGATCTCGCCCTTCCCCACCAACAAATTTGGGTTTCCAGTCCAGATGGAACAGAATCATAATGCTTCATAAAATCCACTGCGAATTTCACCTAAAATCCAATCATTCTGATTGAAGTAAACATTAACGAAGACTTAAAGACTTAATGTAATAATTCAATCAATCAACCAAGAATATTTACGGAGATAAGCTGGCTGAGGAGAGTTAGTCGGCTTAAAATGATCATTTTTACTATACTGTTGTTAGCAGTTTTCGTAATACAAGTACTAAAACAGTAGCTCTTTTTTCTGTTTAGGGAATGATGTCTTTCAAAAACTAAACGGGAATGATGATTTATAAGGTATTACGTTTGAGCAAGAGAAGGAGTTAAGACAAAGTGAAATTGCAGTGGTCTGAGGAATTAGGAACAATAGTTGAAGAACAAAATTTACTTTCAGAAGCCGTCCAACCAACGAATCAATTACTAACAGAATTTACGCAAAACAATCCTTTTTTTTCACAACTCAAAACTGCGATTGTTGAGGAAAGCAACTTAACAGAGACGAATACCGGCGATGATGGCGAAAACTCCTTAGTCGCGCCGCTCAATCGGAGCAAAGGCGAAGATACCGTTAACTTTGGCGATTCTAGGGAAGACAATGTTCAACTCACGAGTGCTCTACCAGCAGAAACTGCCCAAGCTAATGAAGTAGCACTCAATATATCCGATTTCCAATTTATTGAGCGTGATAGCGGAAAAAGCACTGATTTTATCTTTGCAGCCAATCTCGACAAAGCTCCGTCTCAACCAGTAACGGTGGACTTTCAGACAGTTGATGGCACTGCTACTGCCGGCGAAGATTACATTGCCACCAGTGGCACCCTTACTTTTGAGGCAGGATTGGAAGGATTGCTTGTCGAGACGATTGAAGTAGAAGTTCTTGGCGATAATATCGACGAAAGCAATGAAACCTTTCGGGTTGAGCTAAGCAATCCTAGCAGTGGTTTAACGCTTAATAACACCACTGTTACTGGTGCTATTCTTGATGATGAGGGAAACTTCCAACCATTTCAGGAGGATCAATCTGAAGGCCCTGTTACTAGTCAAGGAAACCAAGCTCTGAAAGCAGACGAGGCGCGATCGAATTTTAATGTTGATGGCAGCGGCATTACAGTTGGCGTTTTATCCGATAGCTATAACAATTTGAATGGCGCGGCTGAAGGGGTTGCTAATGGCGACCTTCCCGGACCGGAAAACCCCGTTAACACGACACCAGTGGA
>JBDGQV010000042.1:7294-9553 GCA_042218725.1 Halothece sp. | reverse complement strand
ATCTAGCGACCAAATCAAAGATTGTGGTCGTAGGATTCTCGCTTTTCATGCTAAACAGTTCTTCCCCGAGACGGTTTCCGCCTTCGGGAGATGCCATAAAAGAACGTCCTTCATCGGCTGCGCGGGCATCGAGATTCCATACCACCCAAGGCAACAAGTCAGCAAAGGCTGCGGCATCAAAAATGACAGGGTAACGCCCTGGTTGGATTTCTCGGGGATTTTGGGACGCGATCGCGCGCTGGATCACATTTTCGGTAATGTTATTGATGGGCAAACTTTCCAGGGCATACCCACTGCGCTGATGCCAACTGGAACCGGTATCCACACGGGCGGTTAAACTGAAATTGGCGCTGGTTCCCGTTTCACAAGCCCGCAATCCTGCTGAGTTGCCCACGGCTTGCAGTCTCACCCGACTACTGAGGGTTCCCGACGCATTAACCCCATGCTGCTGACTTTTTTCACTCACTTGCTGGACAATTTCACCGCGTTGCAGGGGAGAGAAATTCGCCGTGGCTTCATCATAAGCTGGGGAACGAGACTCATAGTTTTGAGGCGGCAACAATCCCACCCATTCTGGATCTTCGGGCGCCACTTGCGCTAAAGTTTGCGACTGGTTTAAGGTCTCGGTAATGGCAGTGGGATCCAGTTCTGTTGTGGAAGCCGAAGCACTTTTTCGGCCATAGTAACTGGCCATAGTAACTTTAACTTGGGTGCGATTCAGGTTTTGGATAATCTGATTGTCGCTGAACCGACTCAGGGCAGACTCTTCAGCGGTAATCGAAACAAAAACCCCCTCAGCTTGGGATTGTTGGATGACTTGTTCCAACAAGGAAAGGGCTTGATCTTGGGACATAATCGGGCTAGCAGTAGACGTCATGGTTCAAGGATCGTTCATTAACGTTGTTCCATCGCTTCCACAGACTTGGGAACAGCAGCGCTTAATACTTCATTCCCCTCACTGGTGACCAAAACATCATCTTCAATTCTGACGCCAATGCCATGCCAACGTTCAGCAAGTTCCGGTTGATCGTCTGCCAGTTCCACATAAGGAGAAAGATAAAGTCCTGGTTCCACAGTGAGAATGTTGCCCGGTTGTAGGGTTTGCCAATGCTCTTCTCCCACTTTATAACCGCCGACATCGTGAACATCAATGCCTAGCCAATGCCCAGTTCGGTGCATATAGTACGGTTTATATTTTTCTTCTTGAATAATCTCATCAATGTCGCCTTGCAGAATGCCCAGATCCACTAATCCTTCCACTAATACCCGAACGGCAGTATCGTGAAACTCATTATAAGTTTTGCCCGGTTGCACTTGTTCAATGGCTTTTAATTGCGCTTCTAAAACCAGTTCGTAAATGGTTTTTTGTTCTGGGGTAAATTTGCCATTGACGGGAAAGGTGCGCGTAATATCGGAGTTGTAATATTGATAGCAACACCCGGCATCAATTAGCAGTAAATCATTCTCTTGCAGTTGTTTTTTATTTTCAATGTAATGGAGAATGCAGGCATTTTCCCCAGAGGCAACAATACTGGGATAAGCCGGAGAAAGGGCGCCATGTTTGCTGAAAATATATTCAATTTCCGCTTGAATTTCGTATTCGTAATGACCCGGTTTGGCTAATTTAAGAGCATGATTGTGGGCTTCGCTGGCAATATCAACGGCTTGGCGAATCAGAGATAATTCTTGGGAACTTTTGACTTGTCTTATGGGGTGTAAAAGGAACCCGCTATCCGCGATCGCGCGTGGCGCTGTCCCGGTTTTAGGATATTTCGCAATCAATTTGCGCCAATGTTGCAGCACTTTTTGATTAAAGTTTTCATCGCGTCCAAAATGATAATAAATGCAGTCTGCTTTTTGCAGATATTGGGGTAAGTTTTCATCCAATTCATTAATGGGATAAGCTTCATCAGCCCCGAATTTTTCTTTGGCAGCTTCGATGCCAACGCGATAACCAGTCCAGGTTTCTTTTTCGATCTCTTTGGGCTGAACAAATAACACGAATTGATGTTCTTCATGATGAGGCGCCAGCACTAAGACGGCTTCTTCTTCATCAAAACCGGTTAAATAATAAAAGTCACTATCTTGACGAAAGCGATATTCAACATCATTGTGCATCACAGCCATGGGCGCACTGCGAAAAATGGCAGTTCCCTGACCAATTTTTTCCATTAAGGCTTGACGACGTTGTTGGTATTCTTGTTGAGAAATTGACATGTTTAGCTGTTTTTATAACTGATGAAATTCAATAAAAATAAT
>JBDGQV010000042.1:0-7194 GCA_042218725.1 Halothece sp. | reverse complement strand
ACCTGCATTTGTTCCGGTAAGGAATTGGGAGTCAGGGTTAGCTGATTGCTATCGAGTCTGTCAACAGTTGTGGCATCTAACAGCTTGGTAAATTGTTCTACTCCGACTAAATCACACTTTTCTTTATTGGCAGCAGAAGTTAGATAATGGCTAGGAATCGCCAACTTTGGTTGCAACGTTTCAATGGCTTGTTTAGCCAGTTCTGGCGTATAAGCCTTGGGACTTCCCCCCACCGGAACAATCACCACATCCGGCCTACCCATGAGAATTTTTTGATCCATTGCTAGCGGGGCAGCGGCGCCGCCGAGATGGAGAATTTTTAATCCGGCTTGTTGCCATAGCCAAGCAATATTGTTGCCAAATCGCCTTCCCCCTTCGCGATCGTGCGGCATACTAATTCCTTGGATTTCCATGCCCTGAAACTCATACAAACCGGGTTCATATAGCACGCGCGGATCATTGGGCAGGTTGGAAACCCCTCCCCCTTCATCAAATAACTGACTGCTAATCATCACTAAGTCAGCCTTCACATCGGGGGCAGGATATCCTTTGGTACAACCAACCGGTTTAAAGGGATTGACGAGAAGACGCCGGTTGTTACTGCTGAATAAAAAGGCAGTGTGTCCCAACCATTCAATTTTTAGCGTATTATTAGAAGAAGTTTGAGCTTGATTCCTTTGCGGAGACAGGGCAATGACCCCTGCTGTAGCCAACGCTCCCATCCCCACACGGATTAACTGTCGTCGTTTCATTATTAGGCTTAAGCTGCTTTAACACTCGGCTCTGTTAACGATACCAGGAAATTGCGCAATAGTTGTTTTCCTGCTTCGGTTAAAATACTTTCGGGATGAAATTGGACGCCTTGCAGATGAGGATATTCCCGGTGACGCACGCCCATAATTGTCCCATCTTCGACCCACGCTGTCAGTTCCAAACTGGAAGGAAGAGACTCGCGGGCAATGACTAAGCTATGGTAACGGGTGGCAGTGAAGGGATTATCTAAGCCGCTAAAAACGCCTTCGCCCGTATGATGGACTGAGGAAGTTTTACCATGCATCAACACGCCAGCGTTGGTAATGGTGCCGCCATAGACTTGCCCAATGCACTGATGACCTAAACAAACCCCTAAAATGGGAATGGTTGCGGCAAACTGGCGGATTAAGTCCATGGAAATGCCAGCGTCATCGGGAGTACCGGGTCCGGGAGAAATAACAATCCCGTTGGGGTTTAACTGCGCGATCGCGCTTAAATCGATTTCGTCGTTGCGATAAACCTGAATCTCTGAGGCAGTGGGGAGACTTTGTCCAATTTCCCCGAGATATTGAACCAAATTATAAGTAAAACTATCGTAGTTATCGATAACGAGAATCATGGGCGACTCTAATATAGGGCTCGTTATCAAATTTTAACGTTCTTTTAATGAATAATTAGGGTTAACAGTGGCGGCAACAAAATGATCGCAGCGACAAACAAAGAGGCTAAAGCCCCAATTAATACCGCACCAGCCGCACAATCTTTCGCGACTTTAGCGAGTTCGTGGTAACTCTGTTTCACGGTGAGATCAACCACGGATTCGAGAGCGGTGTTCAATAATTCTAATGCTAAAACAAACGCAATGGTAATCCCAATGACTGCCATTTTTACCGCTGCAATCTCTAGAAAAAGCCCTAACCCAATGGCAATCGTACCAATGACGGTATGAATCCGAAAATTGCGTTGTGTGGCAAAGGCGTAGCGAACGCCAGCAAACGCATATCGGAAACTTGTCAATAAATCAGGAGCAATTTTGAAAGCGAATTGACGCGACAGGGAAGGGTTACTGGAAATATAACTGCTGGCAGTTTGATGTTGAGATGATCTAGACACCAAGGTTAAGTGATTATCCCCTTGTTGTTTAGAACGAGTCTGGTTGGAAAGAGATGGATTGGCATTTGCTCTCATTTTACTCAGCTACCTCACGACACACGACATAAATATTTAACTGCAATGACAAAGGGGAAATAAACAACACTCACCAACGGTTAGTTCAGGCACTTTCTTGGTAAGAAGGCGTAGTTTCTCACTTATGACCAGACATTACCAATAAAGTTTCCTGTTGCGCAAGCATTTTATTCAGGCTTGCTTCATCGGGATGATCCCACCCCAATAGATGTAATAACCCATGAACCGCTAACCAACGTAGTTCTTGCGTTAAGGAAATTTGGCGTTCTTGGGCTTGTTGCTGGGCTGTTTCTACAGAAATGATGATATCTCCCAAATATAAAGGTTCTTGGGTCCCAAAAATTGTTGATTGATCGGGAAACGGTGTTTCTAAGGCGGCAAAGGCAAGAACATCAGTGGGTTGATTTTTTTCCCGATATTGGGCATTAAGCGCTTGAATTTCTTGATCATCGCTCAGACAGAGCGTTAATTCATATTCCGCTGCTTCTGGCAATTCAGTTTTCAGCGCATCCAGCCACTTTTGAAACCATTCTTCCCAAAGACTACGCCTAGGAAGGGATTGCTCACTATAATTTTCTTGAATATAAACAGCTAGGGGAACAGTTGCCGACATCAGAAATTAGTGAGTTAGATAGGATAAACCAATAAACAGGGCAAGTAAGCCAATAGTGCTCAAGAAAAAGTGTTGTAAAGATTTACTGGGTTTACGAACCATGTTGCGCATGGCAAGTTTGGTATAACTCGGCTGGTTGGAATTGGTTTGTTGGGTTTGGGTGGATTGTTCACTCATAAAAAAGTCAGTAATTTCAACTAAACTTGTTTTTAGTTTAAATGATCTTGAAGAATTTGCCACTATTTTTTTGTTGTTCGATAGAAATGATTTCAATTACACAAGTCACTGGCGCGGGATTAGGATTGGGTGCGGAGGTAGGCTTCGATAAAGGAGTCAATTTCGCCATCGAGAACATCATCGACGGCACTGGTTTCAACATTGGTTCGTAAGTCTTTCACCATTTGGTAAGGATGGAAGACATAGTTGCGAATTTGGTTGCCCCAGGCTGCTTCCACCGCTTCACCGCGAATTTCGGCAATTTTTTGCGCTCTTTGTTCTTCCGCAATGACAATTAGCTTGGATTTCAACAGCGCCATTGCTTTTTCGCGGTTTTGGATCTGGGAACGTTCTTGGGTACAACGAACGGCAATGCCAGTGGGCACGTGAAGCAATCTTACTGCCGTCTCGACTTTGTTGACATTTTGTCCCCCTTTGCCCCCAGCGCGGGAGGTGGTCATTTCAATGTCTTTTTCCGGGATATGGATGTCTTGAATGGTGGTTGTATCTAAAATCGGCATTACTTCCACCCCAGCAAAGCTGGTTTGCCGCTTCCCGTTGGCATTAAACGGAGAAATCCGAACTAAACGGTGAGTTCCTTTTTCTCCCTTGAGATAGCCATAGCCATACCGTCCTTCAATTTCGAGAGTTGCCGATTTAATACCGGCTTCGTCGCCTTCAGACAGTTCCGCTAAATGAGCCGTATAGCCCCGTCTTTCTGCCCAACGAGAATACATCCGCAACAGCATTTGTGCCCAGTCTTGAGCATCAGTCCCCCCGGCACCGGTGTTAATGGTAATCACCGCGCCCCGTTCATCATAGGGATCAGACAGCAGTTGTTCCAGTTCCCACTGTTCCAGGGATTGCTGAAGTTCCTTGAGATTTTGGGCGGCTTCTTCCCAAAGCGCTTCATCCGGTTCCGTTTCCAACAACTCAATGATGGCTTGCGTATCTTCAGCGCGATCGCGCCATTGTTGATACTGATTGACACTGGCTTTCAACTCATTGAGTCGCTGCAACGTTTCTTGGGCGCTTTCAGGATCATCCCAAAATTCAGGTTGGGCTGCCTGTTGTTCTAAGTCTTCAATTTTCGCTTCTAGTAAAGGCAGGTCAAAGACACTCCTGGGCTTTGCCCAGGCGTTGCCACACCATTTCTGCTTCGCGTTTTAAGTCTGCGATTTCCATAACTACCTCTTGAATAATTGATAGCCTTCAATTGGTTTTACTTGATCTACTCTAAATAGTAAATCCAGCAAGGATCAATTCCAGTCAATTATCTCACTCCCTTAATGGCTTCCACTTGATTGGTAAAGCGATCAATAAATAGACTGATCACGCGTCGCTCTTCTTGCAATTTAATATTAGTACTAACTGCCATTCCCGACTGTAAGGGAATTTCTCGACCATTGGTATTTAGCGTTTGGCTCTTGAGTTTAATTTTGGCAGGAAACCGGAAGAAATCATAAGTTTTATTCGGAGGAAGGGCATCAGATCCCACCGAAATCAATTTTCCTTTGATGTCGCCATACTCGCTAAACGGGAAAGTGTCAATGCGCACATCCACTTCCATCCCTTCTTCAACGAAACCAATATCTTTGTTGGTAATAAATACTTTGGCCACTAAGTTTTTCTGAGGAACAATTTTCATCAATTTTTGGCCGGTGTTAGCCACAAATCCCTGACCGGCTTCTAAATCAAAAATTTTCCCGGTTGTTGGCGCTTTTAAGTTTTGATATTGCAGTTTTTGCTGGGCTTTGCTAATCTGGCTTTCTAGTTCCGAAATGCGATTTTTATTGTCAACCAGGGCCTTCGTTAACTGACTGTCAATTTGGGCAATTTGTTGTTTGTTTTGGGCAATGCGGTCCAGCACATTTTTTTGGTTGGTTGCTGTGGTATTTTGCAGTTTTTCTTCTGCTTGTTCAATCTTGACTTGCAATCGTTTCTTTTCTTCTTGGAGTCGCTCTAACTCGGCTTCCTGTTGCTGAACTTTCTGTTTTTGTTCGATTTGTCTGAATTCAGAAATTCCCCCTTCATTCAAGAGCGTGGTCAATTTTTCCAATTTTTGCCGTTCAGTTTCTAACTGCGTTTTAACGTTGCTAATTTGAACTTTAACTTGGCTCAATTGCTTTTCAAGTTGTTTTTTTTCGAGGCGAGCGGCCTGGGTACTCGTATTGGCTGCTTTCTGGGAAGCCTGCAGGCGTTCCAGTTCATCTCGGCTTAATTTTTCATCCGGTTTAACAAAACCCAGTTGAGCGCGATAGAGCTGATTTTCTTCCACCAAATTCGTCCGATTGCGCGCCAGCATGGCAATTGCTGGGGGAATATCCAAGCGATTAATTTCTTTTTCCACAGTACTCGGTTGGGTAGTGGAATCGTTCATGATTTGTCGATAGAAATTATTTTCCTGTTGAAGCGAGTCTTTAATATTCTGCAGGGAGTCGATTCTTGCTTTGACCGTACTGGAATCGTAATGTAAAAGGACTTGCCCTTCTTTGACAATATCGCCTTCTTCGTACCGTTTTCCCTTACGGCTGGGATCCTCTCCCGGTTCAATGGTCTTATTGACCGCCATTTTTTTGATTACCCCATTAATCGGCGATTGTACTTTTTTGACATTGCCTTGGGGTTGCAGTTGGCCTTTGGCGCTAACCACTTGCTCAATTTTGGCAAAATAAGACCAGATAATTCCAAAGCTGACAATCCCTAAAATGGCCCCAAGGGCAATTCGCGGCCAGAGAGGAGATTGGCGGAGAACGACTGATTGGTCGAAATTTTCTTCATAGGGATTATAAGTCGCGGGCGTTTCGGATTGGGAGTTGGCCAGTTGTGAACTTTTTTGTTGGAGATTGCCCTGGTTGCGCTTCACCATTGGGTTGGCGCGATTGCCATTACCATTATTTTCGGTCATGATTGATCTCCTTGTGAGGTTGAAGAATTAGTGAACTACCCCTATCAAATCAAGATTGTGATAGGGGCTTCCTACCCAGCAGACAGCCCGACTGTGGATTTCTTTCGTCCTCCACGGTTGGGTCTTACATCTGGGCGATAGGCTTTGTCCCGCGTCCCGCAGGTCTGTCTTGAGTGCGTCTTGCATTTCGAGGAGACCTCGAAATTACGCACTCGCAGAATTCGCAGACCCTCTTCTCTGAGGTTAATAGCAGCGTTGATGTCTCTGTCGTGTTCAGCTCCGCAGTTAGAGCAAGTCCAACTCCGAACATCCAACGGGAGACGATCAACCTGATTTAGACAAACATTGCAGGTTTTAGAGCTTGGAAAGAAACGGTCAACCTCGATATAAGTCTTACCCTCTTGCTCTGCCTTATACTTAAGCATGGTGCAGAACTGCCCCCAACCCACTTGGCTGATGGCACGAGCGAGGTTATGGTTTTTGACCATTCCTTTAACATTAAGATTCTCCACAGCAATGACTTGGTTTTCGTCCACTATTCTGCGTGATAGCTTGTGTAGAAAATCTTCCCTGCAACGAGTGACTTTGTTATGAACCTTAGCTACCTTCTTACGAGCCTTGTTTCGGTTATTAGAACCTTTCTGTTTCCGAGATAGTTGGCGTTGCTTGGTTTTAAGATTCTTCTCATGCCCCGCCATCCAGCGTGGGTTATCAAACTTGCTTCCATCGCTGGTTATGGCAAAGTGGTTTAAGCCAAGGTCAACACCAATTGCTTTGCCTTCTGTTGATGGAGACGGTTTCTGTTTACCATCTTCAAAAAGGATGGAAGCGTGGTATTGTCCTGACGGATTCCGAGACACAGTAACCGTCTTGACTTTTCCCTTAACCGATCTATGGATAACTGCTTTAACTTCTCCTATTCCGGGAAATTTAACAGCACTATCCTTAATCTGAACGTTCTGAGGGTACTGAATTGATTGTTTGCCATGCTTTGACTTAAAGCGCGGGTATTTAGCTCGCTTCTCAAAGAAGTTGTTAAAAGCAACACCTAGATTAAGACAGACTTGCTGAAGACACTGGGAATAGGTGAGTTTTAACCACTCATGTTCTTTCTTTAAGGCGGGAAGCCGTTTCTTGACTTCATACCCTGAAAGTCCCTTTCCAGTCTCTTTGTAAGTCTGGTTAATCAGATTCAGGCAATAATTCCAAACCCAACGGCAGTTGCCGAAAGACTGTTAAGCGCGACTGTTTTTGCTGGAGGTTTGGGTAGAGCCTGACTTTGACGACTTTTAACATTAGAGCAAATCAAGCAACGCTATAAATAATAGTAACACAAATTAATCGGTTTGAGTTGAGGCGGGCTGATTCATCTAGCGACCAAATCAAAGATTGTGGTCGTAGGATTCTCAGCCCTTTTTGCTAAATTTTATCAAATTGCAACGATCGCGCTCTTTCCAGATGATAAAAATAAAATCCCCCGTAATGGGGGACTTGCAAAGTTGCCTTTAGCGATAAT
>JBDGQV010000041.1:0-12252 GCA_042218725.1 Halothece sp. | reverse complement strand
GTTTAATGTATTGTCATCATTGTCATCAAGTTATGGATTTCAATACTCAATCTTATGAGCATCCGGAAAATATGAATAAATTTATTAATAACATTTATAATATGGTTTAAGATATCCCTTGTGATTGAATAGCCCCCCATCGACCATTGGTTAACCAATTTGGATCTTGAGTTTGCAGATTTTCTGTTTCTCCTGGTGTCAATCCCACCATCAGTTCTGATTTCAAGGTTCGGAGAACCGCTAACGGTGAAGGGAAGTAGGAAACAATTTTGTCAAAAGGGATTGTATGCTCCCAATGTAAATCCCCAACGAGACGGCGATAGTTAGCATCTCCTTTGAAAATTGCTAAATCTAGTTTGCTGAAATGATCGCGCAGCCGTTGATCCATATTCCATAAAAATTGAGGCATGGTCCAAAAGAAATCCTCACGCAGTCGCAACTGATCAGAATTCATATATTGTTTCAACCGGCTTGCAAGAGATTGAAATGCCTCCGAGGGATGATGCGCTAACTGTTCTACAGTTATCCTGAAATCTCTAACCGTTGCATCCGAAACAAACGTTGGATGTGATTTTAAGTGTAAGTGAACGACCCCTGCTATCTGTCGCGATAACAGAAAATCAATAAGATATAAATCCCGCAACAGTTCCGAACCAGCATTATCAGCAATTAAATCAATTCGTGCATCCCGATAATCGGCTAACTTGCCAGCAACAACAGCAGTATCATCCACAATTACGCTAGAGCGTTGTGCTTCCAGGTTTGTCATTTCATCGGATTCGGGTTGGGAAGTAAATAGCTGGCTGAGATCCTCTCGATTTCCCCATAACGAAGCATACAGCAATTCGATTAGGATGTCTTTCGAATTGGCTTCTAGCTCAGAAATAGCTTGCTGTTCCGTCTCTAAAACTTTTTGTAAACTTTCTTGCTTTGGTACTGCATAAGGATCAGGTCGTTCGTTTGGAGAGTACTCAAAATAGCCAATTGCTTCAATAATCCGTCGATAGAAATAAACCTCACCTAAGAAAAACGGTAACTCAATCCAGGGTTTGCCAAGGTAAGGCTTTAAAAATTCATTCCAAGCCGGTAGATCTGAACCTTGGTCATTAAGTTCTCGAATTGTTCCTTGATTGAGCTCATGTGATAGCGTTTCTAAATTGTTAACAACCTCTGCCGGAAAGTTATTATTACGAATTGCTTGTTGGATAATAGAAGGAAACCGATGGAAAAATGTGAATTGAGCAAAGGAACCCTCCTCAGAGAACAGAATCGGCTCGGGTAGTTGCAAACTTTGATTGGGTTGCATAATAAGTGAGAATCGGCTTGGTTGCTTCTGTCTTGGCATTCATCACATTTAGCGAAGTCTGATCAGCGCTAACAGTATGATATTAAGTAATAATAATCGCTAGGATATCACTGGTGTAATTCGTAACCTGGAGAAACTTCATGAGTGCAACCTTCAAGCACGTAATGTTAATGGTGAATGATGTTGAGGCTTCGGCTAAGTTTTATTCGGAAGGCTTAGGTTTGCCTCTTAAGACAAATCGCCCTGCCTGGGCTGAGTTAGATGCTGATGGAACGACCATCGCGCTTCATGCTGCCGACGGTGCTACGGGGGGAAGTTCCCCCATTCTCAGCTTTCAGGTGGAAGATGTCCAAAAAAGCGTGAATGCTTTAGAATCTTTAGGTGCTACCTTAGAAGGTCCCATTCGTGAACCCTCATTTGGTAAAGTCGCGGCGATGCGGACTCCAGACGGCCATCTGGTAAGCTTGCTTGAACCCAATCAGCAAAACTAGAAGCAATACGATCATCTCTTGGTTGGTTGAGAAAAGGATGGAGAGAGGAAGGAACAGATGTGTTGCGCTGTTACTTGGGGTTGTTCAATATGAGGGGCATGACCGGCATTTGCAATCCATATTAATTGAGAGCCAACAATAGACTGAGCAAACTGATGGGCATCTGCAGTTCCTAGCATGTCATCTTGTTCTCCCCACACAATTAGCGTCGGTTGTTGAATCGTTGGAATGGAAGACGGTAAGAAACGATAGCCCCCACTTTGATTAAATTCCAGAATCCCCTTCTCCCATCCCGGCATTTCCTGATGCAATGTGGCACAATACAATAAATCTAACCAATGGGAACTGACTCCCAAAAGTTGACTGAATTTGATCGCGCTCAGTTTTCGCCAGCGCAGATACATGACTCCCATTTGATCCAGCGGTGGAATCAGAAATTTTACAAAATCAGGCGTATTCGTGTAGCCAGTGCTGTCAATCAACACCAGTTTTTCTAACGCATCAGGATAAGTTAAGGCAAAATCCATGGCGGTTGCTCCTCCCATTGATGCGCCGACTAGCACGATGGGGCGAGCTATCATTCTTTTCCAAAATTCATACAAAGCCGTTTTAATATGCAATGGATTGATGGATAGATTCCCAGGATGGGGACTAAACCCAAAACCAAGCAGATCAATGGTCCAAGTTTCTCGATAGGGAGTTAGATAGGGCAGTAAAAAACGAAACTCTAATTGGGAACTGTCAAATCCGTGAAGCAGTACAAGGGGCGGATCTCCTCTTCCCTGACAAGTATAAGCAGTGAAGAGCGATTCTGCTTCTAAGGACGTCTCAATGATTTGGTATTGGATTGCTTGGGCAAGTTGAATCGAACTCGGTTCCGATAAATGGTTAACAGATGCTGGCAGCCAGTGATGAAACATAGAAACTTAAGATAGAACGAAAATCTCCGAAACTGGTATATCTCAGTGAAACTGGAGCAAAGGTTACCCACAACTAACTCATCAGCAATATGTCCCTAGAATTCAAATTAGCGCAATGGCTAGCCGGGGAATTTGAAAATGAAACTCAAGCCCTGTCGCAACCTGCTTGGTTTGTTAATCTCAAATTATGGCATCGTCCGCTACCGTTTTCCATTTCTGGCAATTATGCCCTATTTGCGGAACAAGCGCCTAAGCTCAATTTAGAAAAGCCTTATCGTCAACGCATATTTGCCATTCAACCCGCAACCGCAACTGAACCCATCACTGTCCAATATTATGCGCTCAAAAATCCGCAACAATGGCGTGGTGCCGGAAAAGCGCCTCAAATGCTAGAAGCTCTTACCTTAGAGGATTTAGAAATCTTACCCGGTTGCGTCTTGCAAGTAACAGCAACGGAGGAACAATTTTCGGCAAAGCCAATTCCCAATTCTGTGTGTCAGTTTTATGCCCAAGGCAAACTGTGTCAGGTGGCGTTGGGATTTAGGGTAACGGCGCAGGAATTTTTCAGTTATGACAAAGGCATTGATCCAGAAACGCAGAAACCGCTTTGGGGGGCACTCATTTCTCCCTATCAGTTTCAGAAAGTTCAAGGATTTCCGTTTCCTGCTGCGTTGCCGTCGATGAAATAACGCGCGATCATTCTTGACCAGCCTTTAAAATCATTTCTGCCGTTAAATTAAGTTCAGGAAACGTTTGCGAGACAAGTACTGAATCGGTTTGAAATTGACCAATTTCGGTGTAGGTTTGAGTGGACAGTGCCAGAACCGTTATCAGTTGTCTTTCGGGATCAACTAGCCAATATTCGGGAATGCCGCGCTCTTCGTATTGTCTACGCTTAGCAATATAATCTCGCTCGTGTTGCAATTCACCGGGACTAACCACTTCCACCACTAACAATGGAGGAGGCATGGAGAGGCGAATGGTATTTCGCTCTTTGAGCTTTTGAATATGTTCTTGCCGGATAATAGTTAAGTCGGGATAGCGATTGCGCGGTTCTCCTCTTACTTCCAGTTCTAATCCCTGTCCTCTAACTCTGAGATGACCAACAATTAGTGCCAACTGGAAGAACAAGAAGTTAGCAATACCAACATTTTCTCCTGATTCTGGCGGCAATTCCACTAATTCCCCATTGTAAAGTTCATAGAAATGTTCACTGTCATCGCTATAGCATAAATATTCTTCAAAGCTGGAGAAGCGCAACTTGCTTTGAGTCATGACATTGGTATCTAGAGATATTCAAGAATTTGCCGTTTTTTCGGCATTACAGCCAATGGGATAAGGAGAATAATAGGTCTGTTCTCGTTTGCCAAACCATTGATAGCGGTTGTCGCGAATTTGTTTGTAGGCTTGATCGCCCAGTGACTTGAAGCCAGGGAGTTGTCGGTATAAGGCCACTAATCCTTCGGCAAAGGGAAGTTGCCGGGCAATTTCTTCAGCCGCATCGCTTCCTTGCCAACGGGTTTCTGGATGGGCAGCATCGATTAAAATCATTCCCATTTCACAGTCTTTTTCGCTGATGCCAAAGCGATTTAGGGTTTGTTGATCTTGCATGGGAATATAATCAAACTGTGCTCCCCGATCCAATTTTTCCATTTGTTGAACCAGAGAGACACAGAGATTACAGTTACCATCGTAGATAATGTGATAATTACTCATGAGACACTTTTTGACCAATTTTCGGTTCGGTTCCCGCTAAAATGCGTTCCACATTGGTGCGATGCCGCCAGAATACATAAAGCGCGGCGCAGACGGCAAAGATGATGTAGGGCACGGGTTCTCCCAAGCCAATCATAAAGACATTGATCGCGATCGCGCTCATTAAGGAACTTAAAGACACCATGCGGGAAGCGGCCAAGGTGAAACCAAAAACGGCAACACCCGCTAATGCCACATCCGGCGTCATCATCAATAACGCCCCTAAACTGGTGGCGACAGACTTGCCCCCGCTAAAGCCCAACCAGACAGACTTACTATGACCGAATACCGCTGCTAAGGCACTGAACACGACCAGCCAAGCGACCCAATGTTCAGCCACGGCCAGACTAGGTAATTCAGCGACAGCGACTTTGACCAAACCCACCGCGATCGCGCCTTTGAGTAAATCAACCACCAACACGGCAACGGCTGCCTTTGCCCCTAAAACGCGCAGAACATTAGTTGCCCCAGTCGAACCAGATCCATATTCTCGAATATCAATGTTTTCAAACCAATGCCCGGCAAGAAAACCCGTTGGAATTGACCCCAATAAATAAGCAATTAAAAGCAACGCACCGTTAATTAAAAATAAATCAGACATTGTACTCTCTCTCCACTTCAATCAAACGTTTTTTTTAGTTACAAAAAATAACTATTTTTGTGCCTAACCAAACTTCTACTCCCTTGATCACCGTTATTTAGAATGGCGACGCCAAAAAGGAGTAACGAGATAAATAATTCCAGAAATTAGT
This sequence comes from Halothece sp., assembly GCA_042218725.1. GTDB lineage: Bacteria > Cyanobacteriota > Cyanobacteriia > Cyanobacteriales > Rubidibacteraceae > Halothece. The sequence continues at coordinate 7,028 of JBDGQV010000041.1, read as the reverse complement.
GTGAGGAGAACAGCAAGCCAAAACAACCACTGGGAAAAATATAGCCAATTATTGTTATCAATGGGCGCAATTAATGCGGTAATAGCAACAATTTGTAATACCGTTTTTACTTTTCCCAGTGTATTTGCCCCAGGCACGTCTTGACCAACGAAATTCGGATTCACCCGCCATCCCGCGATCGCGAGTTCTCGTCCTAACATCAAGAACACACCCCAAGCAGGAACTGTTCCCCATTCAACTAATACCAAAAGTGGTGCAAAAATCAATAGCTTATCCACTAAAGGATCAAGAAATTTTCCTAAATCCGTCACCTGATCCCATTTACGAGCCAAATATCCATCCAACCAGTCTGTACCAGCTACCAGCAAAAACACCGCTAATCCTGCCCAGTGGGATGATGGCGAGGACTGCGCGAGAAAATAAAAAATAAACGGAATTCCCAACAAACGAGAGAGCGTAATTTGCGTGGGAAGATTAATCATAGGGAAAATGTAATGATCATGCCCCTCAATCATAAAAAAATGGGGAATCAAAGTAAATTCCCCAAGCTAGGGTTAATTTAGAATTGCAAGTGGCATTTAAACTGCAGTTGCCGTTGCCGGTTGATTGATCGTTTCATACTGGGTTAAGGTCGCTTTAATCCAAGCCGCATTGTCGCGATAGTGGGTTGCGGTGACTAAATTGCGATCCACGACAACAGCGTCTTCTTTAAAGTTAGCACCGGCATTGACCAAATCATCTTTACAGCCCGGATAAGCCGTAACATCGCGACCTGCCACGACTTTTGCCGAAATCAGCACCCAAGGGCCATGACAAGTGCTAGCAATTACTTTTCCTTTTTGATCAAATTCGTTGAGAAATTGTTGAACATTGGCAATTTGGCGAACGCGATCGGGGGATTCTCGGCCTCCTGGTACAATAGCTAAATCGTAGTCCGCTTCTTTAATGGTCTCAGCATCAACCGTGGCATTGGCAGCAACGCCATGCTTGCCTTTGGTATCAACTTGCCCTTTGGTTGCCACATCGACGGTAAACCCAGCTTCTTGGAGGCGATAGAAGGGATAAGCAAATTCGGTATCTTCAAAGCCGTTGTCAACAATAATGACAGCCCGTTTCATGTTAGATTCCTCCCGACAATCAAAATATTCTATCGTTGGTTTAGTTTTAGCCTATTCACCGCAGGGTACAATAGCATCTGCCGTACGTTGGGACTTCAGAGACTGACCATGAATACTCCCCTAATCCCTGATTTTTGGGAATCTCGCTATCAAGAAGGAACCACCCGCTGGGATATTGGGAAAGCTGCCCCTGCCTTTGTCAACTTGCTGCAATCAGACAGGGCGCCATCGCCGGGAAAAACAGCGGTTTTAGGTTGCGGTCGGGGGTATGATGCCTTATTATTTGCCCAAGCCGGACATGAGGTGATTGGGGTTGATTTTGCCCCGAGCGCGATCGCGGCTGCCACAGAGTTAGCCCAACAGGCGAACCTTTCCGTTCAATTTCGACAAGAGGATATTTTCCGTCTTCCCGAAACTTATTCTCATCATTTCGACTATGTGGTTGAGCATACTTGTTTTTGTGCCCTTCCCCCAGAAAAACGAACGACCTATATCAACTTAGTCCATAACTTGCTGAAACCCACAGGAGAACTCCTCGCGATCTTTTTTACCCATCAACGGGGCGGCGGTCCTCCCTATGGTATCCAACCCTCAGAAATTAGAGAGTTATTTACGCCTCAATTTGAAATTATCCAGCTAGACCTGATCAAAAACTCGGTTCCCTCTCGACAAGGAGAAGAACATTTTGGACGCTTACGCCCTCGCCAATCCAGCTAAAGCCGAGACAATTAATATCCGATAGTTGATCCCCCTACGGGAAATGAGGGGGATACATCTGACAGTGACTAGTTTTCAGCTGATCCTGGGCTAGTTGTGGCATTGGGAACTGACTAACGGTCTAGCAGCCGCTTTCTGTTTAAGAAGGCGTATTCTGCAACCGCTTCTAGTGCCGGGGTTTGCAACTTTTGCAATTTTTGCCTAACCCGCGATCGCGACTTGATGATTATTCCGAAATTCTCCGTCCCAATAACACAGGACAGTTCGCATAAACCCGTACATAATCCGATAAAGAAGCGCCCAGCAACCGATCGAGATCGGGTAAACTTTTAGCAATGGTGGGCCGTCGATCGGGAGACCCTAACATCAATAAATCGACTTTGTTCTCATCAGCCAGTTCGCAAAGCGTAGGCCCTGATTTGCCCCCAGCAACAATGCCTCGGTAGTTTACCCCTTGTTTTTTCGCCTGTTCCACTGCCGGTGCTAGAACCGGTGTATTTTCCGCTTCTTGTCCGGATAATACTTCTCCTTTTTCCATTGAAGGATCCACTTGCACCAGGAATAATTGCCCGGAAGGAATATCTTTTAAGAGGAATAGGGCCAACTCTAAACAATATTGCGCATCTTGAGACTGATCCACCGCCACCATAATGCGTTTTAAGCGGGTGACATAAATGTCATCTTTCACCAACAACATGGGGCGGCTGGATAATTGAAACACATATTGACTCACTGAGTTTTCCAGAATGGACTCTAAGCGTTTTAACCCTCGCGACCCCATAATAATCAAGTCGGTTTCGATTTCGTCTGCTACCTCGCAAACCGTTGTTTTCGGGTCTCCTTGACGCAACATTGTCGAAACCTGAGTGGGGTCCAGGTGCATCCGTTGAATTGCCCCAGCAACAACTTTTCCCCCTTCTTCCCATTTTTCCATCATGGCTTCGCTGGTCACTTGCGAAGGCACCACATGAAGCAGCGTAATCGAAGCATTTTTCAGTGATGGCAACTCTAGCAAGTACTGCAACATTTCTTCGGAGTGACCGGTTCCGGAGTCTGCAAGCAAAATTTTATTGAGCATCTGTAAAATTCCCCTCCCAATTCATGAAAAACGTCACGGAAAGCTAAGCTAAGCAATTTATCCTAGCCTCTTTCTTTTAGACATACCATGATTGGGAGCCATTCTCTGTCCTAGCTGTAATGACTTTTAAAACTTCTCACTGCCTCTGACGGCTTCCTTTCCACTGTTCCCTCAAGCCTATTGGAAAGTCTCATGCTGCTTATTTAGGGTTTTTATCGAGATTTCCGGGTTTTTCAATTGCCGTATGCTTAATATTTTGTTACAACAGAAGGGACTATGACGGTTAAATCAAGATTGAACTTGCTTAGCAGTTAACGCTAAAAACCGGGTTTGACAGAGTTCCCATTCAAAAAACTGTTGCATCGATAGTACAGAACGCGCAAGGAGACACTTTTTCCTTTCCTATTTTGTACAGACGTTCTTAGTCGTTTCTGTGCATTTCAGTTTTCTTAACGGAGGTTTTTATGATTGGTGGCTTAGCTGGTTTTCAAAATAAGGGTAGTGATTGGGGAGAGAATCTTCTCAACAGCGTTGCGAGTAATACTCTTCGCCACCTATTTAGTAAGTGTGACGATCTAGAGGTTAAGGTTAGTTGTCATCCCTCTAGCAAGTTATTACAAGGGAGTATTGATAGCTTCAACATGAGTGGGAAAGGATTAGTGATTCGCAAAGCGTTTCGCACTGAGGAAATGTGGTTTGAGACTGATGCTGTCGCCATTGACTTTAGTTCGGCCTTAAAAGGCTCAATTAAGCTCAAACAACCCACTCAAGCGATCGCGCAGGTCAAACTCCTCGAAGAAGATATTAATACGGCCTTCAAAGCCCAATTAGTGAGAAAACGCTTGGAGAATTTGACTGCCCCCACCTTAACAGAACTCTCGGGTGGTGAACCGGTTTCCTTTACAGAAATTAGTCTCACCTTACTGCCCCATAATCAAGTACAACTGGATGCTAATGCTAATTTAGGAGAAGCGGGAATTATTCCGGTTAGCCTGAGTTGCACCCTTGCTCTCGAACGGCGGCGCCGGCTTCTATTCAAAAATGTGGAATTTCAAGCGGATAATGTTCCCGAGCAACATCGCGCAACCAGTGAAAAGCTAACCGAGGTACTAAGCGATATTTTGAATAATATGATTGATCTAGATCGCTTTAATCTCGACGGCGTCAAAATGCGCATCAATCGCCTCCAAACCGAAGGCAAAACCTTAGTGTTTAGCGGTTATGCCCAAATTGACCATGTTCCTCGCGTCGGATAACAGCAATGGCCAGCAAGCTGTAACTGCCTTGGCTAATAAAAAAATCGGGATGGCAGGATTTGAACCTACGACATCCTGCTCCCAAAGCAGGCGCGCTACCAAACTGCGCTACATCCCGTAACCAGTTGAAATAATAACACAACTGAGGGTCCATTGAGTAGTTTTTTGCCAAAAAAAAGGGGTGCTTCCTCCAATCCCAGTTTATTCGGGATACCAGAACATCCCTTTAATTCCTTCCGGATCAGGCACAAATCCTAAACGGTTATAAAAGTCAACCACATCCGCATCGGCAAACAGCGTGATGTTGCTAATATCTTCTTGGCGCAAGCGTTTAATCATGTAATTCATGAGGGCTTTCCCCAATCCTTGCCCCTGGGAGTTAGGGTGAACAACCACATCCCAAATCGTGGCATTAAATGCATGATCGGAGGTGGCCCTTGCAAAGCCAATCAAGCGTCTGCTGGCGCCCTTTTCTTCCCACATAGATACTACTAAAAAACTATGTTGCATTGCCTTCCGAACTTTCCGGAGGGGGCGGCGAGACCACCCAACGGCATCGCAGAGTTCCTCTAGTTCATAGAGATCAATCGAGCGGGTTGTACTAAAAAGAATTTTGGTATCTTGTTGCGTCTCACCCGTTTTTAACAAAGTCTCTTCCTCTGATTGATTTTTTGATGAAGGCGCGATCGCGTTTGCGCTATTACTAAATAAACTTTTCCAAAATGCCATGCGGTCTGCGAGTCGCTGATTAAGTATTTTTAATCGGGTACAAATCTTACAAGTAAAGAGTGAGCCTTACTAAATAAAGCTCTTTAAAAGAATAATAACATATCCGGTTAGTTCCAAAGTGAGGGAGGAAAAGAAGCCCGACCCCCCACTAAGTTAAAATAAATTAAGTGAATGTTGCTTGCCTTTGCGGGCCTTGGCTCACCGGTTTTATGCTCCGAGCCGCCAATGATGGCTTCTCAAACCAAAGAGGCCTCCGGCGGCTGTTGGTTACCACTGACATCAGCAACTATGCCCTCAATTGATATTTCTGGTGTAACTCACGCCTACGATTTTCTGCCCTCGGCATCTCAAAAAACGAAGCCGGTTCTGGTTTTAATTCACGGTTGGTTGCTCAGTCGTCAGTACTGGCAACCGGTAGTGGAACAACTCTCCACTCATTATCCTTGTCTTTGCTACGATTTGCGAGGATTTGGCGACTCGCAAGCCATTTACTCCAATGGAACGGAGTATAGTTTAAGCAGTTATGCCCAAGATCTAAAAGCCTTGTTGGAAGAACTTGATATTCAACAGGCTTGGTTAGTGGGTCATTCTCTGGGAGGCAGCATTGCCCTTTGGGCGGCGAAATTTTGTTCAGATCGAGTCCAGGGCGTAATTTGCCTGAATGCGGGGGGCGGGGTTTATTTGAAAGAAGAATTTGATCGCTTTCGCAAAGCAGGACAACAATTAATTAAGTATCGCCCCCAATGGTTGCCCTATGTTCCTTTGATGGATGTCATTTTCAGTCGGGCAATGGTGGCAAAGCCTTTACCGCGATATTGGGGCCGCCAGCGGGTCATCGATTTTGTGAAAGCAGATGCTGTGGCCGCGGTGGGGTCTCTGTTAGCTTCAACAACAGAAGCGGAAGTGCATCGTCTCCCGCAACTGGTTTCTAATTTAGAGCAACCTGTGTATTTTATTGCCGGGGAAAAAGATACCATTATGGAACCGAAGTATGTCGGACATCTGGCGAGCTTCCATTCCCTGTTTCAATGTCGAGGAGAAAATGTGATTGAAATTCCCAACTGTGGCCATATGTCGATGGTTGAACAACCGGATCAGGTGGCGGGGATTCTAGAAGAAATTTTGTCAAAGTTCCCCTAAACTGTTTAAGCTAGAGAGTTGGAATCATGCGGCAGTCTGTTTGCCACTCTCAGTAGTGTGTTAGCATAAACAGGACAATCAGCATTGATTAACCAGGGAAGTAGGTGTGGGAGAACCGAACCTCGGAGGGTTAAACCAACTCCACTAAAAACCAAAAAAGCCCTTAATCAAGTAAAAGTGACGTTTTTGGCTTTATCAAAATGGGAACTGTGATCCAAACAATACCCCTTAATGCGGGTGATAGAGCTGCCAAACAGAAACGAATGCTTTTACTGTCGTCTTGGTTAAGCGCGATCGTTCTCTCAAATCTTCAAATTAGGTAAAAAATTGGATGACGAAAGTAGTTCTCAATAATAATGAACAGATAGAGTCAGCCTTACGTCGCTTTAAACGTAAAGTTTCTCAAGCAGGAATCTTTGCTGATATGAAGAAAAATCGGCATTATGAAACCCCTGCTGAAAAGCGTAAACGTAAAGAAATCAGCCGACACCGAGAGCGTCGTCGATTTCGGAATCGTAGAAATAAGAAGTAGAATTCCATTACAAGGAGTAACATGGTACAAGCACAATCGGGTAATACCGTTCAAGTTCACTACACCGGAAAATTAGCAGATGGCACTGTATTTGATTCCTCCGAAGGCCGTGAACCTTTAGAATTTTCCATTGGGGAAGGTCAAATTATTCCTGGTTTTGAACAAGCCGTCATTGGCATGGCTGAGGGAGAGTCAAAAACTGCAGAAATTCCCTCGGAAGAAGCCTATGGTCCCCATCGTCCGGAAATGGTTTTAGAGGTTGACCGGGAACAAATTCCTGAGGATATTGAAGTACAAACGGGTCAACAGTTACAAGTTCAGCACCCCAGCGGCCAACAAATTCCAGTAGTGGTAACGGAAGTTGCCGATTCTAAAGTAACGCTAGATGCCAATCATCCGCTAGCAGGGCAAAATTTGACGTTTGATATTGAACTGGTCAAAGTAGCGGAATAGTTACA
>JBDGQV010000040.1:0-1652 GCA_042218725.1 Halothece sp. | reverse complement strand
AGATATAAAATCCCCTCATGGGCAAGAGAAATTTCTCCAGGTCGGGGAAAACTCCCGCCCCCCACTAATGCCGGACCTGATGCCGAATGATGGGGACTCCGAAACGGTCTTTCTTTCACCAGCGACCCGCGATCCTTTAAAAATCCGGCAACTGAGTAAATCTGAGAAACCTCCAAAGCTTCAGCAAAGGAAAGAGGCGGCAAAATTCCCGGCAACCGTTTGGCTAACATGGTCTTACCGCTGCCCGGCGGACCCACTAAGATTAAATTATGTCCCCCAGAGGCGGCAATTTCTAAAGCGCGACGAGCATGAGCTTGTCCTTTAACATCCTTTAAATCAGGACAGGATAGATATTGGTTTGTGAGTTCAGCTTGGGCATCAAGTTGTATCGGTTGATGCTTTTCCGGATGGTTGAGAAATTGAGCAACTTCCGAGAGATGATGGAAACCATACACCGCTAATCCATCTACCACTGCTGCTTCTTGGGCATTATCAGCAGGAACCACAATTCCAGCCATTCCAATTTTTTTAGCAGTGGCGGCAATGGGCAATACTCCGGCAATCGGTCGTAAACTCCCATCAAGGGAAACTTCTCCTAAAAATAAGTAATCTCCCAATAAACTGGGATCCACTTGCTCTGAAGCGGCCAAAATTCCCACACTAATAGGCAAATCAAAACTAGGCCCTTCTTTGCGTAAATCTGCTGGCGTCAGATTAATGACAATTTTGCGCATGGGAAACGCAAATCCAGCATTTTTCAGCGCCGCTTTGACCCGTTCCCGAGACTCTTGTACGGCTGTATCCGGCAGTCCCACAACCACAATTCCAGGTAAACCTCCTGACACATCCACCTCAGCACCCACTTTAACGGCATCAATACCAACAATGGCTGCACTCCAAATTCTGGCAAGCATTTTTTCTCCTCGACCCTCTCTGTTAGTATAATTCCCTCTGGTCAAAGAGAATGTATCGAATGTTTGTTTTTGTTTCTAGAGCGCGATCGGGTTTTAACTAATGGACTCAAGCTTCACACTTCTCAGTAATATTATCCCCATAGTAGGGACATGACATGGGAGTTTCGTCAGAAAGTCAAGACTGCAATAATTAACTAACGTAAGGCACATCTAATTTGCAGTTCCCAAAATTATGAGTGACACGATATTTACAAAAATTATTAATCGTGAAATTTCCGCCGATATCGTCTATGAAGACGATCGCGCCCTTGCTTTCAAAGACATTAATCCCCAAGCGCCAACCCATATTCTGGTTATTCCCAAAAAGGCAATTCCTCAACTGGCAGCTGCAGAAGAAGGAGACCAAGACTTATTAGGGCATTTATTACTAATTGTTAAGCAAGTCGCTGCCCAAGCCGGCTTAGAGAATGGCTATCGTGTCGTCATTAATAACGGGTCTGATGGCGGCCAAACAGTCGATCATCTGCATTTACATATCCTTGGCGGTCGTTCTATGCAATGGCCGCCCGGCTAAGTCTTAAGAGAGAGAAATCTTAAATTTATGCCAAAATGCTTTACAAATCTAAACTATTGAATTATAGTTAATTTAAGGCGTTTGAAACAACGCTAAATCATAACTGAAACGGACTCATATCCATAATGACAACCACAATTCAGCAACAACAAACCCAGAATATC
>JBDGQV010000004.1:7852-41442 GCA_042218725.1 Halothece sp. | reverse complement strand
GACTTTTTTATAGATGTCTTTCTTACCTTGGTCAATTTTTAGAGTATTTTCCATGGTCTCCAAAATTGAGCTCACTACCTAACTATATAATTTGACTTAATCGTAAAAAAGACAACCTATAAATCTAATATCAAACTAATAAGTTTCTTGATGGAAGTCTTGGTTTTCTTTTGGTAACAAAATTACAATAAATATAGATTTTAATCACTAATAAAAGCAATCATTTACACTTCGATTACAAAAATCTGATGCTTATTGGGTGATGTCGTTAAGCTATTCCAGTCAGCGATCGCGATCTTTACCTATAACCTACTTAATTTTATGGACGTCGTTACTGTAATAGCGCAAGTTCATGGAATAATCCAAGAGCGATAAAAGAGAGTTAGCTTGCAAATATGCTCTTACACTGCCATAGAAAGCGCGATCGCGCGATTCGTTAATTTTGAAAAAGAAATACTTAAACTAAGTTATTATTGTCGCTATATTAGACAAATTGCTGACTCAGATATTAGATGATTAAATGAATTCAAATAGTAACTTGATTAACACTTTAGTGGAACTTAGTGCTGGAATTTTTTCCGGATTTTTAATTGAAATATTGATCGATATTGTTTCCTTAATCATGCTCTATTTTGCTATCGGACTTGTCTTTGTACTTTACCCTTTTATGACTCCTGGTATTGCCCAAAATCCTGAAAGCTCTTTTTGGAAAACTTTTTTTGGCTTGTACTCACAGTTTTGGCTAATTAAATTGGGAACTTGGTTAGGGAGTAGTTTTATATTTTCAAAAATTGGTAGCTACCAATTTGGTTTTGGATCAATCTACATAACAACTGCAAGGATTATTGGATTTTATGCGTTAGTTTGGTGGACAATCACTTACGCCTCCTTATGGCAATCCTTATTTGTTGAAGTTTCGCCTATCAAATCTTTTCTAGAAAAAATGCCGCCACCACTTTCTGTCTTGATTTATGGATTAATTGCCAAGCAATGAAAACCGCAGTATGAGGATGAATGAACTTCGCACCATGTAGCATTGAAGATAAATGCTAACGCTAACCGGATAGCCAACTTCATGACTGTCATTGAAACGATTAAAGCTGACTACGAACGCTTTCCAGCTAACCAAAGCTACGACATCTATGCCGAAGATGTTTACTTTAAAGATCCGGTAACGGAATTTCGAGGCTTACAACGCTATCAGTCTTTGATTGATTTTATTAGTAAGTGGTTTAAAAATATTAAGCTAGAACTTCACAATATTCGCCAAGACGAGAACACCATTTATACTGAGTGGACACTGAATTGGACAACGCCCCTGCCTTGGCAACCGCGCATCTCTATCCCTGGTTGGAGTGAACTCAAACTGAATGCCGAGCAAAAAATCATCTCTCATATTGATTATTGGCATTGTACCCGTTGGGAGGTTATCAAACAGCATTTTCCTCTGTAACAATAGGAGAATGTAAACTTTTTTAAATATTAATTAGGAGTGTTGCCAATGCGCGTCATTTTAATGACTGGAAAAGGTGGCGTTGGGAAAACGTCAATGGCTGCTGCTACCGGGCTGCAATGTGCCAAATTGGGCTATAAAACCCTGGTGCTGAGTACTGATCCCGCTCACTCTCTCGCGGATAGTTTCGACCAAGAAATGACCCATGAAGCGGTCAAAGTTCGAGATAATTTGTATGGGGCAGAGTTAGATGCCCTTGTGGAACTGGAAGCCAACTGGGGGGCGGTTAAACGCTACATTACGGAAGTTTTGCAAGCCAGAGGGTTAGAAGGGGTACAAGCCGAAGAACTGGCAATTCTCCCTGGCATGGACGAAATTTTTGGGTTAGTCCGCATGAAACGCCATTATGATGAAGGGGAGTATGATGTGTTAATTGTGGATTCTGCGCCCACGGGAACAGCGTTGCGCCTGTTAAGCATCCCAGAAGTGGGGGGATGGTATATGCGGCGTTTCTACAAGCCCTTTCGAGGCATCTCCTCCGCTTTGCGTCCGGTTGTCGAGCCCATTTTCCGTCCCATTGCCGGGTTTTCTCTCCCCAGTGACGAAGTCATGGATGCCCCTTATGAATTTTACGAAGAAATTGAGGCGCTAGAAAAAGTTTTAACCGATAATCAGAAAACCTCGGTACGGTTAGTGACGAATCCGGAAAAAATGGTGATTAAGGAATCGGCACGCGCTCATGCTTATCTCAGTTTATATAATGTGGCAACGGATATGGTGGTAGCCAATCGCATTATCCCGGATGAAGTGAATGATCCTTTCTTTAAACAATGGAAAGAAAGTCAACAACTTTATCGCAGTGAAATTCATGAGAACTTCCATCCGTTGCCAGTGAAAGAAGTGCCGTTATTTTCTTCAGAAATGTGCGGCTTAGAAGCTTTGGAACAATTAAAAGAAACCCTGTATCAAGGAGAAGATCCCACACAGGTTTATCATCAAGAAAATACCATTCAAGTAAAACAACAAGAGGATGGAACTTACAGTTTAGAGTTGTATTTACCAGGCATCACTAAAGATAAAATTCAACTCAATAAAACTGGAGATGAATTAAACGTTCGCATTGGCAATCATCGGCGCAATTTAGTGTTGCCACAAGCGCTAGCAACACTTCAACCGAGAGGGGCAAAAATGGATGACGATTACTTAAAAATCCGCTTTGCCAGTTAGCTGGGAAAATTGCCTGTAGGGGCAAACCGCCATCAGCCCCTACGCACTCATGTCATAACTATTTTGACTATAAAGCGCCAGCTGCGGTGGAATCAAAAATGCCTTCGGCAAGATGACTGGTAATATTAATGGCTTGCAATACAGGTTTGCCATCTTTGCCATCGGGATAATCGATGACGCTAACAGCACCATTGCCCTGTTTCACATTCCAGAAATTGCTGGTGGAAAGCCCTAATAAGGCACAAAGAATGACTTTATTAATGGCATCGTGAGCGACGACAATTCCGGTATTAATACTATCAGAAGAAGCGTTGCTTTGTTCGGCAACAATTTCTTCCCAACCGGCGATCGCGCGATCCCAAACTTCCTGCAAATTTTCCCCGTCTGGCATTTGCACCAATTCTGGCGTTTGTTGCCATTGATTTAATAATTCCGGGTACTCCATTTGGATTTCCGGTTTTAATTTTCCTTCCCATTTCCCATGACTAATTTCTAACAGCTTGTCTTTTAGTTCTAATGCCACGCCTGGGTGATTCGCTAAAATTAATTCTGCTGTTTCTTTCGGACGCAACATGGGACTGGAAACTGCAAAATTGAGAGAGGTATCTTTGAGAAGATCCGCCGCTTTTCGACCTTGTTCTTTGCCAGTTTCATTGAGGGGAATATCCATTTTCCCTTGAAAACGAGATTCTTTATTCCACTCAGTTTCCCCATGACGCACTAATAATAACCGTACCCCTTGATTTTTTCGAGGGGAGGGAATATTTGTTCCTAAGTGAGAGGTTTGATTGAGAGATTCTAATTCCACTGGATCTCCCCAATCCCCTTTAAAATTGAGAACATTAATCCCGCAATTGGATTGTTGAATAGAATGGTAAAGAGACGGTGGAACGCCGATCGCGCTGCTAATTAAACAGCGATTAATGCCATTATGGGCAACAATGACAATGGTTTTTCCCTGATGCTTGGAAATCACGGTTTTCCAAAACGTTTGTGCTTGTTCATAAAGCGATAAAACGGGATAATGTTTCTTCTCCCCAACGGTCATATAAAATTCATGAGGCCGATTTTTCCAACAGTCATAATCCTCTGGAAATTCCTCGACCACCTCTTGTTTTTTCCGTTCTTCCCATAACGGAAGATCCACTTCTTGCAATAATTCCGAAACTTCCAAGGGAGGAGAAACCTCAAAGTGATTATGAATGATTTCCGCAGTTTCTTTAGCCCGTTGTAGAGGACTGGAATAGAGGGTTGCCACATCAAGTTGACGAAGCACAGCGCCCAATTTTTCAGCATCAGCGCGGCCTTTTTCCGTAAGAACGGATTTATCGCACCGTCCTTGAATCATTTGTTCTAAATTATAGGTACTTTGTCCGTGACGGACGATTACCACCCGTGTTGTCACTGTTTCTCCTCCAATTCGGTAAACGAGGTTATTGTACTACGAGACTTCTACTCATTGGTAATTGGTTCTCCCTCAAGTATCATCAACATTGGTCCCTGAGCGATCAGTTACAATCGGTGAAAGTCCCTTGCCGAAAATTTTAGAGTTTATGACCCTGAAACGCTTTATTTTACTGATTTTGACCATCTTTGCTGTGGGAAAAATGCTGCTATCATTGGGAAATAGTCTCTCACAGCCACAGATCCAAGCGCGATTAGAGTTATACCAAGTCAATTTATCACTGAATGTCACTAGCTTAGAAGCAACGGCAGATAACACGCAACTGTCTTCCCAAGCGTTACTGGGAGAAACCCCCTACGTTGATGCCCAACGCAAGTATCAGGAAACGTTAGAATTTGCCAAAGAGCGTCGCCGGGATCTCAAAGCCCAGTTAAAACAGTTATCGGGGGAGGTTGCTGTTAACCAGTCTTCTGTTGCCGGTTTAGCCCAAGTGCCGGATGTTTCTCCCCAAGAACAGCAACTAAGGAGTTCCATTCAAGAATTAAATGGGTTTATTGGAGAATTAGAGTTAAAAACAGGGATTTTACAGGCAAAACAGGGCAATATTTCCACAGCATTGGAGACTTGGCAAGGGTTAGAAAATGAATTTTCCGAATCATCAAGATTTCCAAACATTTCACGGACAGCAAGGACTTTAGCTGGATTATGGCAAACGCCGCCCCAAATTGCTAACAATGCCGAAATAGAGATTCAAAACGGACTGGATGGTTGGTTTCAGTATGAAGCGCTAAGTCGATTATATGAAGTTCAAGATAATCAAACCGCGTTGGCATCGCTACAAACTGCCCAACAGGAAAAAGCCCAACAAGCTTTGTGGAAGTTAGGCATTGTTACTGGATTGCCGTTAATTGGAGGCTTAATTGGCTTTGGTTTACTCCTGTTTTTCCTGGGTCAATGGGTCTTTAAAGGAAAAAATGCGGTCTTAGCCACCAATCAAAATACAGGCTGGGAAACCCCTTGGAATTGGGAAACCACTTGGCAAGTGTTAGTGGTGGGATTTTTCTTTTTCGGTCAGATTTTATTGCCGTTACTGATTGCTGTTTCCGGGGTTAATCCCACAGGATGGGCCATTCGCGGTAAGGCATTGTATGTGTTAGTCACCTATATCCTGATGACAGCCGGCGGCTTGACGGTGCTTTATTTTTCCATTCGGGATTATTTTCCCCTACCCGAAGATTGGTTTCGCATCAAAAATAATTGGTTAACTTGGGGACTCGGCGGTTATTTAACTGCCATTCCGTTAGTGGTGATGGTCTCAATTCTGAATCAGCAAATTTGGCAAGGACAAGGGGGCAGCAATCCCTTATTATTTTTAGCCGTACAAGCCCAAGATCCGGTTGCCTTGCTGATATTTTTCACCACAGCGGCGATTTTAGCCCCCGTTTTTGAGGAAATTATTTTCCGCGGGTTTTTACTCCCTTCTCTCACCCGTTACTTTTCGGTTTCGGTGGCAATTTTACTCAGCAGTTTACTGTTTTCCATTGCGCATTTGAGTGTCTCGGAAGTGTTGCCGTTAACAGTGTTAGGCTTAGTGTTAGGCGTGGTTTATACGCGATCGCGCAATATTCTGGCTTCCATGATTGTTCACAGTCTTTGGAACAGCGGTACCCTACTCAGTTTATATATCTTAGGAAGCGGGGTTAGTTGAAGCTTGGAGACAGAGGATTCACGGTTTTTGCTTTAAACGGTTATTGCCAAATCAGTTATGCTGACGCTTATTTTATGCCATCAAACGGCAGACTTTGACGCCTTAGGGGCTGCGGTGGGGTTAACCCGTCTCTATCCGGGGGCAAAGTTAGTCTTAACCGGTGGCGCCCATCCGGGGGTAAAATCCTTTCTCGCCTTGCATCGCGATGAATTAGCCGTTATTGAACAGCGCAGCGTTCATCCCGATCAGATTGAAACCTTGATTGTGGTAGATACACAACAGCGCGATCGCGTGGGGAAAGCCCAATCTTGGTTCGATTACCCGCAACTTAAAGAGATTATCCTCTACGACCATCACTCCTTTCAAGGAGATATTCCCGCGACCGTTACTTACATCGATACTGTCGGCGCCACGACCACCTTAATTGTCGAAGCCTTACAACAGAGGGGAATTTCTCTAACCCCCATTGAAGCCACCGTTATGGCATTGGGAATCCATGCTGATACCGGTTCCCTAACTTATCTTGAAACCACAACCCGAGATGCGAAAGCGTTGGCTTGGTTAATGGAACAAGGGGCGAATATTAATGTCATTGCTGAATATGTGGAACCCAGTCTGTCCCCCCAGTTACAACAGTTTCTGTCCGATGCTTTAGACAACCTGCAAACGGAAACCGTGCAAGGTTATCCCCTAGCTTGGGTATGCCTAGAGAGTGACCAATTTGTACCGGGATTATCCAGCGTTGCGGAACGAATAACAGTAATGGTAGACGCGGATGTCTTGTTATTCGCCCACGGTTACTATCACGGTAATGAACGGCGGGCAAGTTTGATCGCGCGATCGAATCTTCCCAGTATTGATCTCAATCAACTGTTAGCCCCCTATGGCGGCGGCGGTCATCCCCAAGCAGCGTCTGCCAACTTGAAAACGGAACAACCCCAACAAGTCCTTACTGACATCATTGAAAAAATCAAATCTCAAATTCCCCATCCCCTCACGGCAAGGGAATTAATGTCCTCGCCAGTTCGCACGATTCTTCCCGACACGACCATTGCCCAAGCCCAACGCATCTTGTTTCGCTATGGTCACTCTGGCTTGTCAGTGGTTGATGAAACCGGTCAACTGGTGGGCATTATTTCCCGGCGCGATCTAGAATTAGCACTACATCACGGCTTTGGTCATGCCCCAGTCAAAGGATACATGAGTCGCAACCTCAAAACCATCACCCCAGATACTGCCTTGCCGGAAATTGAGGAACTAATGGTCACGTATGATGTGGGACGATTGCCGGTCTTGCAAGATAATGAAATACTAGGGGTAGTAACGCGCACCGATGTTTTACGGCAACTGCATCAAGAACGGGCAATTGACAATCAAGATTCTGACCAACAATCACTGACCTCAGCTTGCTTGTTGCCCAACTTTAAAAATCGTCTCACCCCTGCCCTTTGGAATTTGCTGTCTCATGCCGCCAGCGAAGCCGAAAAACGAGGATGGCAACTGTATATTGTCGGTGGTGCCGTGCGCGACATTCTCCTATCCAGTCCTCAATATTCCTCTGCAGAAGACAGCGATTCAACCCTATTTCTGCAAGATATTGATTTAGTGGTTGATGGGTTTCATCGCGCCGCGGATGTCGGTGCTGGGGTAGAATTAGCCAAAGCCCTGGAAAATGATTATCCCCCCGTTCGTTTAGAAGTCCATGGCGAGTTTCAAACCGCCGCTTTACTCTGGCATAATCATCCGGAATTAGATTCCTTGTGGGTAGACATTGCCACGGCAAGAACGGAGTTTTATCCCTATCCCGCTGCTAATCCAGAAGTGGAAGCCAGTTCCATTCGCCAAGACTTATATCGTCGCGACTTCACCATTAATGCCTTGGCGATTCGGTTAACGCAACCTAGAAGCGGGGAACTGCTGGACTTTTTTGGGGGATTAATCGATCTGCGATCGCGCTTAGTGCGAGTTCTTCACGCCAACAGTTTTATTGAAGATCCCACCCGTATTTATCGCGCTGTTAAGTTTGCCGTTCGTCTCGGCTTTCAAATTGAAGGGCAAACCGAGGAGTATATCCGCTACGCCATTGCCAGTGGGGTTTATGACCGATCGCGCGCTGAAAATAGCAAAGCCCCAGCCTTACAAACCCGTCTCAAAGGAGAACTAAAATATATTCTAGAGGCGCCTTACTGGAAACCAGCCCTGCAATTATTATCCGATTTAACCGCATTACGCTGTCTAGATCCTCAGTTGGCATTAGATTCTCGGTTATGGTGGCAACTGCGCCTGTTAAGCCGTTGTTTGCAACGCTTCGATCCCGATCAAACTCTGACGCACTGGCAAATGCGCTTAGAATTAATCATTGCCTATTTGCCAACAACCGATCAACGCGTATTTATTGCCCAACAATTAGAACTGCCTAACGAGAGTATTAAACGCCTGCAACAGTTAGAAGAGGCACAAAAAAGCCTAGAACAGCAGTTATCACAACAATTATCCCATCAGGAAGCGCTGCATCTGGATCAAACATTCCGGGAACAGCGGGCGCATCTTCTGAATTTACCGTTGGATCAAGTAGCAATTCCCATTCAAAACACCCTTTTCCAAGAACAATATCGCCCGCAAACCCTAGTGCGAACCTTAGAGGGCTATAAATTGCCGATGTTAGTCTTGTTAGCCGTGCGGACTTCCCGTCAAATCAGAAGACGAATCTGGCAATACTTAACCCATTGGTCACAAGTTAACGCCCCCCTCGATGGCCATGATCTCAAGGCATTAGGTTACCAACCGGGACCCCAATATCGAGAAATGTTAGACAATCTGTTAGATGCTACCCTTGACGGCGTGATTCAAAATCAAACAGAAGCGAAACAGTTCCTCGCCCATCACTATCCTCAATAAGGATGAGTAATCGTTCTCATTAGATTTTCCCTATCAGTATCAGCAAATCCGGCAAGGGAGGGGATTATCAGATTAATTACAAGATATATGACTATATGGTAAAAATTAAGATAAAATAAAAGCAAACGTTCACAAGTGAGAAGATTTTTTAATACTTATGCCTGATGTCAAGCAACTTTCACCGGGTACATTTAGCTTAGTTGCCGATTACTTTAAAGTTTTATCTGAGGTGAGTCGCCTGCAAATTTTGAATGCCCTGCGGGAAAAACCCATGAATGGCAAACAAATTGCCGAGGCAACCGGTTTAGGACAAGCCAATCTTTCGAAACACTTGAAAGTATTGACGCAAGCTGGAATCCTGAAACGAGAACAACAAGGGGTTAGCGCTTACTACAGCATTAAAGATCCCATGATCTTTGAGTTATGCGAACTCGTTTGCGATACCATTAGCAATGAATTTCAGGAACGAGCCGAATCCTTTAATCAACTGTCTAGCTTTAACTTAGTTCGAAATTGAACGTCGTGTTGCAATTGGTAAGGATTGAGGCGTTCTTCCCGAACGTCTTTAATCTATGTTTCTGTTAAGTATTAAAATCCTAAATCAGCCCTAGCGGCATCGGCAGCTTCAAATAACTGATTATCATCCATTTCCTGCCAATCGGGATCGGCAATTTCGGCGTAAAAGGTCGAATCAAAGGGTCGTGTCCGAACAACTACCGGCATAGGAACCGCATGGCCTAAAATTAAAGCTTGTTGCTTCGAATCCAGTTTGGCCAGCACAGATCGCAAGTTTGCCCCGCCTGAAACCCCCGTAAAGATAGCATCAATGTCTTTTTCGTCGTTTAATAAACAAGTAACCCGGGTTCCGACTTGGGACATCACTTCCGGATCAATCCCAGAGGGACGCTGATCCACCACTAACAGTGTGACAAAGTATTTTCGCATCTCCCGCGCGATCGTGCCGAAAATGGTTTGTTGCACTGTTGCCGGATCTAAAAACCGATGGGCTTCTTCAATAGTAATGACGAGTTGATGGGGACGTAAGGTGGGATCTTTCGATTGCAAAAAGTCCTCTGATTTTTTCACATAAGATTGGTGAATCCGTCGCGTGATCATGTTGGTCGCCAGCATATAGGACAACATATTGGATTGCGACCCAAATTCCACCACCACATGCTTGCCAGCGTCTAACGATTGTAAAATTTCATCAATATAATTGTG
The DNA here is from genome assembly GCA_042218725.1 of Halothece sp. GTDB lineage: Bacteria > Cyanobacteriota > Cyanobacteriia > Cyanobacteriales > Rubidibacteraceae > Halothece. The sequence continues at coordinate 31,530 of JBDGQV010000004.1, read as the reverse complement.
GGGACAAGCCGATCGAATATAATTTAGCTTTTCTAAGCGCATTAATTTGCGTTGCAGCGCACTAATAGAACCCTTGTGCCCTTGTCGCTGTTCGCAAAATTCCTGAATATCATCATTACTCATGGTAATGAGTTGCGTAATCCAGTTTTTCCCAAATTCGGAATATAAAATTTGGGCATTGTCTAAGGCCGCTTCCGATAAACCTAATTCTTGTCCCACTAATTTTAAGTCTTCAATGGTAATCTGGTCATAACTCAGATACAGGGGTTGCGCATCATTAACGCCCCGCCGTTTCGTGGATTCGGGATCTAGGGTATAAATTTCCACCTGTCCTGGGAACAGTTGTCGCAAGCCTTTAACCGTGTTGAAGCCCTTGCCTTCTTGAATCGCTTCCCAGCCATATTCCGAGTGCATATCAAAGATTAAATTCACCGCTGCCTGTTGCCGAATGATGCCTGAGAGTAACAAGCGCGTGAGAAAGGATTTCCCAGTTCCCGATTTGCCAAAAATGCCATTGCTGCGTTCCACAAAGGTTTCTAAGTTGACACAAACCGGGACATCCATATCTAACGGTTGTCCCACGGAAAAGTTCTTGCGGGTAGGATCGTCTTCCCAACCAAACACTGCCCGAAAGTCGGCTTCACTGGCTTCATACACTTGGCTGAAATGACTGGGAATCGTTTTCACCGGCAACAGTTCCATGTCAGTACTGGTTTGGGCTTGATAGGAGGCCAGCCCATTTTTCCCATTTTCGGTTTGCCCTTGTTGACGTTGCTTCTGCCCCGACTCGGGATAAGTAAACATTAACATGGGAGACAGTTCCACCGTTCCATAGGTACTGCTTCCCGCTAACACTTGTTGCAGCAAATCGTCTTGTGGCGATGGCGGATCTGCTAAAATCCGACTGCTAGAGGTTCCCAAGGAAACATCCGTGAGAAGACAGAAAAAGCGCGATCGCGTTCCTTGGACGACTAAAAATTTGCCCACTCGCATCTCTTCCACAGAAACATCAGGATGGAGTCGGATTTCTAACCCTTCTGTCAGCGATCCGCCAACAACGGAACCAAGTGGAGAAGACGACTGTTCTTCCATAATGGGATTGATGAATATTACCTGTTGTCGCGATCGTAGCAATAATATTCTCTATTTCCCAAAAAATTTTGTTAGGTGTAATTTATTGTTTAGGTCTTGTCGCAATAATTTAGAATTCGTTTTTTACAGAAAATCAACTAAAACGTATCTCTATTCAATCAACTTACCCTTGTGTTTTTCAACTCTCTGTGTTCTTTGTGTCTCTGTGGTTAGATTAATATCAATTCTTAATAAGTAATCAAAGATCAATGAGAGACTGTTCCTAAAGAAAATATAAAGAAAGGCGCGATCGTACAGTTTGGCCATTTAATTATAAAAAAGAATCACTAACTCATTGCCCCAGTTAAAATCTCCTGAATCCCCTACTCAGAAAGGGGATTAGGAGAAATCATCTTACTGAACAGCCGTAGCGGTTTGCGGATTTAACTTATTCCCTTCTTGAAGGACAGCGGAAAGACGATTCAAGGCGTTAATATAAGCTTGGGCGGAAGCGACAATGACATCCGTATTGGCGGCATGACCGGAGTAAACATTGCCTTCATGACGTAAGCGAATGGTAACTTCGCCAATCGCATCAATGCCAGCCGTTACAGAATTAACCGAATATTCGATCAACTCATTGGGAACGTTGACAACCCGATTAATGGCTTTATAAACAGCATCCACGGGCCCAGTGCCAATGGCAGCATCGGTCAGTTCTTCTCCGGTAGGGGTGCGAATGCTAACCGTCGCTGTCGGACGCGCATTATCGCCGCAAGAGACCTGAACTAATTCTAAACCAAAGATATTGGGCGCATGTTGGGTTTCATCGTGGACAAGCGCTTCTAAATCCCAGTCGGTGACAACTTTTTTCTTATCGGCGACGTCTTTGAAGCGTAAAAAGGCTTTGTTCATCTCCGTTTCGGAGAGTTCATAGCCTAAGTCTCGCAAGCGGCTGCTAAAGGCATTGCGTCCCGAGTGTTTTCCGAGTACGATTTTATTACTGGTCCAACCAATGGATTCCGCATCCATGATTTCATAGGTTTGCTTGTTCTTGAGAACCCCATCTTGGTGAATGCCGGATTCGTGGGCAAAGGCATTGCCGCCGACAATCGCTTTATTGGGTTGGATGGGCATACCAGTGAGGTTGGAGACCAGACGGGAAGTTTTATAAATTTCTTTGGTGTTAATGTTGGTTAAGGGTTCTTCCGAATCGGGTTCCCTGCCTAAGAAGGGATTGTAGAATTTACGGCGCACATGCAAGGCCATTACTAATTCTTCTAGGGCCGCATTGCCAGCGCGTTCGCCAATGCCGTTGATGGTGCATTCTAACTGTCGGGCGCCATTTTGAATTGCAGAGAGGAAGTTGGAAACGGCTAGCCCTAAGTCATTATGGCCATGCACGGAAATAATGGCTTGTTCAATGTTGGGAACATTTTCTTTTAAGCCGCGAATTAGGGCGCCAAATTCTTCGGGTGTGGTGTAGCCGACGGTATCAGGGAGATTAATGGTGGTTGCCCCAGCCGCGATCGCGGTTTCCACTACTTGATATAAAAATTCGCGATCGGAGCGAGTGGCATCTTCTGCAGAAAATTCTACATCATCGGTAAAGGTTTTAGCATAGCCTACCGTTTTGGGAATGGTATCCAAAACTTCTTGCCGAGTTTTCCGCAACTTGTATTCTAAGTGAATATCAGAGGTCGCAATAAAGGTATGAATGCGTTTTTTTACAGCAGGGGCAATCGCTTCTCCCGCTGCTTTAATATCTTGTTCTCTAGCTCGGGCTAAGGCACAAACGGTGGGGCCATCTTCAGTGCCCACAGTTTCTGCAATGGACTTAACCGCCTCAAAATCCCCAGGACTAGAGTAAGGAAATCCCGCTTCAATGACATCGACGCCTAAGCGATACAAAGCGCGAGCAATGGTTAATTTCTCATCGCCATTGAGGGTTGCCCCTGGTGATTGTTCACCATCACGCAGTGTCGTATCAAATATTATAATGCGATCGCGTTCTTTACTCATAGACTTATTTTCTAACAATTAAACACACTATCTAATCTTCAATTTTAATCGATCTTTTCAATACTTTCTCGAATATCGTTAAGGTCAATATAGCGATCCGTGGCATTCCGCAATTCCCGTGCAATCATCCCTTCGGTAGAAACAACCGTAATATGAGTATTTTTGGATCGCAAAAGCTCGATCGCGCGTTCAAAGTCCCCGTCCCCACTAAATAAAATAACACGGTTATATTGTTCCACGGTATTAAACATATCAATGACAATTTCAATATCTAAATTTGCTTTCTGAGAATATCGTCCCGAAACATCATCATAATATTCTTTTAAGATCTTGGTACGTACGGTATAACCCAAGCTAATCAGGGCATCTCGGAACCCTCTTTGGTCTTGAGAATCTTTCAACCCAGTGTACCAAAACGCATTAACAAAACTAATTGTCGGTTCATTTTTAAAGTAATCTAAGACGCGCCTCGGATCAAAAAACCAACCATTTTTTTGTTGCGCATAAAACATATTATTGCCGTCTACAAAAATCGAAAGACGGTTAGAATTACACATCATAATCATAAAAACACTAATTAATTACAATAAATCAAACATAATAAGCAATATTTAACAAGTAACTCTTACTGTTTAATAACCAAACAAGAGCATGAAAAAGCAATACCTTCCTTTGAACAACAAGCAACTAACTCAGAGGAGACCCCTTCCGTTTTCCGAAGGCGTAATCTCTGACTGAGAACAAAGGAACGTTAAAACCACTCTTAAGCTAAATCGATAAAATTGGTGGTAATCTTAAAAATTACCACTTTCTATTACTAAATCTGATTAGCTTGCAAGAAGGAGTTGTAGATTAGGCCTTGTTAGATCAAAGGCACCTAGTAGAACTTTTGGTCAATAAAATAGATAAATAACCAACATTTAGAAATAACAAATTATAGATTTTCAACAAAATGTGAACGATAAAAAATAATAAATAGCTAGATTTCTAAACTAAAATATAAGGATTAACTTCCGAGTCTGGAAGAAAAAGGAAAGACATAGCTTGATCGAACTAAAATCTCCTTCAATCCATCATACCTAATTTTTGAAACTAAAGTAGAATCAGCTTGTCCCATATGTCTGAGAAAATCACAGTACTGAAGTTTATAAAATCAGAACGGCGTTTGCCCTGGATAACTTGCTTCCTGGCCGGCATGTTAATGGGGATTACCTGCGATCCCATTAATGCCTGGTTTTTGGCTTGGTTTGCTTTAATTCCGCTATGGATATGGCTAACTCATCAACAGCAATTCCATTGGTGTCAACTTATACCAGCCATCACTTTTGCTATCGGTTATTACGGAGTTACCCTCTTCTGGATTACCGGGGTGCATCCCATGACATGGATGGGAGTTCCCTGGTTGGCTAGTCTTGCCATTGCTATTTTCTGTTGGGTATGTCTCATAACTTGGGGAACGGTTTTGGTAGCGATTTGGTCATTAGCCATGATTTTTATCGCCCGAAAACTCCATCATCCCCTACAACGAGTGTTACTGGGGGTAACCTTCTGGTGTAGTTTAGAAACTTTATGGAGTTACACGCCCCTCCATTGGACGACATTTGCCTTCACTCAAAGTCCCCATAACCTACCAATTTTACAATTGCTTTCCGTTTCTGGTACCACCACCGTTACAGCTATCATTGTGGCGTTTAACGGCTTACTTGCAGAGTCAATTATTCATCGTCGCAGAACAAGCCGTTTTTCTCTAAATTTTGGTTTAACTCAGGGGGCAATTGCCCTTTTGGTAACGTTCCATTTAGTCGGGTGGTGGCTTTACTTACGTCCGATTGATACCCCTCAAAACCAAGCCCTGCGAGTAGGAATTATTCAAGGCAATGTTCCCAACGAAATTAAACTTTATCCAGAAGGATGGCGCAAAGCGATCGCGGGTTATACTGAAGGGTATATCAACCTAGCCCAAAGGGGTGCTGATGCAGTTCTCACCCCAGAAACCGCCCTGCCGTTTCAGTGGTCGGAACAAGTCCGTCAAAGAAGCGAATTCTACCAAGCGATTTTAGAACAAGAGGTTCCCGTCTGGTTGGGAGCATTTGGAACGAAACAAGGGCGTTACACCAACAGCCTCTATAGCATTAACGGTGAGGGAGAAACCCTAAGTCGGTTTGATAAAGTTAAGTTAGTTCCCCTGGGAGAATACATTCCTTTGGAATCGGTATTGGGAAAACTGGTGGATCGTCTTTCTCCCCTAGATTCCCATTTAGCCAAAGGAAACCCGGATCAAACCTTTATGACGCCCTTTGGACAAGCCATTGTCGGCATTTGTTACGAATCTGCTTATGGGGAACATTTCCGTCGCCAAGCGGCAGAAGGGGGAGAATTTATCCTTAGTGCCTCCAACGATGCCCACTATAGTGAAACAATGCCTGCCCAACACCATGCTCAGGATATCATGCGCGCTATTGAAACCGATCGCGCCATGGTTCGGGCAACCAATACGGGTTATTCTGCGATTGTTGATTCCCATGGCAACACCCTTTGGCTATCGCAAATGAATGAATATCAAACTCATCTGGGAACCATTTATCGCCGAGATACGAAAACTCTCTATGTTCGTTGGGGCAATTGGTTAAATTGGACATTAGCGGGTTTAGCTGTTGTCATGATCGCGTTTACTGGCATTCGACGCGATCGCGCTTTCTAATAAAATTAACCTCGGGGGATTAACTTTAACCGTCGATCAAAATGATGATGTTAGGGGCAGTTGCAGGAGATATTATTGGTTCCATCTATGAATCGCCGTGGCGAGATATCAAAACAAAAGATTTTCCCTTATTTCAACCGCAAAGTCACTTTACCGATGACACCGTTTTAACTGTTGCTATTGCCGATGCCCTTTTAAACCAGAAACCTTACACGGAAACTCTAAAAGAGTACTATCATCTTTATCCCCAAGCCGGATATGGCGGCAATTTTCGACATTGGGCCGCTTCTAGGAATCGGGAACCTTATTACAGTTTTGGCAATGGGGCAGCCATGCGGGTGAGTGCTGTTGCTTATGCGTTTAGCGATATCGAAGCAGTGAAAACAGAAGCCTTAAATAGCGCGGCAGTTACTCATAATCATCCCGAAGGCATTAAAGGGGCACAAGCCACAGCCACTGCAATTTTCTTAGCGCGATCGCGTTATACTCAAGAGCAAATTCGGGACAATATTCAACAGGAATTTGATTACAAACTAGATACCACTGTGGCAGCGTTGCAAAAAAACTATTCTTTTGATGTTTCCTGTCAAGGATCAGTTCCTGAAGCAATCATTTGTTTTTTAGAATCAACTTCTTTTGAAGATGCCATTCGCAATGCCATTTCCATTGGCGGGGATAGCGATACCATTGCTTGTATTGCTGGCTCAATTGCAGAAGCGTTTTATCAAGAAATTCCTCAGGAAATTTTAGAACAAGTTGACCAACGATTAGATGATCGCCTAAAAAACATTATCAAGCAATTTCAATCGCATTTCAATTGCTAGCAACTTCAACTATTTTTAGAATAATTGCCATTAACAATTCCGGAATCAATTAATGAAATATCCCCCTCATCTTTTCAAAAAATGAAGGGGACAGGCATTTCCAATGAGTGTTTAGTCATTACTCATCTAACGGATAAAATAACTTGGTTTCATCCGAGTACTGCCAGGGAATATTTTCCGGATCGCGATTGCGCGTCCAATCAGCAAAATCAGGATCTGATTTTCGTTTCCCGACTGTACTAGAGTGCACTTGCAGGCGACGGGCAAGTTCTGCTTGAATCAAAGACAAGTTGCCTGCATCATCTGTTTCGGCTTGCGGAACAGGAGAGGATTCCTCTCGGGGAGGAGTTGCTGTCGCAACATGATTATCTGCCTCTGCAGAAGACTCATACAAGCTAGTTGCATCCAACTCTGTTGCTGATTGCAAGGATTGATCCGCGATCGCGCTGTTGATTGTATCGTTTTCCTCCTCTGTTTCTAAGGTTTCTAGGGGTTCCGGTTCTTCAAAGAAATTTTCTACCGCACTGGCAGTGAGGAAATAGTAAACTTTTCCTTGATTGGCAATTTCTCTACTTTTAGCATTAAATTCTTTTGCTTTGTATTCTAAAAATTTGTTGGCCTTGTTGCCTTCAATATTCGCTTTCATGGCTAAATCAACTGGGGTAATGCATCCTTTGTTTTCTCGAATCAGTTGATTGAAAGTCGGATTGACTTTGCCAACAAATCGTTGCCATTGCCATTGTTGCCAAATTTGCCAGACGATTACAAAAAGCAGCAATGCCAGTAAAATTGGCCAGGCGGTGGCAACAACAACTGCAATGAGGGCAATGGGAATAATGAGAACCAAAAAGCCAGTTGCACCACTGTCAATTACTTTTCCAGTCATGGGTTTATCGCTTGAGTTGTCGGCAATTGCAGAAACGATGGTTTGGTATAATTAGTCAGTCTTTTTGATACCAAGAGTTGTTTCTATTTACTCTTTCTCCTATTGTCCACTAATTTCACCAGTTTGGTTGCATCGATTTAAATCAGTTGCGCAATTGTATTCAATTACAATTCAAAATTAGTTTATGATGATACCTTTGACCAATCTCGATCAAGACCGTTGCCAAACCATCAAGCTTGTTGCCACAGATTTTGATGGCACCTTGACGGAAAACGGACAACTCACGGCTCGGGCAATTGACGCAATATCACAATTGCATATAGTTGGCATTCAAGTTATTATCGTGACGGGTCGTTCCGCAGGTTGGGTAAATGCCCTGCGACAGTATTTACCCATTGCGGGCGCGATCGCGGAAAATGGGGGGTTATATTATTCTGATCCCAATGCTTCTCCACACTTTCTCGTTTCCCTGCCCCCCATTGCTGAACATCGCAAGCAACTGGCAAATTTTTTCCAACAACTTGGTTCTTCCTTTCCTCACCTGCAAGAATCTAGCGATAATCCCTTTCGTTTTACAGATTGGACATTTGATGTTGCCGGATTATCCTTTGAGACATTAACCCAACTCGCTAAGCAATGTCAGCAACAAGAATATAGTTTCACCTACAGCAGCGTGCAATGTCATATTAAGCCAAAAACGCAAGACAAAGCCCAAGGGTTGCAAACCGTTCTCAAGCAATATTTCCCTCACCTGAGTACCGAACAAATTTTAACCGTTGGCGATAGTCCCAATGATGAATCATTATTCAATCCGGAATGGTTTCCCCTCTCAGTTGGTGTTGCCAACATTCAAGACTATTGGCAAAAATTAAGCCATCCCCCGCAGTATGTAACCCAAACAGGGGAAGGACAAGGATTTTCCGAATTAGCCCAGCATTTAATCCTGCACTGTGGGAATCATTAATTAGCGAATCAAATTAGCAGGCAAAAACACCGTTAACTCTTCTCCCACTTCCGGTCGTTGACGAACGGTTAATTTACCGCCGATGGCTTCAAACAGATTTTTCGTCACGCTGAGATTCAGGCTAAGATTCCCTGTTTCCGGTTGCAATGTTAGCAACTGACCAATGGATTTGCCTCGGTTGCGGTAAGAAGACACTGGGTTAACGGTGTTTGCAGAAGAACTTTGAGACAACAATTGCAATTTGATTTGGTGTCCGGCACTTTTCACCTGAACTTTAATTTTGCCGCCTGTGGGCAAGCGAGAGGTAAAGTTTTCCATTAATCCGGTTAACACCTGAGTTAGCAATTCCGGATTGGTAATGACCGTTGGCAATTGTTCGGGAACAATGACATCTAATTCGACATTGCGACGTTTTGCCTGCTTTTTCCAGTAAGGGATGCTTTGGGCAAATAATTCTTGCAGGGGGATGGGGCTAACATTCACCTCTTGCTTAGACTCGTTTTTCCCTTCAAGTTCGGTTGCTTGGAAAATAAGTTCCATGCGGTTGATTTGTTCGGTACATTCTTGATCAATCGCCCGCAACCGTTTCAGAACATCATTGCCCAAATCTTTCCGCTTCAGGAGTAAACGCGTCAACATCCGAATAGTAGTTAGAGGAGTTCTAACTTCATGAGTAAGGGCTTGCAACAATTCCACATCTGTAGAAGAAGAAGTAGTAGTAGAAGCGGTGGTGGCGGTTGCGGGAATTTCCTCATGGGTTTCCCGGTTCGCAGGCAAATGATTGAGCAATTCACGGGTAAAATCGCTCACCAGACGATAATCCGGGGAACAGAGAGGGAATTGTTCTCGCTGTTGTTGAATGGCCGAGAGTTGTTCCGGGGCATTGGTTTGTAAGCGCGATCGCAACGTCAGCCAGGCTTTTTCGGTTACTTCCGGATCAAAGGAAAAGTCAAAGCAAGACTCTCCTTGTTCGTTAAGGGTTAACACCAGTAGCAGGGAAAATTTCGCCGTAAAGACTAAGCAAAATTGCTCATTTTGTAACGGATCATGAGCCGATAACGGCACTTCTCGCATGGGAGAAGAGGGTTCAGCAATGGAATATTCCCCTGTTGCTGGTGCTAAGGTGAGAAGCCGAGACGAATTCCCTCCCTGTAAGGATAGTTCGGGAATAAAGACGACAGAGGTGAAATTTTGGTTCGGTTGTGCCGTTTTCATTACGGGTGCAGGACTCGATAAGATAAGCCCCTGTGTTCCCAGTAAGGATGGCAGGGTCGCGATCGCGCCGTACCACTCTCGCCATCCTCTCAAATTGTCTGCTTTCGCCTGAGGCGAGGATTGCTCGGTTTGGATAATTTGGCTTAACACCGGCAACTGCTGAAGTTTCACCACTTGCCCTCTTTACTCTTACTTCTCGCTACTAGAAGCAATCTTATCGACAATCTCTTTTTAAACTCTAGCCGTAGAACCGAACGAATTAGCCGCAATTTCCACTCCTACGATTAATTTTTTACCTTGATTCGATTTGTTAGCATTGACCTCTTTCGGGAGGTTGATCTATATATTAAAGTTTATTACGATTTGACTTTTTTTCGTTTTCCCCTGGACAGAAATGCCAATAAACGATTCAATATAAGGGGTTGCTAATGTAGCAATTTTATTAAAGAACACTTGTAAATTGGGGGGAGTATTGCTAATTGTCAACAGGTTCTTACCAAGATCTTTTTTAGAGCAAGCTGAATTCCCTCATTAAAGAGAATTTCCAAGGTTCTTCACCTTCAGCAAGCTCGCCAGAATGGCAACTTTGCTGTAAGCTGAAACGGAACAACACAATTCCATTGCAAACAAGTTAAGTAGAGAGACAGAGAGAAATAACTTATGGCTATTCAACAAAAACAAGTCCAAGACTACGGCGACAATCCCATTGAAGTCCGTGATAGCGACCACTATCAAAACGAATATGTAGAAGGGTTTGTCGAAAAATGGGACGAACTCATTAATTGGCATGGTCGTTCTAATAGTGAAGGAAATTTCTTTATCGAAACCCTCAAAGAACATGGCGCAGAGCGTGTTCTCGATGCTGCCACTGGAACTGGCTTCCACTCCATTCGCCTCATTGAAGCAGGATTTGACGTTGCCAGTGTGGATGGCAGCGTGGAAATGTTAGTGAAAGCATTTGAAAACGCAACGCGTAAAGACCAAATTTTACGCACCGTTCATGCCGACTGGCGCTGGCTGACGCGGGATGTCCACGAACGGTTTGATGCTGTTATTTGTCTCGGAAACTCTTTTACTCACCTGTTTTCAGAAAAAGATCGCCGCAAAACCCTCGCTGAATTCTATTCCGTCTTAAAACATGACGGAATTTTAATTTTAGACCAACGGAACTACGACTTAATCCTGGATGAAGGGTTCAAAAGCAAGCACACCTACTACTACTGCGGCGAAAATGTGCGAGCCGAACCCGAATATGTCGACGATGGCTTAGCCCGTTTTCGCTACCAATTCTCGGACGATTCGACATTCTATCTCAACATGTTCCCGTTACGCAAAGATTATGTCCGTCGTCTTTTCCATGAAGTTGGTTTCCAAGATGTAACCACCTATGGCGACTTCAAAGAAACCTATCATCAACATGATCCCGACTTCTTTATTCACGTTGCCAAAAAAGAGTTTAAAGAGGATGACGCTTAAATTCTGTGCTCAAATTGACGATTGAGCAGGAATTGCCATTGCAGACGCTTTAGAGGCTAATTGATATGACCAAAGCAGACCAAGTCGCCCAACAAGCCCAAGACTACTACGATAGCAATAGTGCTGACGGCTTTTATTTTCGGATTTGGGGAGGAGAAGACCTCCACATCGGGATTTATAATACACCTGATGAACCCATCTATGATGCCAGTGTGCGTACCGTTGCTCGCATTTGCGACAAAATCAGCCACTGGCCCGCAGGCACCAAGGTACTTGACCTTGGGGCAGGTTATGGTGGCTCCGCTCGTTACATGGCAAAGCATCATGGCTTTGTTGTTGATTGCTTGAATATTAGTTTGGTACAAAACGAGCGCAATCGCCAGAAAAACCAAGAACAGGGGTTAGCCGATAAAATTCGCGTCTTTGACGGGACGTTTGAAGAATTACCCTTTGAAAACAACACTTACGATGTCATGTGGTCGCAAGACTCCATTCTCCATAGCGGAAACCGTCGTAAAGTGTTTGAAGAAGTGGATCGCACCCTCAAATCGGGGGGGGATTTTGTTTTTACCGATCCCATGCAAACCGATAATTGTCCCGAAGGCGTGTTAGAGCCTGTTTTAGAGCGCATTCATCTTGATAGCTTAGGCTCAGTCAGTTACTATCGCCAACTTGCGGAAGAATTCGGTTGGGAATTTGTCGAATTTGATGAGCAAACTCATCAATTAGTGAACCACTATAGCCGTGTTTTACAGGAATTAGAGGCTCATTACGACCAATTGCAACCGGAATGTTCTAAAGAGTATTTAGATCGGATGAAAGTGGGCTTAAACCACTGGATTAATGCCGGTAAGAGCGGTTATATGGATTGGGGCATTCTCAAGTTTCATAAACCCTAGTTGATTCCGGTTTGAATCCCCTGTTTATTCCCCTTCCTTGTTTGGGAGGGGAATTAATGATCAGATCATATTGATCCCCTTTCTCGCTCTTGAACAATCTCCATAAAATTTAAACATTCGGGAACATTGGAGGATGGGGATCATTCCAGTTACACTAAGAAGTAGAAAGAGAGTTGGCGAGGTAGTTGCAGTTCTTGGTGTTTTTTACACCGAATTGAGGAAAGTCCGGGCTTCCAAAGACCAGACTGCTGGGTAACGCCCAGTGCGGGCGACCGTGAGGAAAGTGCCACAGAAACATACCGCCAAAGATTGAGCAGATCTTTGGTAAGGGTGCAAAGGTGCGGTAAGAGCGCACCAGCAGCATCGAGAGGTGCTGGCTCGGTAAACCCCAGTCGGAAGCAAGGTCAAAGGAAACTAGGGTTGGTCTTTTACCGGTTTCCGTTGAACAAGTACCGCTTGAGGCTTCTGGCAACAGGAGTCCCAGATAGATAACTACCCTCAAGATGCTCTCTTGAGAACAGAACCCGGCTTATGTCCAACTCTCTTTCTATTATTTTTTTCTCCTTATTGATTTGGGGAGAATTGGCTGGAAAAAACGGTAATTACAAGCAAGTGTGATCAGTAATGAGGGCAAATAGCTCTTCTGGATTAGCGATAGAAACCCGATCGCGCTCTGGAAATCGACAGAGAGGATCCCGTCGCAGTCGAGATTTAAGGAAATTGGTGGAACGGTTAGGATTAACCGATACCACTAGCATCGATTGGAAGTTGTTGGATTTAGCCCTAACGCATCCCAGTGCTTCTAGCGTTGCCAATTATCAACAGCTAGAGTTCGTCGGGGATGCCGTGGTGCGTTTAGCGGCTTCTGAGTTATTATTAGAAACATATCCCGAAGCGCCGGTGGGGGATTTTGCTGCCATTCGTTCCATATTAGTCAGCGATCGCGTTTTAGCGGAATTTGCTGAAAGTTATGGGATGGATCGATTTTTATTGATGGCAGGAAGTGCTGCGAAAAATAAAGCAGGAGCGCGATCGCGCTTGGCAGATACCTTTGAAGCGGTATTAGGCGCCCTTTATTTAAGCACCAATTCCATGAATTTAATTCGTCCGTGGCTCGATCCGATTCTCAAAGAAAAAGCGGATCAAATTCGGCAAGATCCCGCGCGCCAAAATTATAAGGATGCGCTTCAAGAGTGGACACAGGCTCATTATAAGGTGTTACCCCACTATCAAGTGGAGGAAACCGGGCAGGGATATGATGATCCCGAACGGTTTACGGCTTATGTTTGGCTGAAAGACCGTTATTTGAGTCAGGGCAAAGGACGCTCGAAAAAAGCCGCCCAACAAGCCGCCGCGCAATCTGCTTATCAAAAATTAACCCAGTTATGAATCGTCCTCACATTACCGTTGTTTTAGCTGTTAGTGCTGATGGCAAAATTGCGGATACCGCGCGATCCGCCCCAGGGTTTTCCTCAAACATTGATTGGGCTCATTTAGAACGACAAGTGGCAGCAGCAGATGCCGTGTTGTTTGGTGCATCCACATTGCGCGCCCATGGCAGTGCGATGTCGCTGCAGAATTCGGAATTAATTGCGTTGCGTCGTCAAAAACAACAACCCGATCAACCGATTCAAATTGTCTGCACGCGATCCGGTACAATTCCCTCAGAGATCCGCTTTTTTGAACAAAAAATTCCCCGTTGGCTGCTGACAACCGCAAGAGGGGCTGCCTCTTGGCAAACCAATACCTCGGAAGCCTTTGCTGAAATTATTGTTCCAGAAACGGCAGAAGGGGATATTGACTGGCCGGAAGCTCTTAGCATCTTAAAAAACAAAGGGATAGAAAACTTAGCGCTTTTAGGGGGAGGTGAACTGATTGCAACCCTCTTTGAACAACATTTTTTAGATGAATTATGGTTAACGATTTGCCCGGTTTTATTAGGTGGAAAAGATGCGCCAACCCCGATTGAAGGAGTCGGATTGGGAGCGGAACAATTTCAGAAATTGAAACTTTTATCAGTAGAAACCATTGATCAAGAAGTGTTCTTGCATTATGAAGTGAATCAAGAATAACAATTAGTCATTGGTCATTAGTTATTGTTTTTTGATTATTCATTTTCATATTGTTGGGCATAAGTTTGTAAAAGATTGCTAATTTGGCTAACCACTTCATTGCTTGTATTTGTTCCTAAAGCTTGCCGATCTGCTAATACTTTATCACTGGTCATGTGATGAGTAATTGCATCTCGCACTTGCTGATCAATTAATCCTTGAAGTTCATCTTTAGCCCGTTGTTTTTGATAATTGGCACCTTCTTCTGTCGTCGCATAAAGGGGAGGCAAGCGGTTTAAAGCATAAGCCGTAATATCCCCAACATCAAACGATTGATTGCTTGTCATTTCAATTTCAGCAATTAAAGTTAGGGCTTTACTTAACACTAACTCTTCCATAACATTAATAAATTGTTTGCGATGACTCGCGACAACATTCCCATTAAGCAACGCTGACATGAGTTCATCTAAAGCATTATATTCTTCCGAAGACAGTTCACTGGCCGTTTCACAAATTCGGCTAATTTCTGCCTCCATAACGGGGGTTAAATATCCTTCTTTGAGGGCTTGATTCACAATGCTTTGAATTGTCATTTATTGAATCCCATCAAAACGCCACGGAACAGGATTAATTGCTTTACCATTGACATATAATCCCCAATGTAAATGAGGACCAGTAGAAGCTCCTGTTGACCCTACGGTACCAATTTTTTGTCCGGCTTTAACTTGTTCTCCTTCTTTGACATTAATGGTATTTAAATGCAAAAAGATACTAAGGACACCTTGACCATGGTTAATGCCAATGGTGTTTCCATGAACATGAAATCCTTCACTTTCTTTGCCTACTAACTCCACTTTTCCATCGGCAGGGGCGACAACTGGCGATCCCATACCAGCAGCATAATCAACGCCTTTGTGATAATAGTTTTCAGCAAAATCCCCATTATAGTAACGTCGTACCCCAAACACAGTGGAAACTGATCCTTGAGTGGGGCGCACAAATGTTCCGTTCCAATATTTTTGGGGTGTTACTAATTCTTTAAATTTTGCCACGCGATCGAGTTCTAATTGCGTTGCACTGCGATTGCTGTCACCCGTTAGCCAAATGCGTTGCGTCGGAAAAGCGCGATCGCGCAACCAAACGACAAAATTTCGCACCGTATCTTCCCCGCGAATGGTTAAGGGAATTTTGCCAGAATCATCTAAAGGAGTTGTCGGAATTAACGTCCGATATTGATTATTTCCCACCGCAAATACGGGATAGCTTTCCTTTCCCCAAGTGACTTCCGGTTTTTCCCCATTGGCATCCGTTTCCATCGTCACTGATACCGTATCGCCTTGTTGGGGATTGTCCGGCTTAATTTTGACTTCCAAGGCTTGAGCCGGAAAACTTAACGTTAACAATCCCACCAGCATTCCCCAACCTTTAATTGGTAACCCCATGTTTACTTTTTCTCCTTCATTACTCGCAACTTTTGCCCAAAACAACCATTAAGTAACGCTATGCCCATGGCCCCCCATATAGAAATTGGGGAAAATGCATGACCATGGAATGATTTCTTTTTGATTAATATAGCCTAAATCAATTACGGTTTTGGTTTTAAATAGGCAATCGCTTGTCGCCAAACTAGGGTAGAGTGGTCATAATGGTCAACCAAACAAAGACAATGTTGGTCTTGCCAAAGGACTTTTCCCACCACTAAATCTTCACTTAGGAGTTTGATTTCCACATCCTTCTCTTCTTTAATCAAATTTTGTACCATACGGGTACTTGGTAAGCCAGTATCAAATTCTGTCATTACAACACCTAACTGAATAACTATGGAAATTAACTTTACCAAATATCACGGACTTGGCAATGATTTTATTCTGATTGACAACCGTCATGATAATACCCCTTGTCTTACCTCGGAACAAGCGATGCAACTCTGCGATCGCCATTTTGGCATTGGCGGCGATGGTGTTATTTTTGCCCTACCGCCGCAGGGAGACAGCGATTACACCATGCGCATTTATAATTCCGACGGCTCAGAACCGGAAATGTGCGGGAATGGCATTCGTTGTTTAGCCCAATTTATTGCTGATCTAGAAGGAAAAGAAAACAGCCATGATATTTATCGAATTCACACCTTAGGCGGACTCATTCGTCCCCAATTAAAAGAAGGAGATAAGGTAAAAGTCAATATGGGACAACCCTATTTATTGGCTCAAGAAATTCCCACCACTCTCGCGCCGCCTCAAGAAAAAGTGGTTAATCAATTCCTTTCTGTTGCCGATACAAATTGGCAAGTTACTTGTGTCAGTATGGGCAATCCTCACTGTATTACGTTTGTGGAAAATGCCGATGCCATTCCTTTAGAAAAAATTGGGCCGGAATTTGAACATCATTCGGTTTTTCCGAAACGAACCAATACTGAATTTATTGAAGTAGTACGGCGCGATTATCTTAAAATGCGCGTTTGGGAAAGAGGCGCTGGCATTACTTTAGCCTGTGGCACGGGCGCTTGTGCGTCTTTAGTTGCTGGGGTTTTAACCAATAACTGCGATCGCGCTTCGACAGTAGAACTTCCCGGGGGTTGTTTAGAAATTGAATGGTCAGTGGAAGATAATAATGTTTATATGACTGGTCCTGCGACAAAAGTATTTACTGGCAGTTGCGATATCGCTTAACAATTTAATCTAAATGTTGGTTGTTTCTGATTGATGTTTAATGATTAGGTAAATTAGAAATTAACCACAAAGACACAAAGAACACGAAGGATTGAAAAACTCTAAGTTGATTTTATTAAGAAGCGATCATTGACTCATTTGCACTGTATTCAAGTCCTTCTATAAGGACAGATATTTTAGGTTTATTATTTGACTAAAATATGACTGCCAACTCCTTATAACGATCATTCAATGGGTTATTCTTACTTCTCGATCATTCAATGAACATCAACTCTCATTTTTTCTCTGATCAACCATCATTCTATATTATTAACGCTCGTTTACCCAAACATCAAGATAACCAGCGTTATCAACTTGAAATTGAAGATGGCAAAATCAAAACCATTCAAACGCAACCGAATCATCAAGAATACGATCGCGCTGTTTATGATGTAGAAGGGGATTGGATTTCTTTGGGCGGTGTTGATTTACAAATTAACGGCGCGTTAGGATTGCCTTTTCCGGATTTAGAAGAGGAGGATTTAGACAAACTATTCAACATTTCGCAGTTTCTTTGGGAACAAGGCGTTGATGGATTTTTGCCGACAATTGTCACTACGTCTCCGGAAAAAATAGCGCGATCGCTGTCCACAATTTCCCAATATATCCAACAGTATCAAACTGAAAATTTTCCCTATGCGAAAATCCTTGGCGCCCATTTAGAAGGCCCGTTTCTTAACCGGAAAAAACGCGGTGCCCATCCCGAAAATTATTTATGTTCGTTCAATATTGACAACTTTGATGCCCTTATCGGAAAATACAGGAAACAGGTTAGGGTGGTTACCTGTGCGCCAGAAATAAGTTCTGAACAGAGAATAATTGCCCAACTGCGATCGCGCTATCCTGAAATCTTGATTAGTTTAGGGCATTCTCTTGCCACCGCAACAGAAGCAGAAAGCGCCTTTCGCCAAGGTGCCTCTTTGGTTACTCATGCCTTTAATGCCATGCCCTCGCTTCATCATCGCCAACCGGGATTATTAGGGGCAGCCTTGGTACATCGCGGGGTTAAATGTGGGGTGATTGCCGATGGAGAACATGTTTCTCCAACCATGTTGCAACTTTTACTGCGAATGGGAGAAGCAGAGAAACGATTGTTTCTTGTCAGTGATGCCCTTGCCCCCTTAGGTTTAGCCGATGGCGTTTATCCCTGGGATGATCGCGAAATTGAAATTAAACAGGGAACGGCGAGACTAGCAGATGGTACTCTGGCCGGAACAACATTGCCGCTTCTATCTGGCGTAACTAATTTAGTTAACTGGGGAATTTGCGAGATGGGAAGCGCGATCGCGCTAGCGACAGAAAGTCCGAGAGAAGCCATAGGGGAACCGGGATTAACGGTCGGACAACCGGCAAACTTATTACATTGGCATTGGGATGATTCTGCACAAAAACTGACTTGGAAACGAATCTTTTCTGAAACTGAAGGAACTTCGGCTTAGTTACCATAAAAAACGTGCTAAAGTGTAACTTTTGGAACCCCTCAATTATTCACCACACCTGTTATGACAACCAGCGACGATAAAGCCATTGTTAAAGACTATTTTAATGACGTTGGGTTTGAACGGTGGCGCAACATTTATGGAGACGGCGAGGTTAATGTTGTCCAGAAAAATATTCGCATCGGGCATGAACAAACCATTGACACCGTTGTCAGTTGGCTAAAAGCAGATGAGAATTTATCGGAACTAACCATTTGCGATGCCGGCTGCGGCACCGGAAGCTTAAGCATTCCCCTCGCCCAAGAAGGGGCAACTGTCTATGCTAGTGATATCTCGGAAAAGATGGTGGAAGAAGCCAAAACGCAAGCGCAAACGGCTTTGGGAGATAACCATAATATCCACTTTTCTGTTGGCGACTTAGAAGCCATTAGCGGCAGCTATCACACCGTAATTTGTTTAGATGTTCTCATCCACTATCCCGACAAGGATATTCCCAGCATGGTGAAACATTTAGCAGACTGTGCCGAGTCGCGTTTAATTTTGAGTTTTGCCCCTAAAACCTTTTTCCTGACACTATTAAAGAAAATTGGCGAATTCTTTCCTGGGCCAAGTAAAACCACGCGCGCTTATCAACACTCGGAAGACCAGATTATTAAAATTTTAGAGGACAACGGGATGGAAATTAAACGTCAGGATATGACGAGCACGCGGTTTTATTATTCCCGCATCTTGGAAGCTGTGCGTCGGTAAATTGTTACAAAGCTTAAAAAAATAAGCACAGGGATATAGATTTTTGTTGCAATCGTTAACAAGTAAGCGCGATCGCGCCCGCAGCGATTGATAAACTGAAGGACAAAACCGCACTTATACCCTTTCCCAACAGTTTGAGGAAGTAATACTAAATTTAGTAACATATGGTTAACACGGCAAACGAGCAAGGTCAACAACAGCAAGACCAAGAACAATTACGGCCAGGAATCAAAGCCCCCAAAAAAGAAACGCTTCTAACCCCTCGTTTTTATACCACTGACTTCGATGCGGTGGCAAAGATGGATATTTCCCCGAACGAGGATGAACTGCGAGCCATTTTAGAGGAATTCCGCGCCGACTATAATAAGAAACATTTTATCCGAGACGAATCCTTTAATCAGTCTTGGGAAAATCTGGATGAAGGAACTCGCCGCCGCTTTGTCGAATTTTTAGAACGCTCTTGCACGGCAGAGTTTTCCGGTTTTCTCCTTTACAAAGAACTCGGAAGACGTCTCAAAGATTCCAACCCCCTTTTAGCGGAATGCTTTACCTTGATGTCACGGGATGAAGCCCGTCATTCCGGATTTCTCAACAAAGCAATGTCCGACTTTAATCTCGCTTTGGATTTAGGATTTCTAACCAAGAGTCGGAAATATACATTCTTTAAACCCAAATTTGTCTTTTACGCCACCTATCTCTCGGAAAAAATCGGTTACTGGCGTTATATCACTATCTATCGTCATTTAGAAGAAAATCCCGAACACGAATTCTATCCCCTATTCCGCTTCTTCAAAAACTGGTGTCAAGATGAAAACCGTCACGGCGACTTTTTCGATGCCGTCATGCAATCGCAACCTTATACCGTCAACGGCTTAGTTGCCCGGTTATGGTGTCGTTTCTTCTTGCTAGCCGTTTTTGCGACGATGTATCTCAATGACATTCAACGCGCTGGTTTTTATGAGGCTTTAGGCTTAGATGCCCGAACCTATGACAAGTATGTCATCAAGAAAACCAATGAAACGGCAGCGCGTGTTTTCCCTACGATTTTAGATGTGGAAAATCCCAACTTCTTTAATCGGTTGGAAATCTGCGGCAAAAATAATGAAAACTTGAATGCCATTGATAATACGAACGCGCCACGCCCAATTAAATTTGTGCGCAAGCTGCCCTATTACATTTCCAATGGTTGGCAGTTTCTAAATCTGTATCTGCAAAAAGCCATTGATGCGAAATCCCAACGGGGCGTTGTTCGTTAAAAGCAACAATCACCAATAATTGATTGAGTTAATCCCCTTTTCTGAACAGGAGAGGGGATTGTTTTTAGTTGAGTTGATAGAAATATTAGAACCACAGAGACACAGAGAACACGGAGAGTTTATATGAAATATCTCAATGTTTGCTACAGATTGCTTAACTAAAGGTGGGAGATAAGGGGACAAGGAGACAAGGAGAAGGGATTCCTCATGTGTAGCATGAATGATTCGATTTCATATTAATAATTGCAATACCATTCCTAAAAAGTCATGCTACAGTCATTAGTTATTGGTCATTAGCTTACTAAGGACAGAGGACAAATGACAACTCTAAAGAGTTAATGGTAACAATAGTTTTCAGAAGCGGTATTAGTATTTTCCTTTTTCTAAATAGCGAAACCAACTAAAATAAAGTCCAATTGACAGCAACATTAATAGTAGTAATAGCCATCCGAATTGTTCCCACTGCTTGGTAATTAGCATCATTCCTGTTAAAAACAGTACTAGTTGCCAAGGAACAGCGATACAAATAGCAATGATATCTCGTCGATTTTCTTGTTTAATTTTGGCTTGTTGGGGAAAGGAAAGTTTCTCTCGCATCGGCTTCCAGAATCCAAAGGGGCGAGTAACTTGATAAAAATTGTCTAAGACTGTTTCATCGGTGGGAGGAGTTGATAAAGTACCAATAATACATCCCAATAAAGACGCACTAGCAGGCACTAAAAATGTTGCGTATTCGGGTAAGGAAATGCCGCTGAGTTTTGCAACAATTGCTGTTATCATTCCCGCTAACATTCCCACTGCAAACCCGTAACCATTAAACCGCCACCAATACCATCTTAAGAGTAAGGGAATCAATAATCCGGAACCAAAGCCTAGGGTAATCCATCCCCAAATTTGATTGATGTTTGCGACAGGAATACTAAATAATAAACCAAGTAAAACAACGACAATGGAAGCGAGACGACTTTGGGTGATCAGTTGTTGATTATCGGCATTGGGATTAAGGTAGGCTTGGTAAATATCTTTTACCCAATAGGCAGCGCTAGAGTTAATAATGGAGTCAAAGGTGGACATGGCTGCTGCAATAAAACACGCCACTAATAAGCCTTTAATGCCCACAGGAATATAGGCTTCGATGACAGTGGGCAAGACAAGTTCGGGATCAGCTATTACAGAATTATTCAGTCCGTAGTGAATGCCTAAAATGGCAAAAGCCGTAACGAGGGGCCAACGAAAGGCAAGTAAGAGAATCCAAAACAGCGAAAGCAATCCCGCCGCGCGATCGCTGTCTGCTGCAAAATACCGTTGACTCATATAGCCGCCGGCGCCACTAAACCCTTCAATTCCTGTTTTCATTAGGTAGAAAAAAATGGTAATGCCAAAGAGATTATATGCCGAATATTGTCCTGGTAAATCAAGCGTGGCAGGGGGAAGAAAAGTACTCCAATCGGTAAGCGTTGTGGAAATCGTTTGAAATTTTTCTCCACTAAGGGGAACGGAAATCGAAAACGTATCAGGAAGCGTCACTGTTGATAAGGTAAAAATACAAATATAAAGAATCGCAATTAAAACTAAAATCCCTTGAAATACATCAGTCCAAATCACCCCATAAAATCCGCTGACTGCTGTATAAATCATCGCTAGCGTAATCATAAATAGAGCCGCCCAGTGATCATTAATTCCTAAGAGTTGACCAAAGAACTTTCCCCCGCCAACAGCAAAATAACTAATGGTTGAAATTGAGATTATTAACATCGCAATAGCACTAGTTAAACGGGCCATATTCCCTTCTCTTCCTTGACCAAATCGCAACCGCATCCATTCTGCTAGGGTCATCACTTGGGCACGCCTAGTCCACTTGCCCATAAAAATCATAAAAAAGGCCATAATTAAAACAATGCTACCGCGAATTTCAATAAAAAATCCTTTAATTCCAATGGCATAAATTAAGCCGGTAATAAGCATTGTTCCAGCAATATCGGTATTGGAAGCCATGCCAGATGCCCCTAAGGCCCACCACGGCAAGCGCCGATTTCCTAAAAAATAAGCGTCAATGCCTTGGGAAGCTTTCCGTTGTAAAATGAAACCCAGAACAACAATTCCTAATAGATAAAGTGTGACAATGAGATAGTCAAGAAACTGCATAAGCGGACATTATTCAGATAATTTTTCTTCAATTTTGGGCAATGCTTCTTTCACGGAACGATATCCTTCTTGCATCAAAGCATCTGCCTGATGAAAATCAAAAATACCATATTGAGACAGGCGAGGTTGCAATAAAATATCAGGATGATGCAGTTGTAGATTAATTTGCGTTACTTGTTGTTCCATGATATTGATAGCATTGCCAATAACATCAAAAATATTGGGCGTTTTCGATTCATTCTCACTTTCTTCGGGAAACCAGTTATTAAATTTTTCCAGCACGGTTTCTTGTACCGCTTCATAGCGAGACTTGATATTATTCAATAAGGCAATTCGATTGGTTTGCTTTTCCGCTTTGTTGGTTGTTTCTGATTCTTGAGACGCTTTAATTTGAGATAGTAGTTGTTGATTGGTTTGACTAGTTTGTGCATCAACTTGTTGAAAGGATGCAGTATCTACTTCCGGAGAAGGATAGGGATAATTCAGATTAATGGCAATGACAATATCGCTTCCCATTGCTTGAACAACATCCACTGGAACCGGATTAACAACGCCACCATCAACGAAATAACGTTGTTCCCGATTAAACGGAGTAAATACGCCAGGAATTGAAATACTTGCCCTTACCGCATCCACCATAGAACCGGTTTTGAGAATGGTTGCTTTTTGGGTTAATAAATCGGTAGCGACACAGTGAAAGGGAATGTTGGTTTCTTCTAAATTGCAATCAAGAACATGGCTATAAATTAAGTCATAAATTTTATCTCCATCTAGTAAGCCTCGTGTGGGAAATTCGACATCAAGCAGCGAGATGATCGTTTTCCAATCAATTTCAGTAACGAAAGCTTCTAATTCATCTAACTGATTAACCGCATGGATACCGCCAACAAAGGCCCCAATACTGGTTCCGGCAAGATAATCAATCTGGATTCCGGCTTCTTCTAAGGCGCGAATGGCACCAATATGCGCCCATCCTCTTGCCCCACCACTACCTAACGCTAAACCGATTTTTTTTGTCATTGTTCTTGTGTCAGTGACTTAAGCAATGTGGTAATTATTGATGATCAATTGTGGCTTGTCAATTATCGACGATGAATAACATTAGAGTTGATTTCAAGTGAGTTGCGCAATCTCTCTTTGAAACATCCCTGTATTTTATAAGGATGTTGATTGATAATTAATTTAATGGGAACGCGATCGCTGACTGTAAGGCAACCCAAAAAATTAAGCGCGATCGTTTTTCTTAAGACTAATAGCAATGTCGTTGTGAT
>JBDGQV010000004.1:0-7752 GCA_042218725.1 Halothece sp. | reverse complement strand
CCAAAAAATTAAGCGCGATCGTTTTTCTTAAGACTAATAGCAATGTCGTTGTGATTTTCTTTTTCAAGCAATCGTGTAAGCATTTCTATTTTGCTAAATAAGCTTGAGCAATTTCCTGTAATATTAACGCCATAACGATCGTTGCTAGTTATATTATTTTTTAACCCGATGGTGGAACGGTTTGGCGATTCGATTGCAGTAATGCGAAGTTTACCTACTTGTCTTTCCGAGTTTATATTGGCTAGGTCGAGAACTCTTTAGGTAACAATCTGTTACCGCGATCGCGATCGCTTTAATTGCAGTTTCTCCCATTCATATTTTATATGCCCAAGAAGCACGGGAATATAGTTTATGGATTGTCGCAACCATTTTGTCCAGTGCCTTATTATTAAAATCCTTACGAGTTAATACCAAAATCTGAATGAAAATACCATTCTGTAAACTCAAGTTGGCACTCTATTTTTCAATTCTTTGTGTCCTTCGTGTCTTTGTGGTTAATTCATAGAGAAAGCTAACGAGAGGATAGTTCCAGAATACAGTCAGCAGCAACAACTTGCATATTCTTTTCGGTAAAAACAGAACATTCTTGTTGAGTTAAGGCAAGGATGGGGGTCTCTCCATTTTGCAAAGACGTCAACACCTTCTGAGTAATCGGTTGATATTGCTGTAACCAATCACTGGGTTCACTTTCTTTAATGAATTCTGGCGTAAAGACGCCTCCCCTCACTAGTAAAAAATCAACACCATAGTCATTAACAAAGTTTTTTAAAACAGATAAGTCAGTGGTGTAATAGGCTCGAATTAAATCCAGGGTTCGCTCTTTAATTTGCCGATAGTATTCCAGATGATAAGGAACCGGATATCCTTCGCCGCCAATTAAAATAGATCGCCGAGCAAAAATGGGAATATTATTGACTTCTTCAACTACCGAAGCGACTAAACTATCCTGGGGTTGCTCTCGTAAAAATTGATATAACTGCGGATAACGACCGACGACATATTCGGTATCCGGAAATTCATCCATCCATAAGGGATTCAGCAAGGGAATCGCTAATAAAACTCCTATACTCGTGAGAACAAAACCTTGCTTGAGATTAGGAGAAGGTTGCCGTAATTTTTGCATCCATTGGCACAGTTTGCCGATTAAAATAACAAATGCCATCGCGCCCGCGATCGCGCTGACAATTCGTAAACTATGTTCGGTATAACGACTGGGAAGATGAAGTCGAAATAGAAACAAGTGAGATAAGAAAAACATCCCTAGGGAAGCCAAAGTAATCTCGAATAAAATCCTAACTTTTCCTGTTGCCAATTGGAACAGCGAAAACCAACGGCGAAAGGGAAGCAAAATAATTAAAATGCCAGTAGCAATCAGCGGCAAGACAGTATGAAATCGCGGCATGATGCCAGTTCTTTGTCCCGTGACCCAATATGCCCCGAAATCATTAATAAAAAACTCGCTTTTCCCATCTTCTAAAAATTCCAACATGCTTTTGGCTTGTTCAGCACTAATCACCGGTCCGTATTCTGAGGAAGTTAACGCATAAAACAGCATGATTAAAAAGGAAACGAATAATCCAGTTCCACAAAACGGTAATTGTTTGGCATCAATTGTTGGAATTCTTCCTTGTTTCCATTGCACTAACCGCAAAGTCAAAATTCCCATCGCAATTAAAACCCCTTGCGGATAAAACAAACCCAAAAGCGTAATGCTAACAAGACAAGGAATGAGCTTTTCCTGAAGCAGGTAATAAACAAAAGCTAGGAACAATGGATAAATAAATGCCACGGGCGTGCCTGAGACTAAATCATCCCTAAGCCAAAGATATTGATTAAGTAGTAAGGTACTTAAAAATCCGGCAAGGGGAACGGGGAAAATGGCTAAACTAATTCCCCAACAATATCCCGTTAATATTAAATCTAAGCCGAGGGGAACCAGTTTACTAAAGAGAACGGGATTAATGCCTAAATTGGCAACAAAACCGTACATAAAACTGTAACCGGCAGGGGCAACCGATTGAAAATAGTCGGCAATTAAATCATTGGGAAACAACTCGGCATCTAGAAAACGCAGTGTCCAAAAAACATGCTGTCTGGCATCATCTTGGATAACATACTCATGACTAAATGCTTGTTTGAGGGCAAGACAACTATAAATAATGGCAAAGATAAAACTTAAGGCTAGCCAAAAGCGTTGACTCTTTTTACTATTGCTAATTAAGGCATTCATGACAGTCATTATTCGTCTCTAAATTTAGAATAAATTCGGCAATTCTTATTGATTGACTTCCGGTTTCGGTTCTGATATGCTTGTAGCATAATGGATAATATTGCCAAAAATCGATAAGCTTAACAATCCTCACATCCAGATATTAGTTAAAACCTTCTCTGTGTAAGCGATTTAAGCAACTCAACGTCCAAAAAACTTCTCTCAGCTTAATATACTCTCATGATAAAAAAGAAGAACCAAAAGAGTAATTTATAACCTGACCAAAAGAGAGGGTTTGAAGCATCGCCAACTTATGATTAACTGGGAAAGGACTCGGTTTAGGTTCGCGCAGTGCAATGACCTCAACATTTATGCTTCATCAAGCCCCCGCCGGTGCAAGAGACTGGCTTCCCGTGGAAGTAATGCAAAAGCGATGGCTGTCCCAGAATCTGGAAGCTGTGTTTTCCCGGTGGGGATACCAACAAATTATTACCTCCACTTTAGAATGGGTGGAGATGCTCACCGCCGGCGGCGCAATTGATCCTGCAACAGTGATTCCCTTGCAAGACGGTTCCGAGAATCCCTTAGGATTGCGTCCGGAGTTTACCGCCTCCATTGCCAGAGCATCAGTGACAAGGATGCAAGAAACCCCGCTCCCGCAACGATTGTTTTATAACGGCAATGTCTTTCGTTCCTCACAGGAACATCATGGGGAACAAATGGAATCCTATCAAGCCGGAGTAGAACTTATTGGTACTACTGGTGTCTTAGCAGACAGTGAAATTTTGTTATTGCTCAGCGATTGTCTGCAAGCAGTGGGCCTAGAACAATGGCATTTAATTTTAGGAGAAGCCGGATTAACGCGATCGCTGTTAGCACCATTTCCAGAAAATTTAAGAGAACAAGTCCGTTACTGTATTGCTCATTTAGACCGAGTTAGTTTAGAGCAACTGCCCTTATCGGCTGAACTGCAAGAACGCGCCCTCTTATTATTCGACTTAAGAGGAACCCCAGAAACGGTATTAGAAAAAGTATCGCAGTTGGAATTAGATGCAACGGGAAAAAACATTGTGACGAATTTAAAGTCTTTGTTGAATTTGCTTTCCCAAACGGCATCGTTTTCTCTCACCTTAGACCTTAGTTTATTGCAAACCATTGATTACTATACTGGCATCGTCTTTGAAGTCGTTGCTGAAACTGAGCGAGAAACCTGTATTATTGGACAAGGCGGACGCTATGATCAACTCCTCGGGTTATACCATCCCCAAGGAGAGAATCTTCCCGGCATTGGCTTTGCCCTCAATTTAGAAGAACTGCAAACCTGTTTGTTGCGGCAACAAAAACTTCCGGAAACAACACCAGCCAGTGATTGGTTAATTATTCCGGAAACTGTCACTGCCCAAGCCTCGGCTTTGAATTACGCCAAACAATTGCGGGAAAATAATCCCTCATTGCGAGTGGAACTAGCCTTAGAAGAAGCAAATGTCAGTGATATTAGAAACTATGCCCAACAAAAAGGGATTAACCGTCTGGCTTGGTTAAAAGCCGATGGAAGCGCCGTCGTGGAAGAATTGGAAGGATGAGCAAGGAACAACAACCAACCATTTTAATTGCTGCCAGCGGCACCGGCGGCCATTTATTTCCTGCCCTTGCCGTTGCCGAAGAACTCAGCGAGTATAATATTCAGTGGCTTGGCGTTCCCAATCGCATGGAAACGCAACTGGTTCCCGAGCGTTATCCTTTAACCACCATCAACATTGAAGGGCTGAAAAAGCGGTTAGCTTGGGGCACCCTTGGGGTGTTGTTGCGACTTCCCCCAGCCATTGCAAACGTCCTTTCCCTAATCAACAAATACAACATTCAAGCAGTGTTTACCACCGGGGGATACATTGCTGCCCCTGCCATCATGGCAGCACGACTTCGAGGCGTTCCCGTGATTATCCATGATTCCAATGCCATTCCCGGCAAGGTTACTCGCTGGTTAGCCCGTTGGTGTCATACCGTTGCCTTAGGATTCCACACTGCCGAGCGATTTTTTCCGCCTCAAAAAAGCATTTGGGTCAGCACGCCAGTTCGAAAAGCCTTTCACACGCCGCAATCCCTAGACTTGCCCATTGCTGAGGATGTGCCGTTAATTGTCGTCGTCGGAGGCTCGCAAGGCGCAGTTGCCGTCAATCAATTGGTGCGGGAAAGTGCCCCAGACTGGTTAGACGCTGGCGCAGTAATTGTCCATTTAACCGGAGAGCGCGATCGCGCGGTGGATACCTTCCAACATCCTAACTACTATAACTTTCCCTTTTATGACAATATGGCAGGATTATTGCAACGGGCTGATCTAGTGATTAGTCGAGCGGGTGCCGGTACTTTAACCGAACTCGCGATCACGCATACCCCGGCCATTTTGATCCCTTATCCCTACGCCGCCGAAGATCATCAAGCTTACAATGCAAAAACCTTTGTCGGTGCTGGAGCTGCCGTCAGTTATCGTCAAGAAGAGTTAACCCCAGACATTTTAAAACAAACTGTCTTGCAATGGTTAAACTCTCCTGAAACTCTAGAAAAAATGGGAGAGAAAGCAGGAACCTTAGCAGTTAAAGATAGTGCTGTTCAAATTGCTAACATGGTTCGTCAAGCTGCCACTTGAAACTCAGAGCATCCCTGGGGGGTTTCATACTCAACATTAACATCTTTCACCACCGCTGCTGTGGGACCTTGATAACTCCATTGAATCATTTGTTCGACAGCAGTTTTATCCCCTTCAAAAACGGCTTCTACCCGTCCATCGGGTAAATTCCTAATCCAACCCTTAATGCCAAGTTTCACCGCTTCACTTTGGGCAGAAAGACGATAACCAACGCCCTGCACTTTTCCTGAAATCCAAACATGGGCACACAAGGTAGCATTTTGTTGGGGATCATTTAATTTAGTCATAGTCACCAACAGCGAACAACACTACTGCTACTGTACCAAAATATTGCCAGAATCCCCATCTTAATCAAAGAAAGTAGTGTAACAAGCTGAACAAGAGAGTAGTTATTCCGAATTGCTCACTTTATCGTTATAACTCACTTAAATTGAAAACTGTGACACTAAATTCCCATCACTGTTGAATCCAAATTAATTCATGATATATTTTATTCTACTTGGGTCAATCCGCTAAAATCCCATTTCCCATGTTTTTTTCTGTGGGATGCTATATAACGTGAGAAAAGGAGATCCTCACAATGATGCGCCATTTAACTCTCGGAACCCTGACTACATTACTCTTAACCTTGGGTATGATTCCGACAATTCAAACCGAAACCATTGCTTCGAATCAGGCACAAGCTGAGGTTGATAATGAATCTAGCGTTGGCCCTACCGAAGCCTTTGACTTAGTTGCTAGGGCTTATCGAGGAGCGTTTGAAGCTCAAGGCATTCCGAGCTATTACGAATTGGAACAAGCCTATGAAACCGGTGAATTAGATGCTGAAACGTTAGTCAAAAAAGCGATTGAAGCAGGAGCCTTATCTCCTGAAACTGCCCAGGATGAGGAATATATTAACGCTGTAAAACTGCACTTAGATCGCTTAACTCAGGAAAGAGGAAATTAAATCGTTTTTGATGAAACGCTAATTTCATCCATCAGGAATGGGCAAACTCCCCAGAGAGGGGAGCATTTTGGTTCAATTAGTTAGCTATCACTCATCCATTCGGTATGGAAAAATTCGCCACGGGGTTTATCCACGCGTTCATAGGTATGGGCGCCAAA
The DNA here is from genome assembly GCA_042218725.1 of Halothece sp. Classification (GTDB taxonomy): domain Bacteria; phylum Cyanobacteriota; class Cyanobacteriia; order Cyanobacteriales; family Rubidibacteraceae; genus Halothece. The sequence continues at coordinate 1,792 of JBDGQV010000004.1, read as the reverse complement.
GAAATCGCGCTGGGCTTGAGTGAGATTTTGCGGCAACCGATCGCGCCGATAACTGTCAAAATAATCTAAGGAGGCACTAAAGGCCGGAACCGGAATGCCTAATTGATTGGCAACCGTCAATACCTCTCGCCAAGCCTCTTGTCGGTCGAGAATTGTTTGCTTAAATTCTGGGGCAAGCAATAGATTTGGCAGTTGGGGATTCTCCTTAAATGCTGACTTAATTTTATCCAAGAAGCCAGCGCGAATAATGCAACCGCCTTTCCAAATGCGGGCAATTTCGCTCAAATCTAGGTTAAACCCAAACTCTTCTGACGCTTTACCCATTAATGCCATCCCCTGAGCATAGGAACACATTTTTGAGCAATAAAGGGCATCCCGAATTTTATTGATAAACGATTGCACATCTCCCTCATATTTCCCAAATTGAGCGTTGCCCAATTGCTTATTCGCCGCCAAACGCTCTTCTTTAAATGAAGACATGACCCGGGCATTGACCGCCGCGTAGATAGTGGGAATGGGAACTCCCAACTCTAAAGAATTGACCACCGTCCAACGTCCAGTGCCTTTTTGCCCGGCTGAATCCAGAATGACATCCACTAAGGGCAGATTCGTCTCGGGGTCAATTTTCTTGAAAATTTCCGTACTAATTTCCACTAAAAAGGAATTCAGTTCCTCAGTTTCATTCCACTGGGCAAATACCTCGCTTAACTGCTGATGATTCAATCCCAAAGCATTTTTGAGCAAATCATAGGCTTCTGCAATTAATTGCATATCGCCATACTCAATGCCATTGTGAACCATCTTCACATAATGACCGGCGCCGCCGGGGCCAATATAGGTCACGCAGGGGCCATCATCCACTTGAGCGGCAATTTTGGTCACAATGGGTTCTACTTTGTTGTAAGCCTCAGGAGTGCCACCGGGCATTAAACTGGGGCCATGGAGGGCACCTTCTTCGCCGCCGCTGACGCCCATGCCCATAAAGCCAAGCCCGGCTGCTTCCAACTCTTCCGTGCGACGTTGCGTATCTTCATAAAGGGAGTTCCCGCCATCAATAATCAAGTCGCCTTCTTGCAGCAGGGGTTTGAGTTGGCTAATGACCGCATCAACTGCTTTTCCAGCTTTGACCATCACTAAAATTTTCCGAGGAGGGGCCAAAGCGTTCACGAATTCTTCTATCGTGTAAGTATCGGTAACATTTTTGCCTTGCGCTCGTTGCGCCATGAAAGTTTTGGTTTTTTCGGCCGTCCGATTATAGACGGCAACTGGGAATCCTCGGCTTTCCACATTCAATGCCAAGTTTTCTCCCATTACTGCTAAACCAATTACACCGAAGCTGGGTTGTGTCATAAGTTTCAATCGCGATTATCCAAGGTTTGCTTTAAAGATAACGAACTATAACGGTTCCTTCTTGGGTCGTCTGTAAAAAATAGTTGAACCTCTCCCGCTAACATTCGTATAGCGAGAGATTCCCATATAGACTTTTATCTAGGCAATTGCCCCCGACAGATCGCCATGACTGGGCTGTTTGACTACGGGCGAACCGACCGCAGTTAATCCTCGTTTCATTACTACTTCCGCGGCAGCAATGTCTCGATCTTGCTCATATTTGCATTCAGGACAAGAATGATTTCTTTGATTTAATTCTTTCTTTCCCGTATGTGTTCCACAATTAGGGCAAAGTTGAGACGTATGATTTTTGTCAACTTTGGCAAAATATGTATCCGTTTGAGAACAAACATATTCCAAAATGGTGAAGAACTGACCCAATCCCATATCGAGAGATTGTTTA
>JBDGQV010000039.1:0-10230 GCA_042218725.1 Halothece sp. | reverse complement strand
AATTCATGCTACACATAAGCAATTTCTTCACCTTGTCGCCTTGTCTCCCTATCTCTCCGAGCAAGCTGTAGCAAACATTTATCCATTTGATATGAAAATCAGGTAAAGCTTACCTAAGTCTTTTTCAGATTATTGCTTCGCCTTTTTTATGTTCCGAATTCTAATTGCTTTACTCATTCTTATTAATTTAACCGCCTGCGGGAATCCCTCCCAAGCCCAAGACCGTCTTTTTCCTGATATTTCTGTGGAGTTTCTTGATGCTTACGAGTTGCCGAAACTTGTCTTTGAAGAAACGCCAGTGGGCGGATTATCAGGGATAACTTACGATCAAAAAAAAGGACGGTTTTATGTCATTTCTGATGATCGAAGTCAGTATGCCCCTGCTCGATTTTACACGTTTACTGTCAATTTTAATCAAACCGAAGAAACTCCAGGGATTGAAAACGTCAACATTGAGGATGTTACGTTTCTAAAAACACCAGAAGGCGAATCCTTCCCTCAAGGAGAAATTGATAGCGAAGGAATTGCGCTTGCCGCTGGCAACACGGTTTTTATTTCCAGTGAAGGCAATACCAAGCAAGGAATTAATCCTTTTATCCGTCGCTTTGATATTGAGACAGGAGAATCGAAGCAAGAATTGCCCCTTCCCCAGCGATTTTTATTGCCGGAAACGGAAGAAGAAGCCCCGCAAGGGGTTAGAAATAATCTGGGATTTGAATCCTTAACCCTAAATCCCAGCGGGGTAATTAGCCCAGAAGGCGACCCCTTTCGCGTCTTTACTGCTACCGAATCTTCCCTAACACAAGATCAATTGCCGGCCGACTCAGATAAGCAAACGAGAATTCGATTTCTACATTATGTCGTCAATCCCATTGGGCAACCGCTTCCCATTGCTGAACATCTTTATTTACTCGATGATCCGCCATTAGATGCCACCCATCATGGGTTAACTGAAATGTTAGCGATTCAACCGGAAGGATATTTTTTAAGTTTAGAACGTTCTTATGGCAAGTCTGGATATGGGGCAAAATTATTTTTAGTCACCGTGGGGAATGCCACAGATACCTCTGGTGTAGAACGCTTTAATGTTGATTTAGGCCAGTTGCAACCGCTTCGGAAAAAGTTGCTCTTCGATTTTTCCCAACTGGACTTTGATATTTATAATTTAGAAGGATTGGCAACCGGTCCGCGCTTACCGGATGGCAGTAAAAGTTTATTCCTGATTAGCGATGATAATTTCAACGAACAAGAAGCGACTCAAATTTTGTTGTTTCGTTTAAAGACATAATTTGTTGTTTGTCATTTGAACAATAACGACAGATCGCAAAAAGTAATAACTAATGACCAATGACCAATGACTAATGACTAATAACGAATTATTAGCTACTTCTCGTACACAGGAATAGATTTTTTTATGTCTCGCTGGCAACTTTTACCCTCCCAACCACTGCCTCCTTGGTTTCTAGAAGCGGTGGAAAACTATCATTCCCAATATGGCAAATATGCAGCGCAATTATTATGGCACCGAGGCATCCGCCATTTAGAACAGCTAGAGCAATTTATTAATCCCAATGCTTATTCGCCCACTTCTGGCGCAACTGGATTTGGGCGACAAATGGATTTAGCCATCCAACGACTGCAACAAGCCTGGGAGTGTCGGGAAAACGTAAGCATTTGGGGAGACTTTGATGCTGACGGAATTACTGCCACCAGTGTTCTTTGGGAGGGGTTGCAACCGTTTTTTCCAGACAATTTATCTTACTATATTCCTAATCGTCTCAGCGAATCTCACGGCTTAAATGAACCGGGATTAGAACAATTAGCCACCGAAGGAATCAGTTTAATTATTACTTGCGATACGGGAAGTACTAATTTAAAAGAAATCGAAACGGCAAAAACGTTGGGCATGGATGTAATTGTTACCGACCATCATACGTTGCCCGAGGAAGAACCCGCCGTTGTTAGCATTCTTAATCCCAAATATTTAGCGCCAAGCCATCCCCTGTATCATCTTTCCGGTGTGGCCGTTGCTTATAAATTAATTGAATCCCTTTATGAGGCTTTTCCTCACATTCCCAACCAATCTTCCGAAGAGTTGTTAGATTTAGTGGCCATTGGGTTAGTCGCTGACTTAGTGGAATTAAAAGGCGACTGTCGCTATTTAGCGCAAAAAGGCATTAAAAAATTGGCGCAACAACGGAATGAGCCGACTCGTCCTGGGGTTGCTGAATTATTAAAGCTATGTCAAAGAACCGGCGATCGCCCCATGGATATTTCTTTCGGCATTGGTCCGCGCATTAACGCCATTAGCCGCATTCAGGGAGATGCCAGTTTTGCGGTTAAGTTATTAACCAGTGAAGATGAAACAACTTGTCAACAACTGGCGCAAGAAACTGAAGCTGCGAACACGCGACGCAAGGAACTCCAAAAAGAAATGGAATTTGCTGTCAAACAGCGCATTGAACAACTGGATTTATCGACAACTGGGGTGATTGTGTTAGCCGATTCCCAATGGCATCCTGGGATTTTAGGATTAGTAGCCGGACAAATTGCACAAACCTATGCGCGTCCCACGATTCTTTTCAGTCTGGATTCAGTTGGAGAAGAAGGCGTCATGTTGGCTCGGGGGTCTGCTCGTTCCGTGCAAGAAATTGATTTGTATGAGTTGCTGCGATCGCAGACTCATCTTTTAGCAAGCTTTGGCGGACATCCCTTTGCTGCGGGGTTAAGTCTCAATGCAGAAAACCTTCCCTTGTTTCAAGAAGCGATTAATCAACAATTTCGGCAAACCTATGGAACGGTGCAACCAGAACCCACTATCACTATTGATTTAACGGTAACGGTGCAAGAGTTGGGACAAGCATTATTTCAAGCACTCAAATTATTGGAACCTTATGGGATGGGCAATCCCATGCCTCGGCTATTGATCAAAAATTGTTGGTTTCGCAACGTTTGGCATCAAAATATCAAAGATAACAAAGGACGAAAAATCCGCTATATTCGGACCACGTTTGAGATTTGCGATGAAACTCAACCAGAAGGATGTTCCGGCATGTGGTGGGGACATTATAAAGATGAATTGCCGGAAAATGAATGGTTTGATGCGGTGGTGGAATTGGAGTTTAATGCTTACGAAAAACGCTATGAAGTACGTTTAGTGGAAGTTAAACCTCGTCATCAAACGAGTAATTATCAAGTGGTGGGGGGTGAGGAAATTTTATTATTAGATCGGCGAAAACAAGACACCGTTGCCACAGGACGAGATTCGGAATTCAACTTAGATCAATCAGTGGTCAAAATCGAAGACTGTCCTCGCAGTTGGCAAGAACTGCACGAAAGCATTAACCAACGGTTAGAGCAGGCAGCTTCCGTTGAACAAGAGGTAATCTCGAACTCAGATACCGCCCAACAATCCGCGATCGCGCTCGCTTATTCCTCGCCGCAATTATCCCCAACCGAGACTTGGAAACAGTTGTTAGGCATTGCCGCTTATCTGACGCGAACCGGTAAGACTGTCCCCAAACAAGACCTACAAACCAAACTAGCCTTGAGTGAAAAAGTGTTAGCGTTTGGATTAGATGCTTTAAACAGTGTGGGATTTGAAGTGGCAGGAGAAGAAGTCATCCAAATTTCAGGACAACTAAACCCGAATTATTCTCAACAACCTGAAATTCAACTGTTTTTAGACGCGGTGCAAGAAGAACAATTTCGGTGTGAGTATTTCTCGCAAGTTTCGTTAGAGACAATTACCCATCAAACTTCCTTTCTCCGTCATCCGCAAACTTAGATTAGATAATTTAAATTTATTCTGTTATTCAATTAGAATTACTTATTAGCAAAATCTTAACTTGGCTTAATATTGAACGAATTAGCGCCCTTTGAGACATTGCTCTTGCCCGAGTCTAGGATTTATGGTATTTTATTGAAAATGGTTTGGTTATTCCTTATGTCTAAAACGAAAAAAATTAAGTGTCAAGCCTAGAAACTCGTTAAGAACATCAATTAAACTGCCACAGTTTCACACCAAGCGTTACAGTGATTTTTTGTGAAGAAGTGTAAAGCAAGTCCAGGCCACTTGACAAAAAAGCGATTTTGAGATGAATCATTCTGCTCCCCAAAGGAAACGCCCACCCAAGAAAAGAATGATTGCCCCTATCGCTAACCAATCTTTTTGTCTTAAGGCTAAGCGATGCCATTGCACATGATGTTGGTTAGGCGCGGTAAAGCCTCGTACTTCCATAGCAACCGCAATTTGTTCTGCTCTTAGCAATAAATTTTCTAATAACTTCTCGGCAACCATTAACCACAAGGTAAAGCTTTTGCGAAGGCCTAATTTTTTCCAGTTAATGGCACGAGTACTCACCGAACGCATTAAGTTTTGAATTTCTTCTAATACTAAAGGAATAAACCGTAACGATAAGGTGAGCGTTAAAACAATTTCTGTAACGGGAACTCCCAAGCGTCTCAGCGGCTTCATTAAGCTATCCAATCCGGCAGTAATTTCTTCCGGTGCTGTGGTTAACAGATATAAGTTCGTACTATAAATTAAGGTAAAAATCAAGGTACTAACCCGGATTGCAAGTTCTAGAGAACGGCGAGTTACCGTTAACCACGCTTGGTCAATTAAGAGGTAATAATAATCTCCAGGTTGCGGCAAGTTGAGATCGCTGCTGGGCAATCTTGGCTGATGGTCAACCGCAAGTCCATCATCAAAAATGCAGGTCAAAATAAAGACAAACGTGCCAAGAATCAGCAACCATCCCATCTGTTTACGCCAAACTCGAAGCGGAATTTGGGCTGAAAAGGTGATTAAAATTAAAATGCCAACTAAAGCAATGCGCCACCAGGGATTCGCCAGAATGGGAGTGAGGAGAAATGCCATTAACCAGGTTAATTTAATGCGAGGATCAAGGGCATGCAGCCAAGTGTAGGGCTGTTCTAAATAGAGGCCAATCGGCAGCGATCGCAGTAAGTCCATATTAGTTGTTGTTAGTTATGGGTTGTTTGTTTTTTGTCCTTTGTTCTTGGTTGGATATTGCAATCGGGTTCAGCTCAAAGAGAACCTCAAACACTGGTAGCACGATTCAGACTGTTGGCTTCGAGTTCCCGGGGCCGTTTGCCTCGCCAAATGAGGCGGATGGGTGTTCCTTGAAATCCTAATTGTTCCCGAAATTGACGGTCAATATAACGGCGATAGGTATCATTAAATCGCTTGGGATCATTCACAAATAAAGCAATGGTGGGAGGTTGCGTACTCACTTGGGTTCCGTAATAAATTCTCCCTTGTTTGCCTTGACGATTCGTTGGCGGCGAATACCAAGTCACGGCTTCTTGAATCACTTCGTTAATTACGGCAGTGCTAACCCGACGGCGATGTTCTTCAACGGCAGTTTGAATATGGTCGAAAATGGTTTTCACGCGCTTGCCAGTTACAGCACTGACAAAGACAATATCCGACCAATCCATAAAATAAACGCGATCGCGCAACATTCGCTCATACTGATAAATGGTATTCGAATCTTTTTCTAAAGCATCCCATTTATTCACCACAATGATCGCGGCTTTGCCTTCATCTTCAATGCGGCCAGCCAGTTTCATATCTTGGTCGGTAATGCTTTCTAAGGCATCAATGACCAGCAACACCACATCAGAACGCCGAATCGCTTTAAAGGCGCGATTAATACTAAAAAATTCCGCCCCATAGCGAATATTTTTCTTCTTGCGAATCCCAGCAGTATCAATAAAGCGATAGGATTGGCCTCGATGTTCCACGTCTAAATCAATGGCATCTCGGGTGGTTCCAGAAATTTCACTGACAATGGAACGGGTGGCCCCAGTTAAGGCGTTTAATAAGCTGGATTTCCCGACATTGGGACGACCGACAATGGCAACATTAATTTGTGTTTCGTCCACTTCCGGCAAGTCTTCCACCGGGGGAAAATAGGGCAAAATCGCATCTAATAAATCGCCAGTGCCATTGCCATGAATCCCGGAAACCGGATAGGGTTCTCCTAATCCCAATTCCCAAAAATGGGCCGCGAGAAGCAATCCTTGTTCTGGAGACTCGCATTTATTAACGGCCAAGAAAATGGGAACAGATTGTTGACGCAACCAGTCGGCAATTTCTTCATCTCCTGGTGTCGGACCGGTTTGTCCATCGACGACAAAAATCGCCGCTACGGCTTCCGATAAAGCAAGCATCGCCTGTTGTCGAATTTCGGGTAAAAATTCGCTCTCATCGTCAAAAACAATGCCTCCGGTATCGACCACTGTAAAATCGCGATCGCGCCAAAAACTCGGTTGATAGAGTCGGTCGCGGGTAATTCCGGGATCATCGTGAACAATGGCATTGCGACTCCCGACTAGGCGATTGACAAGGGTTGATTTTCCGACATTGGGACGGCCAATGACGGCAACAATGGGTAATTTTTTCATAACAAATAAATGCGCGCAACCGCTTAATTGTGCAACGCGCCCTCTGTAAACAGTAATGGTGCTAATGAGTAATTAAAGCAAGCCGTTTTCTAAAAGGGAATATCATCGAGGTTATTTTCTCCTTCCTGAGTTGCTTGTGCCGTTTCCGGTTGCGAGGCGGGAAACTGAACCACATTATCCGAGTTGGGATCGTTTTGCGCTTGCGTTTGGGGAGTAGGCGCGTTGCCAGTTCCCAGATGATGAATCCGGGAGAGGGTAAATTCAGCCCGCTTTTCTTTGAATCCCTCTTGCCGTTCAATAATATTCATGCGGAGACGGCCTTCTAAGACCACTTGGTCTCCCGCTTGATAATTTTGGGAGACTTGATTGGCTAAATTATCCCCCCAAGCCACGACTTTAATGCTGCCAGGCGGATCGCTTTCCCGCAAACTGGGAAACTCCACCATCATTTCCGTCAAAGGCGTTTGATTTTCTTGGGTATAGCGCAGTTGCGGCTGATTCGTAATTTGCGCCATTAAAACACAACTATTCATTATTTTCTCCGTCGCGATCTTTCATCAATTTGTTAACTGGTCTAACTTATATTTTACCCCGTGGGATCCAGCCAACGTAAGACTTCTTTTTTTAGTTGCGCAATATCTCGATAAAATTGTTGTTTTACCCATTGGGCTAAGGCATCAATGGGGGAAAAATTATTGCCGGGTTGCCAATTCCATTCTTTGGGATTAATGGGGGTTAAATGATTCCCCGACAGTTTTAAATAGGAGACTAAATTGGGACAACGTGCTTCTAAAACTGGCTTCAATTGTTCCGTTTGATCAATCGTATCATCATTAAATTGAACTAAAAGCGTGCGGGGAACGTGATAGTCTTTTTTCACAATCTCATAGGTGCGTTCGGGAGAAGGAGTAAATTCCAAATCAAACGCCGCTAATCGATTTAATTGATCGATCAAGGGAACAGATTGCCGTGCCGGATAATTATTATAAGAAATCAGAAGATTCCCGCTGCGTTGCGCGTCATATAAACTGCTAATCAGTAAATGCAATTTACACCCCATACTGTGGCCTAAACCATAAACGGGAAGATAACGCCGAAACAATCCCAACCGTTGATAAGCGGTTTCAAAGCGATTGAGGGCTCGTTGCGCGATCGCGTGATGATTCAACTCGTTGAGAAAGGGAGTGGCGATAATGCCATAACCTTCTTCTGCTAAAGACTCCAACAGCCAACTATAAGTAACCTGCGGTGCTGTGGCGACAAAGGCGCCCCCCAAAAAATGAATCAATCCTTTCGGTTGCGAGGGCAATAGGACCGCATTTCCCGCAACCTCTTCCCAATTAGTCATATATCTTGAAAAAATAACTCACAGAATTCCCCTATTAATGTTAACTTTTATGAAAGCAACGCTGCACCGAAATCAGCCATGATCGAACTTTATCAATTTGAACTGTCTCAATATAGCGAAAAAGTCCGCTTTCTTCTCGATTACAAAGGATTAGACTACCGGAAAATCGAGGTAACGCCCGGAGTCGGCCAAGTAGAAGTCTTCCAAATGTCAGGCCAGCGACAAGTGCCGGTGCTCAAAGATGGAGAAACCATTGTCCCCGACTCCACTGACATTGCCATGTACTTGGAACGGACCTATCCCGAACCGGCGCTGATTCCGACTGCTGCCCGGGAAAAAGGATTAACCCTCATGATGGAAGAATGGGCGGATGAATCCATTGGCTTAAAAAGCAGAAAAGCCTTTATCGGCGCCCTCAATCGCAATGAAGCCCTGCGCGCGGCCGTATTGCCCCCAGATACCCCGGATTTTGTCAAAAGCATTGTCAGCAGCATTCCCTCCGACTTGTTAGAAACGTTAGGCACTGGCGTCGGCATGGGCGGTGAGGCCTTAAAAGCCGTTGAAGGCAGTCTCAAACAAGATTTAGAGGCCCTGTGCTTAATCCTGCAAGAGCAACCCTATCTAACCGGCAATACGCCCACTTTAGCCGATTTTAGCGTAGCGAGTCTCAGCTTATTGCTGAAGTTCCCGGAACAATCTTATATGGATGTCCCCAATGAACTGGCTGGCAAAGCCTTACCCGGCATTGGCGACAATCCCGCGTTTGAACCCTTCTTTACGTGGCGCGATCGGCTTTATCATGAATATCGTCAGTCCACTGTTGCTGCTGGCAGCAGCAATGGCAGCACCTCGGCACCGAGTTCTATCGAAATTGAATAACTGAAATGAGGAGGAGAAGGGGGAGAAGGGGAGAAGACTCATTCTATCCCCTGTTCCCTTGGTAATAATGAATGAACTGCAAACGCCTCACAGCGGGTATCATTGGTCTGGAGAAGAGCACCGCTTCTTTGAAGGTTGGTATTATCGCGTGACGCTTCCCGAGTTGAATCAAACCTTTGCGTTCATGTACTCCATTGATGATCCGGCCGGGGGAACCCCTTACAGTGGCGGCGCTGCGCAAATTTTAGGGCCAGATGATGAGTATTTTTGCCGCACGTTTCCCAATGTCAACTATTTCTGGGCCGATTATAACCGTTTAGGACTAGGGCATTGGCAAAAACGCCCCTTAGCCAGTTTTCCCAGAGAACTGACGCCCAATCAATTTAAGCAACAAATTGAGGAAGGATATCAAGCCACAGCCCATCTCAACCAAGGAAAACTATTGGATCCGGCGACTGGAGAAACCGTGTCTTGGGAGTATCAGATTCAGCCGGTTTATGGATGGGGGGATCCTCATCGTCCCCAAAAAGCCACTGCCGGATGGTTGTCGTTTTTGCCGTTATTTGAACCGGGTTGGCAAATTTTAATGGCCCATGGCTTGGCAAGGGGATTCATTCACTGGCAAGGAAAAACTTATGAATTTAGCGATGCCCCGGCTTATAGTGAAAAAAATTGGGGACGCGCTTTTCCAGCCAAATGGTTTTGGTTAAATTGCAATGCCTTTGCTAACCAATCCGATCTCGCGTTAACTGCAGGCGGGGGAAGACGAGAAGTTGCGGGAATGGGAGAAGAAGTGGCATTAATTTGTTTTCATCATCAAGGACAGTTTTATGAGTTTGTCCCTTGGAATTCGGAAGTATCTTGGGAAATTCAACCTTGGGGACAATGGAAAATGACAGCGAAGGGAACCGAATTAGCAGTGGAAGTTACGGGAACGACTAACCGACCGGGAACGCTGTTGCGGGCACCGACGGAACAAGGCTTGCAATTTTGTTGTCGGGATACCATGCAAGGTCACCTTGAGTTAAAATTATATAGCTGTTGGGGAGATGTTATTTTGAAAGCCCAGAGCAATAATTGCGGCTTGGAAGTGGGAGGCATTCCTTGGTCAGGTGTTTGGGTGAATTAATACTTTCTCCTGAAACGTTTGGGACATTTCCAAAGAAAAGCTTATCAAAAACATGAGCTCTTTAACTTGTACACGAATCGATATTGGCGATTAATTCAATGATGAAACCAAAGAAACGCCGCTTGCTCCCTCTAATCCTAATGATGACAGCCGCTACGTTTGTTAGTAGTTGTTCTCAGTTAAATATTAAGCCTTCAAACAACTCTTCGGAATCTTCACCCGAACCATCGTCGCCATCTAATTCTCAATCGGACTCTTCTTCCGAGTCCTCTTCGACTACCTTAAAAACTAATCCTCAAAACGCTAACTTTGTTACCCAAGTTGTTGAAAACGTCAGTCCCGCAGTTGTACGAGTCAATGTCAAAAAAGTCGTACGTACCAATGTTCCTGATGTTTTTAATAATCCCTTTTTTGAACGGTTTTTCGGCGATGCCATTCC
>JBDGQV010000038.1:6936-53266 GCA_042218725.1 Halothece sp. | reverse complement strand
CTAGTATGGCAGAACATCAGCTTTCACCGCCTGTGCTGGGAATTGCTTGGGATGGTACAGGCTACGGCTTAGATGGTTCCATCTGGGGAGGCGAGTTCATTTATGTTACGGAAACGAACTGGCAACGGGTTGCCCATTGGCGAACGTTTGGCTTGCCGGGTGGGGAAAAGGCAATCAAGGAACCGCGACGCGCTGCCTTAGGGTTACGCTACGAGATTTATGGGGAAGAGGCGGTTACCGGATTTCATTTTAAGCCCCAAGAATTAAAACTGCTGCGTTCGATGCTGAAACAAGGGGTGAATACTCCCAGAACCTCCAGTGTGGGACGTCTGTTTGACGCGATCGCGAGTTTAGTTGGATTATATCAAACCGTGAGCTTCGAGGGAGAAGCGGCGATGGCGCTGGAGTTTGCCATCAAGGAATGCCAGACAGAAGCAGTTTATCCCTTAGAACTGGTTGCCGGAACGGAAAACAGCCCGATCAGTTTGAATTGGGAACCGATGGTGCGGGCGATTCTCTATGATCTTGAACAAAAACAGCCCCTCAACCTGATTGCTGCAAAATTTCACAATACCTTAGTTGCGAGCATTAGCGCGATCGCGCAACAAGTCAATGCGACAACAGTTGTCTTTACCGGAGGTTGTTTTCAAAACCAATATTTACTGGAAAAAGCAATCCAAGTTACCCGACAAGAAAAACGACAACCTTATTGGTGTCAACAAATCCCGTCCAATGATGGGGGAATTGCCCTCGGACAAGTTGTTGCTGCTTTGTTACGATTATCTAACAATTCTTAGGCAGAGATTTATCATGAAATTAAACAACAGCGATTCATGCTTTCTCGTTACGTCAAACAAATCTTTTTTATTTTTTAACGTTCTAAAAGACGAATTAGTAAATTAGTAACAAATAAAATATCGATTATGTGCTTAGCCGTTCCTGGAAAAATTATTAGTATCAGTGGCGACGATCCTCTGTTTAAAACTGCAAAAGTGAGCTTTGGAGGAGTCAGGAAAGTTGTGAGTCTGGCTTATGTTCCTGAGGCTTGTGTCGGTGACTATGTGGTGGTTCATGTTGGTTTTGCCCTGAGTGTTATTGATGAGAGTGCAGCACAAGAAACCCTTGACGACTTACAAGCATTACAGGAAATTCATTAAAAATAATTAAGTAATGAGATCAAACCAAATTGTCTAATAGAAAATTAGAATAGTAAACTTCTTAAAATGACGCGAATTAATAATATTCAAAATAACTTGAACTGTCATGGTCGTAAGCTAAAATACATCAGTCATCACTAAAAACGGTGCACTGATCAGGCAAGGGAGTGTCTTATTTCTTGATAAGTCGTTGCCAAAAAGTATGTCATTTTTTGCCGAGTGAATAATTTTTTCCAGGCTTAACCAAAAGGTGATTGCGACAAACCCTTTCCAGCTTCGGCCATCACAGGAAAAGCGAGGAGGGTTTTTCGTAAATGACTGCTAAACAAAACGCAATGCTGGATGGAAATGAAGCCATTGCCCGAGTTGCCTATCCCCTCAACGAGGTAATTGCTATCTATCCCATTACACCAGCCTCTCCCATGGGAGAATGGGCCGATGCTTGGGCATCGCAAGGACAATCCAATCTTTGGGGAACGGTTCCATCGGTTGTAGAAATGCAAAGTGAGGGGGGCGCAGCGGGTGCGGTTCATGGGGCCTTGCAAACCGGGTCTCTAACCAGTACCTTTACTGCCTCTCAGGGCTTATTATTAATGCTTCCCAACTTGTATAAAATTGCTGGGGAGTTAACCAGTGCGGTGATTCATGTGGCGGCGCGATCGGTAGCTGCGCAAGCCTTATCCATTTTTGGCGATCATAGCGATGTGATGGCCGTGCGGGGAACCGGGTTTGCCCTATTATGTTCGGCTTCGGTACAAGAAGCCCATGATTTTGCCTTAATTGCCCAAGCAACAACCCTGAAAGCACGGGTGCCGTTTCTTCATTTCTGCGATGGGTTCCGCACCTCTCATGAAATCCAAAAAATTGAACTCTTAGACAACAGCGATCTTCGGGCATTGATTGATGATGACGATATTTTAGCGCATCGGGAACGAGGATTAAGCCCCGATCACCCAGTTTTGCGGGGAACGGCGCAGAACCCAGATGTATTCTTCCAAGCCCGGGAAAGTGTCAATCCCTTCTATAATGATTGTCCCGCGATCGCGCAGGAAATGATGGATCGCTTGGGCGAACGAACCGGGCGTCATTATCAACTGTATGAGTATCACGGGGCGCCTGATGCGGAACGGGTGATTGTTCTTATGGGATCCGGTTGCGAAACGGTTCACGAAACCGTGGATTATTTGGTTGCCCAAGGGGAAAAACTCGGGGTATTAAAAGTACGGTTATATCGGCCTTGGGATGCCCAACGCTTCCTGGCTGCCCTACCGGAAACCACCGGCGCGATCGCGGTTTTGGATCGGACGAAAGAACCGGGGGCAAGTGGAGAACCGCTATATTTAGATGTGGTTGCTGCCCTGCAGGAACACTGGTCAGGATCCATGCCGAAGGTAGTGGGAGGACGCTACGGCTTATCCTCGAAAGAATTTACCCCAGCGATGGTGAAAAGCGTGTTTGACAATCTAGCGCAAGACCAGCCCAAGAAGCACTTTACGGTGGGCATTCACGATGATCTCACCCACACATCTCTCAACTTTGATCCTAGCTTCTCCATTGAACCGGAAAGTGTGGCACGGGCGGTTTTCTATGGCTTAGGATCGGATGGCACCGTTGGCGCGAATAAAAATTCCATCAAAATTATTGGCAGTGAAACCGACAATTATGCCCAAGGCTATTTTGTCTATGATTCTAAAAAATCTGGGGCCGTCACTGTCTCTCACTTGCGATTTGGCCCACAGCCCATTCGAGCCACGTATTTAATCGATCAGGCCAACTTTGTGGGCTGTCATCAGTGGTCTTTCTTGGAAAAACTGGATGTCCTAAAAGTCGCAGCCGAGGGCGCGATCTTGTTATTAAACAGTCCTTATCCCCCAGACCAAGTTTGGGATCACTTGCCATTAGAAGTGCAAGAAGCCATTCTCCGCAAACATTTACAAGTTTATGCGATTGACGCCAATCAAGTGGCCCAAGACAGCGGCATGGGCGGACGCATTAATACAGTGATGCAAACTTGCTTTTTTGCCCTCTCTGGGGTCTTGCCGCGAGAGGAAGGCATTGCCCAAATCAAACGCGCGATCGAGAAAACCTATGGCAAGAAAGGCCCGGAAATTGTCCGGATGAATCTGTCAGCGGTGGATAATACTCTGGATAATTTACACTGCATTGAAGTAGAAACGGCAAACAGTCCCATTCATCGCCGTCCGCCAGTTCCTGAAACTGCCCCGGAATTTGTGCGAGAGGTGTTAGGAAAAGCGATCGCGCGCCAAGGAGATGAATTGCCGGTGAGTGCCTTACCCTGCGATGGCACCTATCCCACGGGAACCGCAAAATGGGAAAAACGGGGGGTGGCAACGGAAATACCCGTTTGGGATCCCGACGTTTGCGTGCAATGTGGCAAGTGCATTATGGTCTGTCCCCATGCGGTGATTCGCGGGAAAGCTTATGAGGAAGAGGCGTTAGCCAATGCCCCCAGCGGCTTTAAATTTACTGAGGTCAGAGATAAAGCCTTTCCAGGACAAAAATTTACCATTCAAGTGTCCCCGGAAGATTGTACCGGTTGTGGGATTTGTGTGGATGTTTGTCCGGCCAAAGATAAATCCCAACCGTCTCGGAAAGCGATTAATATGGAACCGCATTTACCGTTGCGGGAACAGGAAAGCGAGAATTGGGACTTCTTCCTGAGTTTGCCCAATCCCGACCGACGGCAGTTGAACTTGCATCATGTGCGGGAACAACAATGGGAAGAACCGCTGTTTGAGTTTTCCGGGGCTTGTGCCGGTTGCGGGGAAACGCCCTATTTGAAACTGGTGTCGCAACTGTTTGGCGATCGCATGGTAGTGGCTAATGCCACAGGCTGTTCTTCCATCTATGGAGGGAATTTACCGACAACGCCTTGGGCGCAAAATGCCGAAGGGCGCGGCCCAGCTTGGTCGAATAGTCTCTTTGAAGATAACGCGGAGTTTGGATTCGGGTTCCGGGTTTCGATTGATCAACAAACCGCCTTTGCCAAAGAACTGTTGCAACAACTGGCAACAGAAATCGGCGATAATCTAGTAGAACGCCTTCTCAATCAGGAACAACAATCCGAAGCCGATATTTGGGAACAACGGGAACGGGTGGCGCAATTGAAACAGCAACTGGCAACCCTGGATTCACCTGAAGCCAAGCAGCTGCTTAGCCTTGCCGATTATTTAGTCAAAAAATCCGTTTGGATTGTCGGTGGCGATGGTTGGGCTTATGATATCGGGTTTGGCGGTTTGGATCATGTGCTGGCCAGCGGACGGGATGTGAATATCCTAGTGCTGGATACGGAAGTGTATTCCAATACCGGGGGCAAGCCTCGAAAGCCACTCCTCGCGGTGCCGTTGCCAAATTTGCGGCGGGCGGCAAACCCACCCCCAAAAAAGATCTAGGCGCGATCGCGATGAGTTACGGGAATATCTATGTCGGCAGCGTTGCCATGGGGGCGCGTGATGAACATACCCTAAAAGTTTTTCTGGAAGCGGAAGCCTATCCCGGCCCTTCTCTGATTCTCGCCTATTCCCACTGTATTGCCCATGGCATTGATATGACTACGGCGATGAGTCATCAGAAACAACTGGTGGAAAGCGGCCGCTGGTTGCTGTATCGCTATAACCCAGCACTGAAAGCCCAAGGGGAAAATCCCTTGCATCTGGACTCGCGATCGCCGAAACGGCCTGTGAATCAGTCGATGTATCAAGAGAATCGCTTCCAAATGTTGCGCAAGACCAATCCTGAGGCCGCCAAAGACTTATTGAAACAGGCACAAGCGGATGTGGATGCCCGTTGGCAGTGGTATCAATATCTTGCCTCTCAGGAAGCAACCCATGACCAATAATGGAGAATCAATGAGCTATGGACTTAACAACCAACTATCTCGGACTGGAATTGCGATCTCCCCTCGTTCCCTCGGCGGCAGCGCCCTTATCAGAAGACTTAGATCATGTGAAACGCCTCGCTGATGCTGGAGCAGGCGCGATCGTCCTTCATTCCCTGTTTGAAGAACAATTATTGGCGGAAAAATTCCACTTGCATCATCACTTGGAATACGGCACGGAAAGTTTTCCCGAGGCATTGAGCTACTTCCCGGAACCAGACCAATTTCATGTGGGACCGGAACTCTATCTTGACCATATTGCCAAAGCCAAAGCTGCCACCGGGTTGCCCATCATTGCCAGCCTCAATGGCTATTCTCGCGGGGGTTGGGTGGAATATGCCAGACTCATAGAAGAAGCAGGGGCAAGCGCGATCGAGCTTAATGTCTATTTTGTTCCCACTGACTTTGAACTGTCCGGCAGCGACACGGAACAAATCTACCTCGACATTCTACAAGATGTGCAAGCTGAGGTGACCATTCCTGTGGCAATGAAACTGAGTCCCTTTTTCACCAACTTGGCTTACATGGCCCGACGTTGCGCGGAAATAGGGGCCAATGGTCTCGTTTTATTCAATCGCTTTCTGCAACCGGAAATTAACCCGGAAGCCTTAGAAGTGGAACCGCAAGTGCATCTTAGCCATTCCGCCGATGCCCTGTTGGCCGTACGCTGGATCGCGATCCTCTATGGCCGCGTTCCTGCCGACTTTGCTGCCACTGGGGGCATTCATACCGGACGCGATGTCATTAAAGCGCTGATGGCAGGGGCGAAAGTAACGCAAGTGTGTTCCGCCCTCCTACGCCATGGCATTGAGTATCTACAAGAAATGGAACGTCAACTGCAACATTGGATGCGTGAAAACGAATATACGTCTGTCCAAGAAATGCAAGGCACCATGTCGCAACTGTATGGTGCGGATGAGTCGGCTTACGAACGGGCGCAATATATGCGTTTAATTCAAGAGACCCATCCCCTCTGGCATCATGCCCCCACTGCTTCCACCCCTTTAGAACGCTGATCAGCAAGGACAATTCATTATGGGAAAAAAACGAATTGGGATCTTAACCAGTGGAGGCGATTGCCCAGGTTTGAATTTTGCCATCCGTGCCGTGGTTAGTCATGCCACCATTACCTATGACTACGAGGTGTTAGGCATTCCCTATGCTACCCAAGGCTTACTGGAACGGAAAGCCATTACGTTGCCCTCCTATTGCTTGAGTTATCTCCATGGCATTGATCCCCTCTTGTGTATTGGCGGTACGATTCTCGGGAGTTTGAGTAAAGGAGATACCCTCGATCGCGCTGAGGAGATTATTGCCGGATATTTTGATCTGGCATTGGATGCCGTCATTGCCATTGGGGGCGATGGCAGCATGGCAATTTTGCGGGAATTGGCCCAGCGCGGAAACTGGAATTTAGTGATGATTCCCAAAACCATTGATAATGATGTTGCCCTGACTCGCCAGTCGCTAGGGTTTAATAGTGCCGTTACTACGGTTACCGAATCCCTAGAACGACTGAGTTTTACCGCTGCCAGCCACGATCGCGCGATTGTAGTAGAAGTGATGGGGAGGAGTGCCGGTCATTTAGCCTTAAATTCCGGCATTGCCGGTGGTGCCGATGCGATTCTCATTCCAGAAATTCCCTATTCCATTACCAATCTTAGCCGTCATATCGATCAGTTGCGGGAAAAACATGAACGGCGCTTTGCGTTAATTGTGGCATCTGAAGGGGTGAAAGGCGCGATTGATGTGCCTTATGCCAGCAATGACTGTGCCATGGGGATTTCTCAGTATATCGCCGAACAAGTTTCCCAACATACTCAGGGGAATATGGAAACGCGAGTGACGGTTTTAGGTCATGTGCAACGGGGAGGACTTCCTTCGGCCTTAGACCGCATTATGGGGTCAGCGTTGGGGAAAACAGCTGTGGATTTAGCGGCCCAAGATTGTTACGACCAAATGGTTGCTTGGCGAGAAGGAGAACCCATCGGCGTTCCCTTGCAATCGGTTGTGGAACAAAGTCCTTTATCCGTTAATCCCCACTGTGAGTTAGTGCAAACCGCTCGCGCTTTAGGCACCTATATGGGGGAAGTGATATGAAATATGTGAGCGAATATCGAAATCCCACCCTGGTTAAAGCCTGTGCTGAGGCGATCGCGAACACTGTGTCGCAACCTTGGACAATTATGGAAATTTGCGGCGGCCAAACCCACACCATTGTCAAATATGGGCTGACGCAATTGTTGCCACCTGAGGTAACCCTGATTCATGGCCCTGGCTGTCCTGTTTGTGTGACGCCTGTGTCCTTAATCGATCGCGCGATCGCGCTGGCAGAATTGCCCCATGTCATTCTCTGTTCGTTTGGGGATATGTTGCGGGTTCCCGGCAGTAAGCAAGATCTATTTTGGATTAAAGCCCAAGGGGGAGATGTGCGGGTGGTTTACTCGCCGTTAGATGCCCTCGCCATTGCCCATGATAATCCCCAGCGAGAGGTAGTTTTCTTCGCGATCGGGTTTGAAACCACCGCTCCTGCCACAGCTATGGCAGTGTATCAAGCCCATCAACAAAACCTTAACAACTTTTCTCTGCTGGTGTCTCATGTTCTGGTGCCCCCAGCCATGGAAGCCATTTTATCCGCCCCCAATTGTCAGGTGCAAGGCTTTCTCGCCGCCGGTCATGTTTGCACCGTCATGGGCTATCATCAATACAGCGCGATCGCGTCTCGGTATCAAGTTCCCATTGTCGTCACCGGATTTGAACCGGTGGATATTATGCAAGGGATTTACCGATGTATCCAACAGTTGGAAACGGGACAATTTACGGTCGATAATCAATATCAGCGGTCTGTTTCCCATCCTGGCAACCAGCGTGCCCAACAATTCATCCAAGAAATCTTTGAGATTGTACCCCGTGAGTGGCGCGGCATTGGTTCCATTCCCAACAGCGGGTTTCAGTTGCAAGACAAATATGCCCGTTTTGATGCCCAACGGAAATTTCAAGGGCAAATCAATCTAACCCCAGCAACATCTGAAACCGAGTGTATCAGCGGCGAAATTATGCAGGGACAGAAAAAACCGCCCGATTGTCCCGCCTTTGGTGTCCGTTGTACCCCCGAATCCCCGATCGGTGCGCCTATGGTTTCTTCAGAAGGCGCCTGTGTTGCTTACTATCGCTATCAATATCAAAGGTCTCATCGTGAACCTTAACGCCTGTCCCCTTCCCATTCAACAATATCCCAACGTTCTGCTTGCCCATGGGGGTGGCGGCAAATTAATGAATCAACTGATTAGCCAAATGTTCCACCCCGTATTTGGCGATCCGCAGACCATTCCCCACGATGCTGCCACCTTAACCCTGAATCAGCATCAAATTGCCTTTACTACCGACTCTTATGTCGTCAATCCTCTATTTTTTCCAGGAGGCGATATCGGTTCCCTTGCCGTTTACGGAACTGTGAATGATCTAGCAATGGCAGGGGCGCGTCCTCTTTATCTCACAGCCAGTTTTATTTTGGAAGAAGGACTTCCCATGGCGACTCTCTGGCGTATTGTCCAATCCATGGAAACTGCTGCCGAAACCGCAGGAGTCAAAATCGTTACTGGCGATACGAAAGTCGTGGATCAGGGAAAGGGAGACGGCATTTTTATCAACACTGCTGGCATCGGCGTCATTGAACATAATTTAACCATTCATCCCCATGCCCTCCAGCCAGGCGACCAAATTCTACTCAATGGCGATTTGGCAAGGCACGGCATTGCCATTATGGCACAACGAGAAGGATGGGAATTTGAAGAAGAAATTAAAAGCGATTCTGCCCCCATTGCTAGGACAATTTTGGAACTAATTGATGCTGGGATTAACCTGCATTGCGCCCGCGATTTAACCCGTGGGGGGTTAGCCAGTGCTTTAAACGAACTTGCCACTGGAAGCGGTTATGGCAGTACCATTCTAGAAAACGCGATTCCAGTGCGGGAAGACGTTGCTGGGGCTTGTGAAATTCTAGGGTTAGATCCGCTCTACATTGCCAATGAAGGACGATTTATCATCTTTATTCCCCCGGCTGATGTGGAAAACGCGTTATCAATTTTACAGCGCATCAACCCCGATGCCAGTGTTATTGGCGAAGTAACTGATGAAGAGCAAAGATTAGTGACGATGAAACGTGCCCTAGGAACCACTCGTGTGATTGATATGTTGAGCGGGGAACAGTTGCCAAGGATTTGTTAGGGGAGCGCTATGAACACCCTTAATTACTCTGATGTAATTTCTTTATGATTGTTTGGCATATTTTATCAATTATTTCTGATTGCTATCCTGTTCCTTCTCTTACTCTTCCATCATTTCCTGAAAGAAATCAATGGTACTTTGGAGAGCAGTACTAAAGGTATCAATTTCTTCTTGAGTGTTATAGAAATAAAGGCTAGCCCTGGCACTGCCTGCAATGCCTAAAACTGTATGCAACGGTTGGGTACAATGATGCCCAGAGCGAATGGCAACTCCTTCATAATCGAGCAAGGGAGATAAATCATTCGGATGCAGGTTTTCCACATTAAAGGACAATAAAGCAACCCGTCCTTTCCCTTCCGAGGTTGGTTTGGGTCCGTAAATGTTTAAGTTGGAAAACGATTCTATTTTTTGGAAAAGATAGGCTGTCAATTCTTCTTCGTAAGCCTGAATCTTGGCCATGCCAATGTTGTTCAAGTAATCTACCGCCGCACCCAAGGCAATGGCTTCTGCAATAGCGGGAGTGCCAGCTTCAAATTTATGGGGCAGTTCGGCATAAGTAAAAGTATCTAACGACACTTCCCCAATCATTTCGCCACCGCCTAAAAACGGAGGCATTTCAGTTAATAAATCTTCTTTTCCATACAAAAAGCCAATCCCAGTGGGCGCGCACATTTTATGACCACTGGCAACCAACCAATCACAATCAATGCCTTGCACATCTACAGGAAGATGAGGCACACTTTGACAAGCATCAATTAATACTTTCGCGCCTTTTTCATGGGCTAATTTCGTAATCTCCTCAACGGGATTAATACAGCCCAAGGTGTTAGAAATATGAACCAATGCCACTAATTTTGTTTTATCAGAAAGCAGGGCTTTATATTGTTCAAAATCGAGAGTTTGCTCCTCAGTTAATCCCACATGCTTGAGTGTGGCACCGGTTTTTTGGGCGACCATTTGCCAAGGAACTAAGTTGCTGTGATGTTCCATGACAGAGGTAATAATTTCATCTCCCGGTTGCAAATGGTTAAGCGCCCAACTATAAGCCACTAAGTTAATCGCTTCTGTGGCGTTGCGGGTAAAAACAATTTCATTGCGGCTGTTAGCATTGATAAATTGAGCAACTTTATCTCGTGCCCCTTCAAATGCTTCTGTGGCTTTGGTGCTTAAACGATGAGCCGCCCGGTGAACATTGGCATTGCTGTGTTGATAATAATGATCAAGCGCCTGTAGAACAGATAAGGGCTTTTGAGAAGTTGCTGCATTATCGAAATAAATTAGCGGTTGCTCATCGTTTTGATTTAAGATAGGGAAATCAGCGCGAACTCGATCCGCAAGTGATTGAGTAGTAGCAATAGTCATTTTTGTTACTGGTTAACCTGTAAATCGGTTTTGCAAAGTGTTGAATAAAGTTTCTCGCACGGATGCAAGGGAAATTTGATTAATAATTTCCGCAGCAAAGGCGTTAATCAACAGGTTAGACGCAGCATGATTATCTAACCCGCGACTGCGGAGATAAAATAGTTCTTCGGCTTCAAGTTGACTCACGGTTGCGCCATGAGAACATTGCACATTATCCGCAGTAATATTTAATTCCGGTTTGGTATCAACGTGTGCTTTTTGGGAAAGAAGCAAATTGCGGTTTAACTGCGCTGCATCTGTCATTTGAGCCGCTTGGGGAACAAACATTTTCCCGTTGAAAACAGCCCGAGCCGAATCATCTAAAATACACTTGTGAAGTTGGTCGGCACTGCTGTGAGGATGACGAAACGCGATCGCGCTGTGGGTATCCAATACCTGTTCCCCATTTCCTAATACTAACCCATACAATCGGGTATTCACCTGCGTTCCCGTCTGAAAGACATCAAAATCATGGCGAGACACCTGCGCCCCCAAGCTAATGGGATAGCAAGCATAGCGGCTGTCTTGGGCTTGGGTTACTGCTGTTTTCGTAAAATGGAAACTATTCGATGCTTCCTGTTGTAAGCGAACATGATTGACTTCGGCATTGCCGGCTAACCAAACTTCCGTTACCGGATTATTAAAATAGGGAGCCGGGGAAGTTGCCGACAAACTGGCATACTGTTCAACAAGACTCACTTTCGCACTAGTCTCGGCAATAACTAACAGACGAGGTTGAATCAAAGCAGGAGTTTCCTCTCCCGCCGAGAGAAACAATAGATGTAACGGCGTTTCCACTTCTGTATTCGCCGGAACCCACACAACTGCTGTTTCATCAAATCCAGCAGTATTCAGGGCGGTGAATAACTCTTCTCCCCCTTCCTGTTGTGTTAAATACTCCGTAACTTGCGACTGTTGTTGTGCATCTAAATCAGCTAAACTGGCAACCGTGACACCAGCCGGCACATTGTCCACATTGGATAAATTTGGCGCATATCGTCCATTGACAAATACTAAGCGCGATTGGGAGGCTTCAGGAAGATGCAACGACGTTACCGCATCTGGACTAACCTCAACCGACTGGCTTTTTTGGAATTGATGTTCCAGTAAGGGTGAAATATCAGTAAATCGCCACTCTTCATCCTTGCGGTGAGGCATTCTCGACTCAGCTACCCAGTTGGCGGCTTCTTGTTGGCGTTTTTGCAGCCATGCCCCAAAGGTAGAATTGGTTTCCAATGCCGTATTTTCCTGACATTGGCTTAAAAGTTGATCAAGAAACTGATCTTGGTTGGCAAGTTTATCCTGAGAAGACACTGACATACTCATCCTAAGCCTCTACCTCCTGTGGCGCATACTGTTCATATAGCCATTCGTAACCGTTTTCTTCCAGTTGCTGGGCTAACTCTTTACCGCCACTGGTAATAATTTGGCCATCGCTCATGACATGGATATAATCCGGTTCCACATAATTCAGCAAACGCTGATAGTGAGTAATCATAATCGTGGCATTTTCTGGTGTTGCCAGTTGATTTACGCCATTGGCAACCGTTTTTAACGCATCAATATCCAAGCCGGAATCGGTTTCATCTAAAATGGCTAAACTAGGCTCTAATAGCGCCATCTGTAAAATTTCATTGCGCTTTTTCTCGCCACCAGAGAACCCTTCATTGAGACTCCGTTGTAAAAAGCTGGGATCCATTTTCACAATGTCCAGCTTTTCCTCGACTAAATCTTCAAAATCAAAGGCATCTATTTCTTCTTCGCCTTGGGCTTTGAGATGGGAATTGTAAGCCACCCGCAAGAAATCTAAATTGCTAACCCCAGGAATTTCCAAGGGATATTGAAACGCCATGAAAATCCCTTTGATGGCCCGTTGGTCAGGTTCCAATTCGGCAATATTTTCGCCTTTATAAATGATCTCGCCGGCGGTAATTTCATAATCGGGATGACCCGCTAATACTTTAGAAAGGGTACTCTTGCCAGACCCATTTCGCCCCATAATGGCATGAATTTCCCCTTCTCTAACTTCTAAATTCGTTCCTTTTAAAATGGGAGTCCCGTCAGCATTGGCCCATAAATTTTTAATGGACAAAATAACGTCACTATTTTCTTTAATCATAATATTAATTCCTCGCCACAATCGCTCTTTTTGGTTAAGGGGGGATGAAGGAAACCCAACCTTAAAGAGAGTGTTGGGTTACGTTACGCTTGCTTATTCCTCGGAAACGTTATTCCTTAACCAACCGAATTTTCTAATTTCAGCCCCAGCAATTTATCAGCTTCCGATGCAAATTCCATGGGCAGTTGATTGAAGACTTCCTTACAGAAGCCGCTAACAATCATCGAAACCGCATCTTCTTCGGAAATTCCCCGTTGGGCAAAATAGAACAGTTGTTCCTCTCCGATTTTGGCAGTGGAGGCTTCGTGTTCCACCTTGCTGCGATTATTATCTACTTGGATATAGGGGAAGGTATTGGCTTCTGCTTGGTCGCCCACTAACATGGAATCGCATTGGGAGTAGTTGCGAGCGCCATCTGCTTTCGGCCCCATTTTCACCAAGCCGCGATAGCTGTTTTGGGAATGACCTGCCGAGATTCCTTTGGAAATAATGGTACTCTTGGTATTTTTCCCAATATGGATCATTTTAGTGCCGGTATCGGCTTGTTGATAGTTATTGGTTAAGGCAATGGAGTAGAATTCGCCAACGGAATTATCGCCAGCCAAGACACAACTGGGATATTTCCAAGTGACTGCCGACCCGGTTTCTACCTGCGTCCAAGAAATTTTGGAATTGTTGCCCTTACACAGGCCGCGCTTGGTGACAAAGTTGTAAATGCCGCCTTTGCCATTTTCATCTCCGGCAAACCAGTTTTGTACTGTAGAATATTTAATGTTGGCGTCATCGAGCGCCACTAATTCCACAACGGCTGCGTGGAGTTGGTTGGAATCGTACATGGGCGCCGTGCACCCTTCTAAATAGCTAACGGAAGCCCCTTCTTCGGCAACAATTAGCGTGCGCTCAAATTGCCCGGCTTCGTCGGTATTGATTCGGAAATAGGTGGAAAGTTCCATGGGGCATTGCACGCCCTTGGGAACATAAACAAAAGAACCATCGCTAAAGACTGCTGAGTTGAGGGCAGCAAAGAAATTATCGCCAGTGGGAACCACGCTGCCCATGTATTTTTTCACCAGTTCGGGATACTCTTGCAGCGCTTCGGAAATGGAACAGAAGATCACGCCTTCTTCTGCTAGTTTTTCCTTAAATGTGGTGGCAACAGAAACACTGTCGAAAATGGCATCCACGGCGACATTACCGAGGCGTTTTTGTTCGGATAAGGGAATGCCTAATTTTTCAAAGGTTTCTAGTAATGCGGGATCAACTTCGTCTAAACTTTCTTTTTTCTCTTCTTGTTGTTGTTTTGGCTCTGAATAGTAAATAATATCGTTAAAATCAATGGGGCGATAACCCACATGTGCCCAGTTTGGCTCTTTCATATTGAGCCATTGACGATAGGCTTTGAGGCGAAAGTCTAACATGAACTCAGGCTCGTTCTTTTTCGCCGAGATCATGCGAATAATATCTTCATTCAGTCCACGGGGTAAAGTTTCAGCTTCAATATCAGTGACGAAGCCGTATTTATATGGTTGGTTAATTAAAGTATTGGTTGCAGTCATGGACTTTGCGTTTCCTCAGCTAAGCTAAGCGTCGTTTTTTAATCCTTTTTTTGGGATCGCTTCCATTTTAGAGGAAGCGAACCGACTTACGAAACATATTTGTTGTTTAACTATTTTTAGGCTACATTAACAACTAAGATGTTGTCAAATTATTTTAAGATTGGAGGCAACTGAGGTGATGGTTCAAAAAGCGAGCAAAGTCGGGACAATGACAACCACTGGACAGAATTCCACCAAGCAGGACATTTTACGCCATATCCTGAAACAAGGAGAAGCAACGGCTCATGAGTTGGCAGAGGTGTTGGCGATTAGTCCCCAAGCAACCCGTCGCCATTTGAAAGAATTGGGAGCAGACGGTTTAGTTTATCACGAGCCAGTGCAACAAGGAATGGGCAGACCCCAGTATGTGTATCAGCTTAGCCAAAAGGGACGCGAGCATCTTCCCCATGATTATGGAGAGTTTGCCGTTTCTTTTCTCCACACCCTGGCAGAAACAGCTGGAGAGGAACAAGTCGAAGCTGTATTGGAAAAGCAATGGCAACGGAAAGCCGAAGATTATCGCCAAAAAATTGGCACTGGTTCTCTGGAACAACGAATTGCCAAGTTAGTAGAACTGCGCCAAGCAGAAGGCTATATGGCGGAATATCGACCCTTGGAAGACTATCAACACTATAATGCCAGCCCCAAGTTTCTATTATTTGAACATAACTGTGCGATTTCGAGTGTGGCAGCGTCTTATCCTTGTGTTTGCGGCCACGAACTGGAAATGTTTTCCGCTGTTCTTCCCGATTGTACCATTGAACGCACCCACTGGCTTTATAACGGGGAACATCGCTGTGGCTATTTAATTCAATACCATGATTATGGTAATAATTGATCAGTTTCTAGTAATTTTTTATTTTTAATTCATCAATCTATTTCGGGATAACTTAAGGTAATCCTGCCTATATTAATTGAGCAATAATTATAATGAATTGCCCACTATACCTTATTTGGAGGAAATATGACAGAAGATAGTTCCATTCAATTTTTAACGAAAGAAGAATCAGAAGAAGTGGATAAGGCACTCCTTTCTTCACCAGAAAAGTTTTTAACTCGATTGACGATTTCTTCTCTCAGATTACTCAAAACCATCGCGGAACAAGAAGGCGTTGCCGTAGAAGAATTGACCCCGGAACAAATTATTGCCTGGTTTGAAAGAGATGGCAAAGTGAGACGAGAACAGGGCATTGAAGCTGCGACTTTGAAATGGTAATTGGCACCAGTCATCCCTACTAATTCTCCACTGGCAACAGGTCAGGAAGGGAACGTTGGGGGAACTTTTTTGTTTAATCAACCCTCTTCTGGGATTTTCTAGTTTTGTCCGCTTGGATTTTTACTTAGGTCTTGGTGTGCCTCAGTGATATTTTTTGCTGGAATTAAAGATGGGGCAGCGCGATCGCGCTTTCTGAAAACTGTCATAATAGTTATGATTAGCACTAACATCGTCGCAACTTACCTGTTCGCGATCGCGACTTCATTGGATATCATTACGAAATATGGTTAATGCCACTCGCCAACGAGAACCCATCACCAATTTATGTCTCTACCACCTGTTCAAGTGGTCAGTGGTTAGCCCCATGTTTAACCTCTACTATCGCGGGCAACTTTATGGGCGAGAGAATGTTCCGAAACAAGGCCCGTTGCTAGTTGTGAGCAATCATGCGAGCTTGTGCGACCCGCCGTTGCTTTCCTGTTGTGTTGGTCGTCCCGTGGCTTACATGGCAAAAGAAGAACTCTTTGAAATTCCAGTACTCAAACAAGCAATTTCTCTATATGGGGCATATCCCGTGAAACGCGCAGCTGCTGATCGAAGCGCGATCCGATCAACGCTCAAAACTCTTGAACAAGGATGGGCTGTTGGCATTTTTCTGCAGGGAACTCGCACCCCAGATGGGCGGATTACACAACCGAAATTCGGGGCAGCCATGATCGCGGCTAAAGCCAAAGTTCCCATTTTACCCGTGAGTTTGTGGGGAACGGAAAAAATTCCTCAAAAAGGAACCCGCTTCCCGGCAATAACCGCTCGCATTGGAGAACCCCTTTCGCCGCCAGTTTCAAACAAGCGAGACGTGTTAGAGGATGCAACCCGCAAATGGGCAGAAATTATTAATACCCTGCATGCCGAGGGGCGTTAATGACGAGATTAGGCTAGACAAACCAATGACAAATGACCAATGACAAATAACAAACCTTTAATCATTAATGGCTTGATCATACTGCCTTAAGATCAGCCGTTGAATGGCAAAAATGGCAGGATTCACTTCCACACATTGCCGTTGCGGGTTTTTCAGATAAGTTTCCTGTTCACTTTCTACCATTTCGATATCTTGTCTCAAAAATTTATAGAGAACAAACCGTTGCAAGATCCGTACTAAAAGCGGACGGATGGGATTTAAAAGCCATTGGGGAAGTCCAATATTAAAGAAAAAGTAAGCAAAGGAATGACTTTCTGTTTTGCTAACCGGCAGCCGCATTAAGTAGAGGGAAGAAACCCCTTCTAAAGTGGTTGCGTAGTGAGGATAACGATATTCAATGGTAATGGGAAGGGTAGTAATCTCATCAGCGCGATCGGTGAGTCCTAAAAATTTGGCAATTCGACCTGTATACGACACATTATACTGAGCGCAAACGCGATCATCGGTTTCTTTAAGACTAATTAGTTCCGGGTTAAACCAGCCTTGTAAATCTTGATGAAGATAGCCATGAAACACATCCATGGTATTTTCATTACACATAGAAAAATGAGCATTAAAATGGGCTGTCACCGGAACACACAACCATTGCGAATCATCAAATTCTGGAATGTCTAAAATGGGTTGCCTTGTTGCCAGTTCCCGATTGCCAGGAAAGAGCCAAATTAAGTCATATTTTTCTTGAATGGGATAACTGTGAGCGCAAGCCCGAGGGAGTTTTTGATCTTCATTAAAGTAAGGAATATGGACGCATTCTCCCTCCCCGTTAAACTCCCAACCGTGGTACCGACAAGCGAGATGAGTGCCTTTGACATCTCCTTTGTGGAGGGCAACGCCTTTGTGCGGACAAGCATCGCTGAGGGCATGAACGTTCCCTTCCTCATCTCGATAAATGGCAATATCTTGATACCAAATGGTAACTTTTTGGATAGTTCCCCGCTGTAACTGGTTTGCCCAAGCAACGGGATACCAGTGGTTGGGGTTAATGCCGACTTCTCGAATGCGGTTTTGAACCGTTTGGCTTTCCAGGGTAGTTTTTAATTCCATGTTTGTTATTGGGTATTTCTGTCTCTGGCAACAAATAACAAAGGATGAATTATTCGGTTTGGTGGCGGGAAAGGGCAATTTCTATCGTGGCACGGAGTTCTCTTTCCTTAAACGGTTTCAGAATATAGCCATAAGGTTTGCTTTCTTTCGCCCGTTCCAAGGTACTTTCCCCAGCATAAGCAGTTAAGTAAATGACAGGAATATTATGGTTTTGGTAAAGTTTGTTTGCCGTTTCAATGCCATCGATCTCTCCTTGTAAGTTAATATCCATTAACACTAAATCAGGACGATCTTGCTGCACCAATTCCAGGGCTTCCTCTCCTGAGGCTAAGCGCCCCATTACTTCGTATCCCATTTTTTCTAAACGTCGGGTAATATCGAGAGAGACGACCGCTTCGTCTTCGATAATTAAAATTTTGCTGGCTGACATAACTTAAAATCGCTTCCGTTCAATGGGTTTGGGGAAAGTAATTTCAAAACTTGCCCCAGGATTGTTCTGAAATTTTAGAGTACCACGTAATTGTTGTGTGAGAGAACTAATTAAGGAAACTCCTAGAGAAGTGGCTTTATTGGGATTAAATCCTTCCGGCAACCCGACGCCATCATCTTCAACTTTTAAGCAAAGGGTTTCTGCTTGTTCGTCTTTTACCCCTAAGAAAATGTAGATGGTACCGGAACGCTGATCAGGAAAACCGTGTTTGAGGGAATTCGACACTAGTTCATTAATCAGCAAGCCACAGGGAATGGCACTATCAAGGTTTAATTGAATGGATTCGATATTCATCTCCGTTTGAATCCAGTCGGAATTAACATTGTAAGAAGCAAGGAGATTGTACGTGAGATCGCGGATATATTCAGCAAAGTCAATATTGGCAAGATTCGCGGCTTGATAGAGTTTTTCATGAACCAGTGCCATGGAACTAATGCGATTTTGACTTTCTTCCAGAATGGCAAGGGCTTGTTCATCTTCGAGGGTTTGGGATTGTAGGGAGAAGATGCTGGAAATGACTTGCAGGTTATTTTTGACGCGGTGATGAACTTCTTTCAGAAGCAGTTCTTTTTCTTCCAGGGAAGCCTTGAGTTGTTCCTCTGCTTGTTTGCGATCGCTGATATCCCGACAAACCCCCACAATTTCTCCATTTTGCGTCAAGTTCA
Source organism: Halothece sp. (assembly GCA_042218725.1). Lineage (GTDB taxonomy): Bacteria > Cyanobacteriota > Cyanobacteriia > Cyanobacteriales > Rubidibacteraceae > Halothece. Next base: position 34,472 of record JBDGQV010000038.1, on the reverse strand, counting down.
TGGATAATTCTTGAATAAAGGTGCTGCTATCTTGACGTTGAGCGCAAATTTCACCATTCCATTCCCCTTGGCTTTCTAATTGGGGAAAGATTTCTTCGTCAATCCGAGGAATTTCTTCAGAAGGATGATGATCGCGCCACTGACTGCCTAAAAGGGCATGGGGAGAATCATACCCCAGCATTTGACAATAAGCGGGATTAATATAATGGAGTTCCCCACTCGGTTGGAGAATCATAATGCCGTCGGTACTGGTTTCAATTGCTGTAAGTTGTTGTTGGAGGGTTTCTTGAGTGAGTTGTTTTTCTTTAGCCAGCGCGATCGCGGCCGCAGCAGAACTTAACAATCCCACTTCTAAGCGTCCCCAATTGCTAGCCACTTCACAATGATCAAAGCCAATCACCCCGAAGAACTCATCATTAACAATCAAGGGAATCATTAAAAAGGAAAGAATATTTTTATCCAAGAAACAGGCTTGTTTTTCCTGGGGTAAATCAATGACTGCTTTTTGCAGAAACTTGCCTTCCTTTAACTGTTCGTAAGATTCAGTTCCTAAAATTTCCTCATAACGGAAGTTGTATCCAACTTTGTTATTAAATCGGTAAGCAATATTGGGAGCACACCATTCCGCCGCTTCTTGGGCACAGACATTTCCTTCGCCATCAATAAAGTTTTCATAGACATAAATGCGACTGGCTTCACAGGCGTCTCCTAAAATCGCTAATACCTCTTCATATAAGCGATTATCCACGGTAGAAGCGAGTAACCGACGTTGGATGCCCACCAATGCCTTCAAATAGCGCTCCCGTTTTTTCAGGGCTTCCTTAGCGCGTTTGCGTTCGGTAATATCTTCGGCAATCCCCGCAATGCGATAGACTTTGCCTTGGTCATTATGAACCGGGAAAGCGCGATCGTGGATCCAACGGATTTCTCCATCGGGACGAATAATCCGATATTCCTCGTTATACTCGCCGCGAATTTGCCGACGCGAGGCTTCAATCACCTGTTGATAGTCATCGGGATGAACGGCTTTCAACCAATCGGTGGGAGAATCATAAGCGCTTTGTACACTGCGTCCCCAAGTTGATTCATAAGCCGGAGAAATATAGATAAACCGTTGTTGGGTTAAATCTACCATCCAAAATACTTGTTCAATGTTTTCAGCCAGTTGTCGGAATTGATTTTCACTTTCTTTCAGGGCTAGCTCAGCTTGCTTGCGTTCGGTGATATCAATGCCAATTAACACGGCAGCACTGGCTTGTCGATATTTTTGAGCAGCAATGAGGAAACTGCGGGTTTCACCATTTTTGATCCTAGTTTCAATGACTTGACTCGTTGCACTGTCGCCACTTCCCAGAAACTCATACATAAACTGGACAAAGGCAGAGCTTGAATTTAAAAAGCCAATTTCTTTGCCGACAAAGTCTTCGGGGGCTAAATTCAGCGTTTGGGCTAATTGTTGGTTGACGCCTAAATAGTATCCGTCGCTGCTAACCCAAGACACCAAACCAGGGACAGTATTAATAATGGCGCGCAGTTGATCTTCGACTTGACGACGCTCTGTAACATCCTTGAGGGTTCCTGTAATTCCAGTAATTTCTCCCTCTCGATTTTCAGTTACGCGAGCTGTTACTTCCATCCAGCAAAAGCCGCCATTTCGGATTTGATAGCGTACTTCATAGCGACAATGACTTTGATGATGGTTAATTAAAGCTTGAAATTGTTCTTGGTTGTAGCTAAAGTCTTCAAAATAGGTATAGTTGAGGAAAGGAGTCCCTAAGGTTTCGGCAACGGAATAACCTGTAATTTCGCTCCAAGCAGGATTTAGAAAGCACCACCGGCCCTTGGCATCTACCTGAAAGATGACTTCCCGAATATTATTAACCAGACAACGATATTCTTCTTCACTTTGTTGCAGGGCAGCCTCGGTACGTTTACGAGCGCTAATATCCTCTAAAATGGCTAACAGGGATTGGGCTTGTCCTTGAGAAGAAGACATTAACGACATTGTTAGGTTGACCCAGACCCAATTCCCATCTTTGCGACAATAACGTTGTTCTTGGGAAAAGGTATGAATCTCGCCGCTGAGCAATTGTTCTAGGGAGCGGTCGTTTTCCGAGACGTTTTCTGGGGCAATTAATTCCCGATGGGTGCGGGTTAACAATTCTTCCTGAGAGTAGCCTAAAATCTCACAACCCCGTTGATTGATCCCTTCAAAGCGACCATCAGGATCTAATAAGGCAATCCCTACTGCGGCTTGTTCAAAAATGCTGCGGAAGCGTTCTTCACTATTTTGGAGGGCAATTTCAGCTTGCTTGCGACGGCTAATATTGCGGGTAATGATGCCTAATTTAATGGGCGTTCCCGTGACAGAATCCCGAATGACAAAGATATTCGCTAAAACGGCTAAAACGCCGCCATTCTGATAATTTTGCAATTCGAGTTCCCCATACCACTCTCCCGTGTTGAGGAGGCTGGGAAAAATTTCTTGATCAAATTGCTGTTCGCTTTTGGCAGAGAAGCAATGTTTGAGGAGGAAAGGAAGTTGGCTTTGTCTGGGATTAATGTCTAATAACGCTTGTCCGGCAGGATTGAGAAACTCAAGTTCTCCGTCTAGGTTGGCAACGCTAATGAGATCTTGGCTATTTTCCACCAAACTGGCCAGTTTTTGCCGTTCGTTTTTGACCTGCTTGTTTTCGGTAATATCAATCCCCACCCCAATCAAATACTCTTGATCATCCTCTAAACAAAGCCGAATGTTACTAAAATAACAAGGGATGGTTTGTTGATGTTTGCTTAAAAAGGTGGCTTCAGTGGTGCTGCGGCCTTGGGTAAAGGTTTCTTGGATTTTGTCCTCAACCAAGGATTTGTCTGATTCTACAAAGAAGTCGAGGGGATCCATTTCTGCAATTTCAGCACTGGTGTAGCCGGTTAGGTTTTCCAACTCCTCATTCCAGCGGATGCAGGAACCATATTTGGGAAGCATGTAAAAAACCCCGGGCAGGCTGCTCAGAATCGATTCGGAAATTTCTTTTTCGCGACGCAATTCTGCTTCTTTGTGAACGCGATCGCGCAAATCTCTTCCTTCCGCAATCAATAAAATTACCTGATCTGCTTCATCATGAACGGCTTTTAAAGAGAAGTCAATGGGAACCAACTGCCCATCTTCTCTTTTTAATTGCACTTCATACCTTACGATTCCCCCAGCTTTGGCTAACTTGATGGACTGTTTCACTTGACTGCAATCAGAAGGATTCGTCCACCAAGGAATATCCCAAAAATACTGGTTCTTAATTTGCTCAAAACTCCCCTGTACTAATTCCAAAGCCGTCTGATTAAACTCAATCACTTTGCCTTGGGCATCTAAAAGCGCCATTAACTGGAAACTTTGATTAAACAGAGCACGCCATTTTTTTTCGCTGGCAGCTAACGCTTGATCCAGTTGTTTCCGTTCACTAATATCTTGTAATAAGCAACGAAACTGAATTTTTTCATTATCATACTCTGGAACCGCGCTTAAACGCATCGCAGCGAAAAAGGGACTTCCCTGGGAAGAAGATAAAGCAATTTCGCACACTTCTAAGGAAGAATTTCCCTGTGCAACTTGCTGCATGGCTTGCAACACACAGTTTTGATCTTCCTCCTGGTTCATTAAGGCTAAAAGCGATTGTCCCACCAATTCCTGAGGCGGAATTCCCAACAACTCACTGGCAGTATAGTTGGCTTCTTGAATAATCCCGTTGCCATTGGTAGTCAGATAGCCATCAGGGGCAAAATTAAATAAATCTTGGTACCGTCGCCGATCTGCTTCTGTTCCTTCCCGAGTGACAGCGAGTTCTTTGGCTTGAGCAATGCGTTCTCGTGCGAGAGAATTGCTAATCATCCAAGCAAAAGAGTGACTCCCGGCATTGGGTTCAACAACGGATTGCTCTTCTGGTTCTGAAGGTTCTGATTGACGCGAATTTTGATGAGGCCGGGACTCTTGCCACTTTAAATATAAATTCAGTTGTCGGGTGAGAGTTTGGATTTCAGAAGCTAAGCGCTGGCGTTGTTGTTTTTCTTGTTCCAGTGAGTACTGCAGTTGCTTGGCATTGGGAATTTCTCCTTGCGCTGCTTGATGGCAGAGGGGTTCTAGGTTAGTGGAGTTGCCAATGCTTTCGCTTAGGGCGGCAATGCGATCCAGTAATTGCTGACAAGTCATGGCTAGTGTGGAGAGCGTAGAAGAGAGTCAGTTTATCTTAAACCTAACCAAGCTAAAAAGCCTTGGTTGCTAACCAGTTCAATGATTAGCAAGGCAATAAATCCTAACATGGCAAATCGTCCATTCATGCGTTCCGCATAAGGCGTCCAACCGAAGGCAGGTTCTTCCACTTCCGGAATTAGAGATTCACTGTTTTGAGTTGATTCGGCATTAGAAGATTGTTCGCTCATAGATTTCCCTTGTAAATGGTTTTATGATCAGTTTAAGGGTGATGGGAACATTTTGCCTGTTCCGTTTTCAATTAGCAAAACTGCTAAGAGTCGATGCTTTCTCAACTGGTAGATTGAAATGATTGCAGCCCCGGTTCAGTCAGAATATCGGTAGCTTTTTTACTTTGCTGATTTCCGATTCCTTTTCAGATTCGCAACAGATGATACAATTAATACTCTACTTTACATTTAGTTCGTTGTTGGCAGTTACTAACTTTCTGCACTAAAATTTCTGTTTAGTAGTAGTATCATTCTTGGGTTTCTCTACTGTTTTTAATTTTTCTCTAAATTTCTGCTCATCTACTACGCAATGTTTCCTGATCGGAAAATTTGGCCAAAGCGCGATCGCGATTTTCTCTTCTCCTGGTTGAAATCGGGTTTAAGTTTTGCTTAACAAACCAAAAGCTCGATTTTTTTTCTGGTTGCATGTACTAGCCATACTTTAGCAACAATTCTTACAAAAAGTTTAATTGCCTGCGTTTGCTTGCTCCGATTTTCACCATCAATACCCCTCAATAATTTTTTCTTTGCCAGGTTACGGCAAAGGAATCACCCGATAAGGGTAACCGAGGAATCTTCATTCACAAAAAACCTTTTCTCCGCTCCTTCCCTAGCTCACCTTGCCTCTCTCAGACTGCTCACGAAGGCTTTTTTGTGCCAGACCAGAAATGGGAATTCTTTCCAAACCCTCCTCAATTATCTACTTATGGAGTTTAGTTAAACGTTTTTTTTTCCCCTTTCTGCAAAAGAAATGTCACTGCCTTGCCAAGTTACTTAGGTTAGATTTTATCTGAGCTGAGTAAGTCGATCAATAATAGCAAATTCCAAATTTTAAAAATTTTCTTGTAAAATTGTAGGAGTTTAACGATATATTTTTAATAGGAGGAATGGTTTCAAGGAAACTCTCCTAACGAAACTGACAATTGGAGGATAATTACACAGAAAAATGGAAGAACAAACAGCACCCTTAAAAGGTCGCGCCCTTCTGCAAAAAGTTAAAGAACTTTCTCACTTGCCTCGTCGAGAAACGGCAAAACAGTGTGGCTATTACAATGAAACTAAAACCGGTCAAATCCGTGTTAATTTAACCGAGTTTTATGATGCCGTCTTAGAGGCAAAAGGCGTTCCCTTAGATCCCGAAGGCGGCAAAGACGGCCGCGGACGTGAACCAACGTATCGAGTAAGCGTTCACAAAAACGGTCAAATTGTCATTGGTTCCACTTATACGCAAGCCATGGGCTTACAACCCGGAGAAGAATTTGAAATCAAGCTCGGATACAAACATATTCGCTTAGTTCACATTGATGATTCTCTGGATAAAGTGGAAGAAGGAGAAGAAGTAGAAGAAGCAGTTTCTTAAGACTTAGCCCTGTGAGCAATCATTCCCAAGAAAAAGAAAATTCCCCACTCACAAGAGTAGGGAAGCCACACATAAACTCGAAACTGTTAACTGTCTTTATCCTACATCACGAGTCTAAACTCTCGTCATTGAGCACGTAAGTGTTTTAAGAGAGGATGAAGTATCAAGAGGCCCGATTAACCTCTCTAAAAACGGTTGCCTTAGAACCCGATGCTCTAGTGAGGAAGGGTTCCATAAAATTAAAGGGAAACCTTTAAATCTTCTGTGGGTGGGGTAAATAAAAACAAGAGCAATCATGCTTTTGAAGATTTGCCTAGTGGTGAACCAAACAGACCCAGTCTTGGAAATTTCAGGTGAATCTTAAATTCAGAATTGCCGCGTCTAAAGGGCTAAATCGCGTTAAATCGATGATTGTATAGCGGAACGCGTCGGAGGTGAGCCTTATCCTTTCAAAGGACGACCATCTTGCCGTCGCACCGCTACTACACCAGGACGTGGAGGGTCATTGGGATTTAATCCGGGCCAGTTGGATCCCAGAGGAACTTGGCGCTGTTGCATAAACAGGTTTCCATTAGTGGTTTTCATGGCAAAGGTGCGGGTTTCAGAGGCCAGATTTTGGCGTTTCCCATTGACTTCTCCAACGTGCTGGGGGGCTAAGAAGAGGGTTGTTTGGTCATTGGTCAGCCAAATGCCACAAATTTCACACTCCATTGGTCCAATGGCAATGGGATAGGCCATCCCGGCATTGGGACCGGAAGCAGGGAGATACCAGGCAGAGTTATTGCCAAAAATCCCTCGCATCGCTGATTGATCCACTCCTTCGCGATCGGAAATTTCTAAATTATGCTTACTGGTAGATATATCGGTTACCATCCAGACATCGCCATCAGCGTCAATTTCAAGGTTATCGGGATTGGCAAAGCCTAAGCCTCCTTCGGCAGGTTCTCCCCCTAACGCAAACATTTCCCAACGGAAACTCATGGCTGCCGGATTGTTTCCCTCTTCCTGCAATTTCATAATCCAGCCAAACTCGTAGGCTTCTCCATTGGGGCCGGCAAATACTTGTTTATCGGGGCCGCCATCGCTGCCAGGATGACCGGAAGTAAAGGCAATATAAAGTGTTCCATCTGGTGCCACATCGGTGTCTTCTGGGCGAGCCGTGCTACTGATGCCAGCCGCATTGGCCGCAAAGTGAGCATCAATTAAAATGGCTCCCTGCTTTTCGAAAGCATTTCCCCGATAAAGGTCGCCGAGGGTTGAAAACTGAGCTTGGAAGGCTTCTGCTTCAGCATCCTCCGTAATTTCAACAATCCCTCCCTGATCGCGATTGGGAAGAATGACTTTATTGCCAAAGACGGTACTAGGACGAATGGGATTCACAGGAGTATCCGGGGTTAAAGCTACCCAACGTCCAGTGCCATCCGGGTTGAATTTTGCCCCATACAGCATTCCCTCTTCCAGGAGGCGAGAATTATTTTTATCGGTAACGGTTTTTACAGTGTCTTGAGAGACAAACTTGTAAAGATGTCCTCCCCGGCGATCGCAACCGGAGTAAAATGCTAATTGCTGATTGGGCACAACGCGAACGCCTACTGCTTCGTGGCGAAAGCGTCCCAACCAGGTATGTTTTTTTCCATAATCATTAGGGTTAGCCGGATCAACTTCTACCATCCAGCCGTATTTGTTCCCAGCCAAACCAAAGACATTAGCGCGTCCATCTACTGTGTCATCAGTGAGAACAAAAGGAGCATTGCTCGGGTCAAAGGAAGATCCATCTGCCATCACCGGTTCAAAGACCTGATCTTGATAATTTTCTTCAGCAGATAAAACCGTTCCCCAAGGGGTAGTACCACCCGCACAGTTTTGAAACGTGCCAATAATGCGGTTGCCCTGATTGTCCTCATAACCCATTTTATTGGGCTTGGTAAATACGGCAGTTGCCGGGCCAGTCGCATAAAGTGCGCGATCGTCTTCTAAGCCGGAAATTCCTGTAATCCGGCGATCAGCATTAGAGTAGGTGCGTTCCCAACTGCCATTCTGATTGCGGCGCACAGAAATGACGCCAATCCCTTGGTCAATGAAACCTTCTTTCGAGATTTCCTGAATTTGATTTTTCAGAGAACTATTTTCCGGCAGTGCAAAGGCATTGATTTTACCATCGCTTTTGGCAGCAACTGCTTTCACTTCTGCCAAGGGCAGAGACTTGCCCACAACTTCTGAGTAGTTTTCCATCCAGGCTTTGCCGCTGATATACTCAAAGTTAACTGTGAGGAAACCTTCATTCGCCCCTGTTTCTACAAAAGAAATATAATCGTTATTATACCCAAAGCGAGAATCTCCTACCCTGTCTCCCCAGGCTGCAATCAAGTCATAGGTAAAGCCCTCAGGCACAACTAAATCATCCACAACCTGATAATTCCTATAAGCCTGAATTTCTTCCCTTGTAGAGAGGTTATCAATTTCGAGGGGAAGGGGAAGTTTAACAGAAGGAAAAGTTTGATTCGGGACAGATTGTGCCACTGCTGAAGATGGGAACGACTTCCCATTAGCGGGGATTCCGCTCAGGACAACTGTACCTGTGCTCGCCCCAAGAAACAGTAGAAAATTGCGACGTTTCATTTGGTATGAGTGTTATCCCACCCTGATTAATGAACTAATTTGGTTTTTGCAGAGGCGTTTGCCTCTAAATTGATTCTAAAAGTCATTTTTTGTCAATAGGTTAAGAGTTGTTCAAGGAATTATCAAGATTAAGTTATGTTCATATAGCATATCTCGAAACAGTGAGGTCAAGAGATTCTTTGTCGCAGTTGGTCTAAAACTTGATCTAATCCTACTGAATTGGAGGCTTTAAATAAAACGCGATCGCGCGGTGCTAAAATTTCGCTTAATCGTTGCACTAATTCATGTTTATCCTGGAAACATTCTGTCTTTACTGAATTGGCAGCAGCCGCCATTTCTTGAGTTTCGGGGTCATCGGCCAATACAAAAAGATAGTCTAGATTAAGTTTGGCAACGGTTTCTCCCACTTGCCGGTGTAAGGCAGCAGACTGGTCTCCCAGTTCTTTCATCGTTCCTAAAACAGCAATGTGACGATCCCCTGGAGTATTTTTCAGCAACTGGAGACCGGCAATCATGGATTCCACCCCGGCATTGTAGGTTTCGTCGAGGAGAACAATATCATTGGGAAGGGAATAACGGCGCGATCGCGCTCCCGGCAACGTTACCTCAATCCCAGTTTGCAAGGCCGTGAGATCTAAGTTTAAGGCATAAGCCACAGCGATCGCTGCCAGATAATTTGAGGCATTATGGGTTCCGGGAAGCGGCAAGGGAAACTTAAAATCCCCAACAGCAATCGTTTCGGCGTCTAGAAACTGCCCGTGAAGATCGCCGCCTTCTAAGCCATAAGTGAGCGTTTTGCCCTCCCAAACCGTGGCTGCCGTTGCCATTAACCGTGGGTTATCCTGATTTAAGATAGCAGTAGCTGTGTCTGGCATATGCGCTAAAAGTTCACATTTGGCCTCCGCGATCGCTTGTCTCGAACCTAAACGCCCAATGTGAGCCGTTCCAACATTCGTAATTAAACCAATAGTTGGTTGCGCAATATCGGTGAGTTCCGCGATTTCCCCTTTTGCTCGCATGGCCATTTCCACGACGGCATAATCATAATCTGACGTTAATCGCAGCAGCGTTTTAGGAACTCCAATTTCATTGTTATTGTTTCCTTCCGTCTTCAAGACCTTGCCGTATTGGGATAATACCCCAGCAATCAATTCTTTGGTCGTTGTTTTACCGACGGAACCGGTGATTCCGATAACAGGGATTGATAACTGTTGGCGCCACCAATGAGCAATTTGTTGATAAGCCGTGAGAGTATTTTTCACATAAAATTGAGGAATATGATCGGGAATTTCTGTTGAACAATCCCTTTGCAGTACCACGGCAATTGCCCCTGATTGCAATGCCTTGTCCACAAAGTTATGACCGTCAAATCTTTCTCCTGCCAATGCAAAAAAAACATCTCCTGGTTGAATGGTGCGAGTATCGGTATTGATATCAGTAACAGTTTTTGCTTTCCAATCCTCACTCAGCACTGTCTGAACTGGTTGGATAATTTCTGCTAAGATAGGCAAAGTAAGTTGGGGACGCATTGTTTTACTTCAGTTGAGCTTGATCAAGTTTCTATTTCATCTAAAATACAACGAATTGTTTATTTTTGGTAAGGGAAACGTAAATTTTCCAAAAAGAATCGATCAATATTGATCATTGACGAGACTTTATTAATTGTATCAATTGACCTTTTTAAAATTATCTAATGCCAATTCAATTGTCACCGCTGAATCAAAAAAAAGAAAAAATTTATAATCATTTAGAGTCCTGTGTTCAGCAAGAAACAGCAGAAAAAGTCATTGAACGATATGATCATCTTTTTGTGAAAGCAACTGGCTATGAAGAACCGGAAATTCGTGAGACATTGGAAGCCATTGCCAAAGCAGATCAAGCAGAAACCGAGTTTTCTTATTTTTTAAGCAATTGTTGCTATATTGCCATCAACCACTGGCTAAGACAATCAAGCGATCGACAAAATGTTATTCCACGATTTATCAAAGTTTTTGAAGACATTCCGGCGTTTGCGCGTTTGCAAACTTCTGCTTCGCGAAGAATTCGAGAACGAGTGATTGTCTTTAGTAAAAGCCAGCATTTTTTAAGAATGCAGCGCTTACGGCGTTTATTTACAACCACTGAAGAAACACAACAAGATAAATCACAACCCCTAGCAACATTACTAGGGCGTTATCCTTTTTTATATCAAAACTGCATTCTTCCCGCAGACAACTATCCCCAAACGAAACAAGCACTAAAAAAATTCCAGAAACAACAAGAATATGACTTTGAATTATCTCTATCTCGATATATTACCAATCAAGTTCGTCTGACGCGACTAGCAGAGCGTTATGGTTCTCTCGCAGAAGCTCAAAAGGCCATTTTGCCTCAATCCAATCCTACGTTGCTCAAAGATCCGGAACTAGTTGCAACGCTTCAGCATTTTATTAGCGGGGTGGAAGGAAAATCGACTTATCGAGATTTAGCGCAACGTTTCCTCACCCATAGCACAAAAGCGGATACATTTAGAACCTATAAACGAGATCTTTACGAATATCTAATTGCTTCCATTGATGAAAGTTATGGCAAGCAACAATTTAATCAACGGTTGGCCTATTTTTTAAAAACGACCTTAGCAGAGTGGGATTGGGAAAAACCAAACGAACAATTAATTTTACGGATTGCCAATAATTTATTAAAGTTCCTGATTGTTGAAAGTCAACAAAAAATTGATCACTATCTTTATCTAGATTTAGTAACCAATTTGGGACCGACAAAAACCATTGGATTGCTTTTAAAAATTTTGTTAATTTCAAATAAAATTTATCCGTATCTCACCAGTCGGTTTGCTATTTTATATAACCATTATGAAGACACGCCAAGATATAATATTCACTGGCTTTTTAAGTCTTTAGAAAACCTAAATATTGCCTTAACCATTCATTATAGTTCAGTGGATTTATCTTATTGGTCTTCGGCAAATTCCTTACCCAATTCAAGAGAATAATAAATGACTCATCATGGCTAACTTAATTGTAAAGACTCATGGCCTTTTCTAAACCATCATTGAGAGATACGTCTATAACTTTGGGAACAAGGTTTAAAGCTTCTTTGATATGAGGTTGTTCCTCGGGAGAAAATTTGCCTAGAACATAGCTAATTGTATCTTTTTTGGCATCTGTGTTTTTAATGCCAATGCGCAACCGGGGAAAGTTTTCAGTTCCCAAATGGGAAATAATTGATTTCATGCCATTGTGTCCCCCGGCTGAACCAGACAATCGTAAACGCAACTTTCCTACTGGCAGATCAAGGTCATCGTAGACAATTAAAACAGATTCGGGAGAAAATTTATACCAATCGCACACCGCTCTGACTGATTGCCCGGAATGGTTCATATAAGTCAGGGGTTTCAGTAAATGCACTTTGCCTATCGTTGGCACTGCTCCTTCACAATAATATCCCTTAAAGCGTGTATTTTCCCGCCAGTCTAATTGCCAATCTTTTGCCAAACGATCAACTGCATCAAAGCCAATATTATGGCGCGTTTGTTCGTATTTTTTCCCAGGATTTCCTAGGCCAACAATTAACTTGATCTCCGACATTATTAACTCTGACAGTTGCTTAACCCAAATAATCTAACACGCTTTGGGCGGTTTCTTCCCCGCGACGCACACAATCGCCCAGTGAAACGCCATCAAGATAGTTGCTGCACAGAAAGAGTCCAGGAAAGGGTTTTAAACCTTCTTTTAGGGTTTCTAAACGGTCAAGATGTCCTAGGGTATATTGAGGAATGGCTTTTGACCACAGATGAACAGCCAGAGGTTTTGGTGCAGCCTCTGATTGAAGTAAAACCTGTTGTAAATCTTGGTGAACTTGTTGAATGATTTGTTCTTCACTCAGTTGAGCAATTTCGGGATCGGTTGCCCCGCCGATAAAGTTAGTTAGGATATTCCAGCCTTGAGGGGCACGTCCAGGAAATAGGGTTGATGACCAAATCGTTCCGAGGGTACGCAAGCCCTGATTGCGGGGAATTAGGTTGCCAAAGCCTTTTAAGGGGAAGCGCAGCGCGTCATCGGGATAAGCCAGAATAACAGAAGCCACTGGCGGATAAGAAATATCTTGGAGTGCGGTGCTAGTTAACGGGGATAAGTTTTTAAGAATAGGGGCACTGACATGGGCTGGTGTGGTGAGGACAATACTTTTGGCTTCTACAGTTTGTTCTCCTTCTGGAGTAGAAAACGTGGCGATGTAGCCTTGTTCCGGATGAGGAGAAATATTGGTCAGTTGCCAGTTTAATTTGACTGATTCACCCAGTTTTGACGCGATCGCGCGCGGCAACATTTGCAATCCTTCTCGAAAGGATCCCAATTCTCCGGACTTGGTTTGGGGAATATCAGCATTTTCAGTTGCTGTCGATGAAGACTGTTTCTTTTTGCCACGGGATAATACTGCCCCGGCAACCAATCCGCCGCCAACATCAGCCAATTGCGTGACCCGTCCAAAAGCAGCTTTGGCACTGAGTTGGTAAACATCTCCGGCATAAACGCCAGACACAAAGGGAGCGACGAGCCGTTGCGCCACTTCTTCTCCCAAGTGACGACTGAAAAATTCGGCCACTGTCTCTTCCTTTCCTTCGACATTCGGGGAGACAAAGCCTAGGGCACCGGCTAATGCCCGCAGTTTTCCCCAAGGACTCAGCAATTGGGATGTCACTGCTGCTGGGGGACTCATGGGAACAGGACGCAGTTTTCCCTGCCAATAAACGTAACGGGGAAGACTGCGATCAGCAAAAACAAAGTCATTTTTTAAGCCCACATCAACGGCTAGTTTTAACAGTTCCGGCGTTGGGGAAAAACTATTGGGGCCTTCTTCCCAAAGGAATTCCCCTTTTTGTTCAGTGGTAATATTCCCGCCAACGCGATCGCGCTGTTCTGCGACTAAAATCTGGCGTTGCCCTTGATGCAGGCGATAGGCCGTGCTTAAACCGCTAATTCCTGCTCCAATAATTAAGGTATCTAGCATGATCCCCCTTTATAATCCATCACAGACCTATTTTAATCAAAGAGTGTTTCCAAATAAACTTGGGCACATCTGCGATAGGTTTGTGGATTTTGTTCCACTTTATTTTGGCTATTTTGCAGGAGAAACAGCGACAATGCCGCCGCTAACACGCGATCTTGATCCCAACTGGGATGTTCATCCAGATAGCGTTGCAATGACTCATGAAGCTCTTGTGGAATCTCTGTCGAAAGGCTAACGTTCGTTTTCACAGCGACCTTACCCTCCAATAATCGTTTGGTTGTTGAGCCAAATCTAAAACCTCGAAATGGTTGCCAATCAGCAGCCCCTATTCCCGGAAATTGGGTCTAGGAGCTTACTAGCACTCTCGACTCAGGCACCTTCCGTTGCAGAAGCAGAACAGAAGGCGCAATCTGCGATCGATTGCTGACCTGAGAGAGAAATCCGTCTTGGTTTTTTGCCCGGTCGCTCTATTGTCGTCTAAGAGGGGGGAGGATTGTCAATGCTGAGAAATGTTACATTTTTTTCCGGTCATCACAAAAATAAACGAATTAATGGGACTTTTATCCAGTTTTTTGTTACACAACTTAACCTAAACTCAGTGTTTACGGTGTTGATGCCTTAACAAAATAAATTAGCGATGATTCCCCTCTACCCTTGATTTTGCCGTGATTGATTGTGGAAAACTTAAAGTAAATTGTGGAAAACCTCAAAAAAGGTTGTGGAAAAACTGGGGAATTTTTGGGGGAAAACTCATGTTTAAGATAAGAATTGCAAACTTTAAGTTTGCTCAAGCTCCTGAGCGTGTTTTTCTCGCCAAGCTTCCGCCAATGCCTGCATTTGGGCCAATTCTTCAGAATTAATCTTCCGCAAATTCCCTAGCACTAAATTCATACGCCCCAAACCTTGTAATTGATCGCGCTGACGGGCAATAAAATCCCAATAGAAGAAATTGAACGGACAAGCATTCTCCTGGGAACGTTGGCGAGGGTTGTAGCAACAATCCTGACAATAATCGCTCATCTTATTAATATAATTGCCAGAAGAGGCATAGGGTTTTGAGGCAAACAGGCCCCCATCAGCGAATTGACCCATACCAATGACATTGGTTTCCATGACCCAGTCATAGGCATCAATAAAGGCGGCATGAAACCAATCTTTTAATGCCTGTGGAGAAACACCGACAATTAGGGCAAAGTTGCTTAACACCATCAACCGTTGGATATGATGGGCATAACCAGTCTGTTCCACTTGTTGCAGAACTTGTTTTAAGCAATTCATGTCAGTTTGACTGCTATCCCAAAACAAAGCAGGTAGGGGTTGCTGATGATTCAACCAGTTTTGTTGCCCATAGTCAGCATCCACCCAGTGATAAATCCCATGTAAAAATTCTCGCCATCCTAAAATTTGACGAATGACCCCCTCCACGCTATTTAAAGGGACATTGTTTTGATAATAAGCCTGTTCAACGGCAACAATGACTTCCCAAGGGGTTAGTAAGCCTAAATTGAGATAAGGTGATAAGAGAGAATGCCACAGTGTTGTTTCTCCGGTGACCATAGCATCTTGATAGCTGCCAAAGTTGGGTAAATTGGTTTCAATAAAATGGGTGAGAACTTGTTGCGCTTGTTCTCGCGTCACTGCCCATTGAAAATTCTCAAGGTCGCCATAAGTGGAGAAAGACAGGGCTTGAACTTCTTCCATCACTGCTTGGGTGATGTTATCGGGAGCAAATGTGGGGGGAGAAGGCGGCGTTAAATTTTTCGGTGGGGGTTTGCGATTGTCTTGATCAAAATTCCACTTGCCTCCCACTGGTTGCTTCTCTTCCATTAAAACCTGAAACCGTTTGCGCCCTTCTCGATAAAAATCTTCCATCAAAATGCGTTTTCGGTTGTCTGCCCAATCTTGGAAGGCTTGAGTCGACCAACGGTCGTAGCAGGCGCCGGAATTCGATTCCGGCGTAATCTGCGACCATAAAAAATGGTTGTCTGGTAGTAATGAGATTTGACAATCCAGGTCTAATTGTTGGATAAAGGCTTTAAAAGCGCGATCGCTGGGTGTCATTACCCGCAATTCTGTAATTTGATTCTGTCTCACCCAATCTTTGAGGGGGGTAATAAACTCTGTTGCTACTTCATAAGTTACCTTCCAGCCCGCATTTTGGAGTCGCGTTGCAAAGTGACGCATAGCAGACCAAACCAAGACCAATTTTTGCTGATGATACCGCCGTTGAGCGGCATATTCTTGAGACTCAATCATCAGCACAGGGGTATTTTCTGGGTCATCCTCACAACTTTTTAACGCAGCTTGTTCTAAAGAAAGTTGTGTTCCTAAAATCCAAATTCCGATGGTCATGAGATAAAAATCAATCTTTTAAAAAACTATCCGCTCTCACCGGGGAGTGAATTAACACTCGAAGTGAGAGCGGTCTAGCGGGTCACTCTGATTGAAACCTGACTGCCGAGAGGAACTCGCACAGCCTGTTTTTCCTCGCAGGGAGGAGTTTAACTGACTAGTTGAGAACAGCCCCGGCACACAGCCGGCATACTCCAATCAGGTGACCCATGCGTTTACTACCTGTACTCATGGGCATCACCTCCTTTCTCCCTAAACGGTTATTGATTTAACAACCAACTATAGCGAAGATAACACAGGTTTTCGAGATTGACTACTCCCAGAGCAAATTTCCATCATTGGCATGGTTGTGGTAATTAGATGACAAAATCCGGAAAAGTAGGGTGGGCAAGACACCCACCTTACTAAAAGCCAATCCCATTAACTCTGAATTTTCTTAAACATCATTGAGGGCGACAATTCCGGGGAGTTCTTTTCCTTCCAGAAGTTCAAGACTCGCACCGCCGCCTGTAGAAATATGGCTCATTTTATTAGCAACGCCAACTTTCTCCACAGCAGCTACTGAGTCGCCGCCGCCAATAATGGTTGTTGCCCCATTATCGGTTAATTCTGCTAAAGTACGAGCAATCGCTTCGGTTCCTTTGGCAAATTTTTCCATTTCAAAGACACCCATCGGACCATTCCAAATGATGCCTTTACAATCGGAAAGGGCTTCTTTGAAGGATTCCACAGTTTTGGAACCAATATCCAGCCCTAACCAACCACTGGGAATGTTCTCAATGGTAACAGTTTGGGAGTTGGCATCTTCAGCAAACTTGTCAGCAATAACCACATCAGTGGGAAATAAAAGTTCTACCCCTTTTTCTTTTGCTTTTTCTTCTAAGGATTTTGCTAACTCAAGTTTATCGTTTTCAACTAAAGAATCCCCGACACTCAGGCCTCGTGCTTTGAAGAAAGTAAAGACCATGCCGCCGCCGATGAGCAATTTATCGCATTTTTCGATTAAGGTTTCAATAACGCCAATTTTACTGGAAACTTTTGACCCGCCAATAATAGCAGCAAAAGGACGTTGGGGATTTTCAATAGCGTTTTTAAGATAATCGAGTTCTTTTTCGATGAGATAGCCGCCGACACAGGGGCTGAGATGTTTCGTTACCCCTTCTGTGGAAGCATGGGCACGGTGGGCAGTGCCAAACGCATCATTGACATAAACATCAGCATTGGCAGCTAGTTTTTTGCTAAATTCAGCATCATTGTCTTCTTCTTGGGGATAGAAGCGTAGGTTTTCTAATAAAGCGACTTGACCGTTTTGTAAGCTATCAACTTTCTGTTTAACGCTGTCGCCAATACAATCATCACACTTAACCACTTCTTGTCCAAGCAGTTGGGATAACCGTTCCGCAACAGGGGTAAGGCGCAGTTTTTCTTTAAATTCTCCTTTTGGACGTCCCATGTGGCTGCATAGAACCACTTTGGCATTTTTTTGAATTAAGTCTTGGATAGTGGGGAGGGCAGCGCGAATGCGGTTATCGTCACTAATTTCTCCTTTATCATTGAGAGGAACGTTAAAGTCAGCACGGACAAGAACTCGTTTACCGCTAATATCTGCTTCTGTAAGACTTGCAATAGTTTTTTTCGCCACGATTCTTTTCCTCCTGTTCGTAGGCTTAACTGTCTTGGAGAGCTATGTATCTATTACTCCCTTGCTGATTTTACCGTTGAGTGGAGTGCAAATGAAGTCTTCTATTGTTTTCTATTGGTGAGTAAAAATTACAATCAATGTTTCGGGTTTCAGTGAAGAGTATTTTGTGACTTAATTGGGAAAGTGAAATAGTTAAAATAACATTAAGGATTGGATTTCAATTTTATTGGGCCTTTTGATTAGTTTTTGATTAGTTTCCTTGGTTTTCCCAATTGGGAGAATCAGTTAAGATTTACGATATAAATAGAGAATTAGGCATTTCCGCACAAGCTATAGTAAAATAAATCACTATTAGTTGTGATAATACTTGTTTAAAATTTGAGATCTATCGCAATTATGGGTTGCAGGTTTGCCCTGATTGAACAGAAGGGGTGTGTTGCAACTGTTGGTCAACTCGACTAGATTGGAGAAGATTAAAATGAATACTCGCAATGTTGAACTCTCAGATCCACTAGAACAAGTTTTAGCGCTAGTCGAACAACTCTCTCCTACGGAAAAGATGATTATTGCTCGTCAGATTGAGTCAGAGATGATTAACTTGAAGCTAACGGAATTAGACTGGATTACGGCAGAAATGAAGAAAATGACGTCTGCTTCCACTCACTCCTAATTAAGAATGAAACTATCTTGGCATTGGCAAGATTATGTTTTTGCTGGTGGGATGACAGCAGGAATGGTGGTGTCTGCGTTAGTCATTCCCATGTTAGCGCCGCAATTTCTAGAGCTCGTATTTTGGGCGCCTCTGGGTGGAATTTTTTTAACGTTGGGAATGGCTCGTTTGCAATGTCGAGGTAGTATTGCTGTCATGATTCTCCCCCTGGCAATAGTCTTAGCTTTGTTGTCTCCTCTAATTGGAGGGTACTTAACACTAACTTGCTTGCTGACAGAAGCAATCATTTTCTTCATTGGCAACTATCGCACTAAAAGAAATCGATTAATCGGAAATGTTGTTTTCTTTACCCTTGCCTTAGTCATCGGTTACATAACAGCAGCCTTCCTGGTGGGCAATGAATTTGCCAGACTTTTAAATCAACCTTTGCGTTTTGCCGGATTAATAATTGCAGCCGGAATTGCCGGTTCTCTCGGTTGGTGGCTAGGGGAATTGGTACTCTCTCAACTCAAGCGCATGGGCAAATGGAAAACAGAAAGTTAGCCCGGAACATGAAACGCAAGGTAGCAAAGCTTACTGAATTGAAGACGCGATCGCGCTTTCAGTTGTTTCTCTCATCTCGTCTAAACTGACAACCAACGTTGAATTAATATTCAAGACTTTTCCTGCGACGACTCCGATTTGTTGCCAAGCGTTGCCTAACTGGTGCTGTAAAAACGCTTCCCATTGTTGTTGGTTGTCGGGAGAAACGGAAACCAAGATACGACTAGTGCCTTCACCAAACAAGCATTCATCCCAACGTTGATCATTACTCGGGGAAAGCGTCACTTCTACTCCTAAATTGCCGCTTAAACAACATTCTGCTAAGGCAACCGCAATTCCCCCATCGGCGCAATCATGGGCTGAGTTAACAAGTCCTTGTTTAATCCCGTCTCGACAAGCTGTTTGCACCTGTTTTTCTAAAGAGAAATCAAGTTCAGGGGGTTTCCCGGCAACCGTCTGCTGAACCGTGGCTAAATATTCAGAACCGCCCAAAGTTACTTCTTGAGTACCTAATAAATAAACCAAATCTCCCCGGTTATGCCATCTTTGGCCGCAAATATTTCGGATATCTTCCACTAATCCCACCATGCCAATCACAGGAGTAGGATAAATCGGTTGCAGGATGCCTTGGTTATCGAGGGTTTCATTATTCAGAGAGACATTCCCCCCAGTAACTGGCGTCTCTAACTGAGTACAGGCTTCGGTAATTCCCTGACAGGCTTTGGCAAGTTGCCAATATCCTACCGGTTTTTCCGGACTGCCAAAGTTGAGATTATTGGTAATCGCTACCGGTTGGGCACCGACACAACTTAAATTTCTCGCAGCTTCGGCAACTGCCAACATTGCCCCTTGGTAAGGATCAAGATAAACATAGCGCCCGTTGCAGTCTGTTGTCGCCGCGACACCGCGATGGGTTTTTACGGATTCAGTTTGCGGACGCACGCGAATGACTGTTGCATCCCCCTTGCCGGGCAATAGCACAGTATTGTTCTGCACTTGATGATCATACTGCCGATACACCCAAGCCTTGGAAGCCAGAGAAGGAGTAGCAAGCAGTTGCAAGAGAACATCTTTCCAGGTTTGATTGCCGATTCCTTCCTTGTGGCAGGGGGGAAGGGAATCACTGGTCCATTGCCAGGCTTTTTGGGCATATTCTGGGGGTTGGGCAGCAATTTCCCGTTCGTAAACCGGTGTATTTTCCGCTAATGCGGTTGCCGGAATTTCTGCTGCCACATCGCCCTGATGAAGAATGCGAATAATGGGATCCGCAATGACTTCGCCAGCAACCACCGCATGCAGTTCCCACTTGTGGAAAATATCAATTAGTTCTTGTTCCCGTCCTTTTTCCGCCACAAATAACATGCGTTCCTGAGACTCAGACAGGAGATATTCGTAAGCCGTCATCCCAGTTTCACGAATGGGAATATCATCTAAGTTGAGGGAAATCCCCACGCCGCCTTTGGCTGCCATCTCAGAAGTAGAACAAGTTAACCCGGCTGCGCCCATGTCTTGCGCTGCGACAACGGCACCGGTTTTAAAGGCTTCTAAACAGGCTTCAATGAGGGATTTTTCTAAAAAAGGGTCACCCACTTGCACTGCTGGGCGATCATCTGCTGAGTCTTCATTGAGTTCAGCACTGGCAAAACTAGCGCCTCCCATGCCATCGCGCCCAGTGGTGGACCCCACATAGAGAACTGGATTGCCCACGCCAGATGCGCCAGCTTTGACAATATCAGACGTTTCCATTAGCCCTAACGCCATGGCATTGACGAGGGGGTTGCCGGAATAAGCAGCATCAAAATAGATTTCGCCGCCAACAGTGGGCACGCCAACGCTGTTTCCGTAGTGAGAAATGCCTTCCACAACGCCGGTAAAAATGCGACGGGTGCGAGGATTATCTAACTTGCCAAACCGCAGCGAATTAAGGATAGCAATGGGCCGCGCTCCCATGGTAAAAATATCTCTCAGAATCCCCCCCACACCAGTGGCTGCGCCTTGAAACGGTTCGATGGCAGACGGATGGTTATGGGATTCAATTTTAAATGCCAGATGTAAGCCTTCTCCTAAGTCGATGACGCCGGCATTTTCTCCAGGCCCCACCAACACGCGATCGCCGCGAGTCGGGAATTCTTTGAGCAGGGGACGAGAGTTTTTATAGCAACAATGTTCTGACCACATCACCCCAAACATCCCTAATTCAGCCTTGTTGGGATGACGACCCAAGCGTTTGACAATTTCTTCGTATTCTTCCGGTTTAATGCTTTCAGCAGCAATTTCCTCACGAGAGAAAGGGGCGGTGTCGATGGCAGTCATGACTAATAGTACTGATTCGGGACAGGCTTTATTGTAGCAGGATGATTGATGGGTTTTGGGAGGGTCGTAGATTTTATATTAGAATTAGTTATTGTTGTATAATTTGACTGCTGGATTGGAATCTTCGATCGCGATCGTTTGATAAAGTTTTTCTAAATAATGATACCAGCTTTGAATGCCACTGCCCGATCGCGCTGAGAGTTCTAAAATTTGAGCTTGCGGGGCAATTTTTCTAATATTAGAAATCGCGAGATTGCGATCAAATCCCACCGCTTCGGCAATATCCATTTTATTAATAACAACTGCATCTGCTGTTTTAAATAGGGTTGGATATTTTAGGGGTTTATCTTCTCCTTCTGTTGCTGACAGCAAAACCACGCGAACCGTTTCGCCTAAATCATAAGCAGCGGGGCAAACTAAGTTTCCCACATTTTCAATGAAAAGAAATTGGACAGCATCTAAATTCAATTCTGCGAGGGCAGTTTCAATCATGTTCGCTTCTAGGTGACAAACATTTTCCGTGGTAATCTGCACCACTGATGCCTCTTTTCCCCGCAAACGTTGGGCGTCATTATCCGTTTCTAAGTCACCGACAATCACTGCCATCGAGAAACGAGGGGTAAGATCTGTTAAACTGCGTTCAATAAGACTGGTTTTCCCGGAACCAGGGGAAGACAGTAAATTTAGGGCGATAATCCCGCGATGTTGCAACGTTTCTCTTAAGTGCTGGGCGAGGCGATCATTTTTGGCAAGGATGGCTTGCTGAATCGGAAGGTGACGAGAAGAATGGGGATGATCTGGATTAGAGACAAGGTGACTATTATGAGAGTGATTCGCGCAACCGCAATTTTCACACATGGTTAAGCAATCTCCAAAGAAACAAGTTCCAGTTCTTTGCCCTGTCGAATATCATGGCTAATTTCATGACAGTAAGGACATTCATAGATCCAATCGCTGGGTTGAAATCGTTGCTGGCAGACGGAACAATAGCACTGCGCTGGCACTCGCTCAATTTCAAATTTCGCTGATTCCGCGATCGTCCCTTTTGCTGTTACATCAAAAGCAAACGTCAACGCTTCTGGAACGACACCTGACAAGTCTCCCACCCGCATTGTAATGACATGAATTCGACTTGCCCCCTCGCTGGAAGCATGTTCAATTGCTATTGCCAACAGTTGCTCCATAATGCCGACTTCATGCATAATGAAATCCGGTGCCAGGGGTCGGCAATCCATTCACTGCTTTTAGCTTAGCTGATCCCTATTTGATCCAACTAAATTCGCAATGATTTGTAAGGCTTTTTTTGCCCCTTGTTCTGCCGTGGGAGAAAATCCTTCGCCAAACTCAAAATTAGCGGCAGGAATCGTAATTAACCAAGCTTGAGGAACAGTTCCATAAAGAAGTTCCGTCATCGCTAGTAACGATCGCGCATTGCAATTATGTCCGAGTTGGGTTCCGGTTGCTTGTTGGGACTGGATTTGTTGTAATTGGACTCTCTCAGAATTAATCGCAGCATCAACAAAAATCACGCGATCAAATTCAGCAATTGTCGCTGCCAGTTCTGGCGTCAGTTGCTGTTCTTGGCGCGATCGCGTTCCGGGTAACCCTAATTTTTCCACCTCACTTGCCACTTTCAACCCTATTCCATCATCACGACGCAAAGAATTGCCATACCCAATGATGAGGGTTAATTGATCCCTCTGTCTCATTTCAATACTTTTCGGATCCAGCCCATTGCTTCCTTTTTCCCTTCTCCTTTAAGTTTTGACCTGCCTTTTTTGAACAAGCGACACTTAGCAAACGGATATCTTGTCTCTCATTTGCTTTCCCAGTTTCCCCGTAGGATAAAAGCAATTATTCCTGCTAATTTTTAATTAATCGTACCTACATGCTAAAAAACAACGATAACTCTCGTCAAATTGAATGCAGTAGCGTAAACTGACAACTGTTTGGCAATATTCACAGGGTTTCGGTTTTTTTGCGATTTCTTGTGAAACGCTTCTCAATTGACCAACCGGTTCAATGGCAATCCATGATGCAACACTATAATAATTTACAACTGGCTCTGTTTAGCGGCAAAGGAGGCGTGGGAAAAACCACGGTTTCCTGCAGTTTTGCTCGACATTGGGCGCGAGAATTTCCCGAAGAGCGTATCTTATTATTATCGACGGATCCCGCCCATTCTGTGGGAGATGTTCTTGATTTACCGGTTTCAGAAACAGCAACGCCGCTTTCTGATCTGCCGAATTTACAAGTGCGGGCTTTAAATGCACAAACGCTTCTAGGAGAATTTAAAGAACGCTACGGAAAAACTCTAGAAGTGTTGGTAGAACGCGGCAGTTTTGTGGATGGCGAAGATTTGACCCCGGCTTGGGATTTGGGATGGCCCGGTTTAGATGAGTTGATGGGCGTTTTGGAAATTCAACGTTTGTTTAATGAAGGGGAAGTGGACCGCATTGTGGTGGATATGGCGCCTAGCGGTCACAGTTTGCATCTATTTGAAATGATGGATTTTCTGGATAATTTCCTGGAAGGATTGGAAGGCTTCCAAGAAAAGCATCGCGTGATGGTACGAAGTCTTTCTCGCCAATATACCCCGGATGAGACGGATGAGTTTTTGGAGAAAATGGAAAATGACTTAGCTAGAGGCCGGGCCTTATTGCAAGATGAAAACCGCACGGCCTGCATTGTGGGCGCGATCGCGCAACCGATGAGTTGGTTGGAAACTCAAGATTTTATGACCTCGCTTCAGGAAATGAATATCCCTTGCGGCGGCGTCTTTGTCAACAATATTCTAGAAGACAGCAACGACTCTCCCAGCTACCGCGACCAGTTTTACGAACAACAGCAACTCCTAGAAAAATTCCGCAATAATACGCAACCGCTTCCCTTATATGTCATTCCCCAACAAAAAACCGATCCGGTGGGGGTTCATGCGTTAGATGATCTCTTTTGGAACATCCAACCGGTGGAAGAAATTAGCTTACCCGAACCTCCCAGTTCCGTTCCATTTCCAGATGCCATTCCCCCTGGGCTTCCCGACTGGATTGAACAAGGGCGTCAATTGCTGTTAGTCGGCGGTAAAGGCGGTGTGGGCAAAACCACGACCGTTGCCGGTATCGGTTGGGCGATGGCACAACGTCATCCGGACAAACACATTCGCCTCACCTCCATTGATCCCGCCCATTCCTTAGCCGATGCCTTTGATACCGCTTTAGGCCATGAACCGGTTGCCATTACTGATAATCTTAGCGCCCAAGAAATTGATTCTGACATTCTCCTGGAGGAATTTCGAGAAAATTATCTTTGGGAATTAGCAGAAATGATGAGTGGCGGCAGCGGCGACAGCGAAGGCCTCCAAATTGCCTATGGGCCGGAAGCTTGGCGAACGATGGTCTCTCAAGGGTTGCCCGGTGTGGATGAAATGTTAGCGCTGTTAACCGTGGTGGATTTACTGGAAGCCGGAGAACAAGATTTAATTATTGTCGATACTGCCCCCACCGGTCATCTGTTGCGCTTTTTAGAAATGCCCACTGCCCTGACAGATTGGCTAAGTTGGATCTTTAAACTATGGATGAAATATCAAGCCGCAGCTGGGCATATGGAATTGATGACACGGTTGCGTCAGTTGCGTAAACGCGTGGTGAATACCCATCAAAAATTGCAAGATTCCGACTATACTGAATTTATTGGGGTACTGCAAAATCAGAGCGCGATCGTGGCCGAAACGAAACGGATGATTAATGCCCTCGCTGAACAAGGGGTATCGCAACAATATGTGGTTCAAAACCGCTATGAATCCGGTCAAGACATTGATGCCAATGTTTTCCCCGACCATACCATTGTCCGTCTGCCGAGTCTGCCGCGGTCGGTTAGTCCCTTAGAACGAGTTGAGGGGGCGGCAAAATTGTTATTTGAATGATTCCCAATGATCTAAATTTATGTCTGACCTCATTTTATTTTGGCATCGCCGTGACTTACGCTTAAACGATAATATTGGTCTCCACCAAGCGCATCAACAAACCGCAAAAGTCGTCGGCGTCTTTTGTTTTGATCCGCAACTGTTGAAAAACGATGACGTTGCCCCTGCCAGAGTGAAATATCTGCTGGGATGTTTAAGCAGTCTTCAAACCCGCTATCGCCACGCCGGAGGGGAGTTATTATTTCTACAGGCTGACCCCGTTGTTGCCATTCCCGAACTCGCCCAAACGCTCAATGCCAACGCTGTCTTCTGGAATCTCGATATTGAACCCTATGCCAGAAAGCGCGATCGCGCGGTAGAATCAGCCTTAAAAGAGAAAGGCATCCCCGTGCAAACGTTTTGGGATCAACTGCTTCATGCCCCAGGGGAAGTTTTAACCAAAGGAGAAGACCCTTATAAAGTTTATACTCCCTTTTGGAAAAACTGGCAACAACAGGCAAAAGCCAAACCAGTTGGGGAAATCAAACAACTCACCGGTTTAACAGCAGAAGAAGCAGAAAAAGCCGAAGCAATAGGCACCATTCACCTACCTCAATTAGAAGATTTCGGTTTGAGTTGGGAAAATGAACTTCCCCTTCCCCCAGGCGAAAATGCAGCAATAGAGAGACTGGAACAATTCTGTGATAGTGCCTTATTCGAGTATGATCAAAACCGTAACTATCCGGCAATTGATGGAACCTCTCTGCTGAGTGCCGCCTTAAAATTCGGTGCTGTTGGCATTCGGGAAGTCTGGAAAACCACGGAACAAGCTTGGGAAAATAGTCGCAGCGATGAAACCCGCGATAATATTCAGGCCTGGCGACAAGAACTGGCTTGGCGAGAATTTTATCAACACGCCCTGTATTTTTTCCCGGAACTGGCAGATGGCCCCTTTCGCGCACAATTTCAAAACTTTCCTTGGGAAGACAACCTAGACCATTTCCAAGCCTGGTGTGACGGCAAAACCGGTTATCCCATTGTCGATGCTGCCATGCGTCAACTTAATACCATTGGCTGGATGCACAACCGATGTCGCATGATTGTCGCCAATTTCCTCACCAAAGACTTAATTCTCAATTGGCAATGGGGAGAAAAATATTTTATGCAAAAACTCTTTGATGGGGATTTAGCGGCGAATAATGGGGGATGGCAATGGAGTACCTCTAGTGGCATGGATCCCAAACCGCTACGCATTTTTAATCCGGCGTCGCAAGCCCAAAAATTCGATCCCGAAGGAGAGTATATCCGCTATTGGTTGCCGGAACTCAATTCCTTAGATACGGGAGAGTTATTAACTGGAAATATTGCTGCCATGGAACGGGAAAGTCTCGGTTATCCTCAACCGATTGTGGATCATAAACAGCAACAACGAGAGTTTAAACGACGGTATCAGCAACAGAAACAAGCGTGATTCAATACTGTAATTCCTGATTCAAACCAGCCTGTCATACTGGATCTTAGGAAGAATGAACATTTAACGAATTTGAGGTTACTGATGGAGAATCAATGTCAAGTTCACCTCTCGCGTGATGGAGACAACCAAATGCTGAGAATTCCTAGCGAGTTTCAGCTGCCGAGTAATGAAGTTATCCTCCGCAAAGAGAATCAGTGTCTCATTATTGAACCGGTTGCCAAGCACTCTTTGTTAGCTGTCTTAGCCAGTTTACCCCAATTAGATGAAGACTTCCCCGATGTTGACGAAAGATTGCCCCGTGAATCATAAACAACAACAAGAGTTTAAACGACGGTATCAGTAACAGAAACAAGCGTGATTAGGAGCGCGCGATCGCGCTTTCCTATGCGTTAGTTTCAACAATAAATAAGATAGAGATAGCAGTGAGCAAAAGTTGAGAGCCATGAAAATTATTCAGACCAAAGGGATTATTAATAATGGGGATTTGTCTGTTTCCCTTCCTGAAGACATGAAAAATGGCGAGGTTGATATTATTGTTGTTTCGGCGGAAGAACCTGATCAATTTGAAAAGCGTCATCAAATGATGCAAGCAAAAGGATATGATCATCCTGAAAAAGTCAGAGACTTAATTCATGAAGTTAAACGCGACATGTTAAAGGAAAAAGGTCGGGGATAGTGAGTATTTCTCTAAGACGCATTTTTTTAGATACGAATGTCTTTATTATTGGAGATGCTGATAAAAAAAGCCCAGAAAGCATCATCTTAGAAGCACTGGGTTATCGCGGAAAATCCCCGACTCTCACAGCAGAAGTTATTTTTTCCGATGAACTTGTTGACCAAATCCGCCGAGTCAGTAAATATTTATATGGGAAACAACAAGCTGGTCAAATTCTGGCTAATTTTTGGCATTGGCTTAATGTTTACTATCTTCCCTCGACGATAGATTGGCGAAAAGACCAGTTGGAATTGATTAACAATCAAACCATTCCCTCCGAGGACATTGAAATTTATTTAACAGCTAAGTACGGTCAAGCAGATTGCTTCGTCTCAGGAAACCGAAAATTATTGACAGCAATTGCTGAGTTTGATTGCTTAACCCCTTCAGAATTTATTAACGAGTATTTACCGCAGAACCGGTCATAATCAACAATTAAAGTGGAACCAAACCTGATTGCATTACTTTTGAAAGTT
>JBDGQV010000038.1:0-6836 GCA_042218725.1 Halothece sp. | reverse complement strand
ACTGCCTCCATCCACTGCGACTTTGAGGTAATGGCAATCAAACCAATGGCGGTTCCCCCAGCAACCCCGGCAGCAAATCCGCCGCCAGGACTCAGATGGCCGCGAATTGCCAGTTCAATACTCACTAACGCAGCAATTGTCGCCCCTAAACGCGCCAAAACAATCGAGGGATGGTCGTTAAATTGAGAAATTGTATCTGTCGGTTGTTCATTTGCTAAGAGAAAACGCGCTCCCAAAATGGCAATGGTAAACACCACCACCTCAAAAATGGTGTCATAGAGTCGATTTCTAAAAATAATCCCCGATACCGTATTCGAGACACCACTCTCAGCAACAATGGTTTCAACAACTGTCATTTCTGCCGATTCTGCTACCGGATTCGGCATTACCAGCATTTTGATAAATAAAGCGAACCCTGCGATGGCGTAAACCCATTTCATTGGTGTTTCTCCTTCTTGTTGATGCCAGGAACATAGGTAACCGTTGTATCGGGAAACGTTAATTCCGCTTGCATAATCTCAAAGAGGCGACGCACCCGAATCGCAGTGTGATAGGTTTTTTGAACATTAACAACAGCACTGTGATGGTTACAGAGACATTCTTCTTGTGGGCAAATAGCACAAGTCGCGTGAATCTCTTTTTGTTGCAATGCCAGTTCTAGCGCTTCCAGCGTAGGGTATTCGATAATCTCTAATCGCAAATGATGTTGAGCAATAATTTTCCTTATTTTAGCGATAAGGTCTGTGAAATCCTCGTCTATTTCAGTTTCGCTTTGCAAGACGCCCAGACGCATCACTAAAGAAGAGCGCACGGCAACCACATAAAGCGTAATGGCTAACATGGTTCCCACCAATGCTTCAGTTAATGCCACATCCGCTGCCCCTAACACCGCATAGACTAATGCTGCCACTGCCCCTAAAATTGCTCGTACGACTAAAGCTTGATAGGGATTCACTTGCAGGACTAATGTTAAGGCCGCTAGTGGCAGTAGGGCGACAATGATGTAAAGATAATTATCCATCTTGCTTTCTCTCATCACTGGAACAGTAGGCTAAGACATAACCTAAAACGGTATTCCAAATTGCTAGGGAAATAATTGCCAAGAGTAACAGAGGCCATTCACCAGGAATTTTCAGGAGTAATCCCATAATAATACTCATTGAGCCCAGGGTATCTGCCACCGAAAGACTGTGGAGTTTAAATAAAACAGAACGATTGCCAATGAGGGGAAATGTTCCCCAAAACCAGAAGACAAGGCCAATGATAATGAGGCTATTGCTTAAAACATGCATCATACTTCATCCAACCGTTTAATTAAATGGGCAAGAAGCATTAATCCTGCATTACCGACACTGAGGATAATGACAGCAACAACGCCAATCCACCAGTCATCTCGCAATACGGAAATAAACAACATCATAATTGAGGTTTTGGTGGCAATACTGGCGAAGGCAAGCATTTTTTGCCAAATATCTTTATCGTGACAGGCTTCATAAATCGGAATGAGTAATGCTAAGATCATTGCAATTAAAATTGACTCCATTTTTTATTGGTCCTTAGTCCTTTGTCATTAGTCATTTGTTATTATTTTTGTCTTGTGATGGTAGAGAATTATTACTTTTCCGTCGAATACGATGAACTTTATACCAACCTCGTTTATGATATTTCACGACAATCGTTTTCGGGGTAAAGGTAATTAAAAAAATGTCTAAAAAAACCAGTCCTGGGGTTCGTTGGGGTTTGACTCTTGCTCTAACAATTTCTTCCTCATTATGGGGAAACAACATAATTTGAATCGCTTCAAAATAGGCTTGGGGAATGGCAATAATAATTTCCCACAAAACTCGCAACCACTCTCGCAACGGTTCTGGCGATCCCCAACGGCCGGGCAACAAGAAAGCAATGGCAACACCAATCATGATATTGGCTGGGCTAAAATCGGCAGTGAGCAAAAACCAAATGGTTAACCGGAGAATTATATTAAGATAGGCGATCGCGTCCATAAGCTCCAAAATAGTAAAATTAAAATCATGGCCATCATCCCAATCAGATGATCAAATTGTTCGATGGTATGGGGAAGTTTAATTGTTGATTTTTTAAAGATGAAAAGATAGGCAAGCCAACCGATCGCGATCGTGACTAACGGTTTAATAATATTCTTGATAGTATAGGCTTCATAATAAAAAACATTGGCAACTACCAACCCTCCTAATAAAACAACCATTGCTAACCAAAAACCGAGTTTCAATTCACCTTTCTCTTTGCTCATTTCATGGGGTAAAAAAATGAATTTGGCAAAGGAAATTGCAGTTCCTAAAGCCGCGATATTCATCCCAATTACTTGCCAAGGCAATAAATTCTCACTGGTTAAAACCTTTGCCCCAAATCCAGACAGTAAGGGGAATCCTGAGATCGAAAAACTGGCGATGACTAACGCGATCCAAACATCAGTGCGAATGGGCTGATGTTGCAACACTTTAAAGTTGCGACTGGGTAACACCCCTGCCAGTAAAAATAAAGCTGACTTCACCAATCCATGAGTCAGGGCATAAAACCCGCCCACTGCTGGTGCTGCCAAAACAAATCCCAACTGGGAAATGGTATGAAATGCTAGGATGCGTTTGGTATCTTTCTCAAAAACCGCATAACCCACGCCTAAAAGCGCAGTGCTAACGCCAAAAAACCGAACAATGGGGTTAATCTCCTCAATCATCAAAGCACACCGCAAAAGGGGAAAAACACCAGCTTTGACAACAACCCCCGATAGCATGGCTGAAACAGGGGTTTCTGATTCGGAATGGGTAAGCGGCAACCATAACCCGGATACAAAAATCCCGCCTTTTACCAATAATCCCAGGAAAATCAGGGCAATCGCATCTGGGGGAGATCCTTGCAACCCGGCAAACCGAAAAGAATGATGGACTTGGTAAACTAAGACTGCGCCTACCAAATAAAACAACATGGCGGTATTGCTAACAAAAAGATAGCGTAATCCCACCCAAATCGCGCGATCGCTGCGGGGATAAGCAATTAACAAAAACGCAGCAATACTGATGACTTCTAAAGCAACATAGAGACTAATAAAATCAGCACAAATAAACGTTGCATTAACGCTGCCATGCAGAATCACCAACTGCATAAAAAAGAAGGCTGATTTCTCACTTTGCCAACAGTAAAAAATGACAGCAATCGTAACAATGGCATTGGTGAGGATAAAAAAGCTGCTAGGTTGATCGGCGATTAAGGTGACGCCGAAACGATCTAGCACTCTGATCTGGATTGGTGACGGTTCCAGAAATAGGAATCCCGAATAAATCAGGGAAGTAATCGCAATTCCTAAAGCCAGCCAACGAGACAGCTTTGGCGCCAGATAAATGATAAACCCAACAAAGAAAGATAAAGCAATCCACGCGATCGTAAATTGTGTCATGGCTGATTATTTTCCTCAATCGCATCTGTTTCTAAAGTAGGATTATTTTTAGCCAATTTCATGACTCCCACTAGCATCAATGCTTGAATAGAAAAACCAATGACAATTGCGGTTAAAATGACTGCTTGCGGTACCGGATCAGCATACTCAACTGTTTCCCTATTGCTAAAAATAGGTGTAAATAAACCGCTACGGGAAGAAACCAGTACATAGTAAGCAATTACCCCGGTACTCATGATATCCATAGAGATAATTTTCATTACCAGATTTTTCTTAAAAATAATGCCAAAAAAGCCACAGAAAATAGTGGCAAATACAAAAACTTCTAACATCGTTTTCAATTTCTAAAGCGATAAGAGTTGAGGGAGCAAAACGCTCCCCTTATAATAAAAAAAATGACTAAGGACGAATGACTAACAACTTAACTTCCTGCTTGTAAATCCGTTTCTTTCATCATTTCCGCTTGTCCCTTAAAGGCGAACCGTAATAAGGGTGGGGCAATAAAAGTTGTCAGAATAACCATAATAATAATGGCAGCTTGTAAGGGTTTATCTAAAACGCCACTGGCGGCACCGATACCAGCAAAAACTAAACCGACTTCACCCCGCGGAACCATGCCAATTCCGATGGCTAACCGGTTCACTTTTTCTTGACCAAATATTGCCCATCCTGTCATAATTTTTCCAATAATTGCTACCACAATTAAGAAGGCAGCAATAATTAATCCTTGACGATTGTCGGCACTGCTAGGATTAAGAACACTGAGATCAACTCTCGCCCCAACCGAAACAAAAAAGATGGGAACTAAAATGTCTGCAATGGGAACAATTTGTTGGTCTAATTCTTTCCGTTTATCCGTTTCATCTAAGACTAATCCTGCAGCAAATGCCCCTAAAATCGCTTCCAAATGAATCGCATTGGCTAAAAATGCCATCAAGAAAGCAAAGATTAAAGCGGGGATAACAAGATTGCCTCGGGTTTGCAATTTCTGCGCGATCGCGACAAAGCTTTTATTAAAAAACTTCCCTAAAAAGATTGATCCCAACAAAAAAGCGGTTGCACTGACTATCAAATAAACTAAGTTAAGAACATCAATTTCTCCTGTTTTCGCTAAACTCGCGACAACCGCTAAAACAATAATACCAAGAACATCATCAATCACGGCGGCACCAACAATAATTTGCCCTTCCGTAGACTTCAGTTGTCCTAATTCTGATAAAACTTTTGAGGTAATGCCAATACTCGTTGCGGTTAATGCTGCCCCGGCAAAGACAGCAGGAATCGTTGGCATCCCAAAAAGTAAAATTAGTCCAGTTGTTCCGCCAATGAAAGGCGCAACGACACCGACAACTGCGACAAGGGTTGCTCTAGTGCCGACTTTTTGCAACTCTCGCAAATCCGATTCTAAACCAATTTCAAAGAGGAGAATAATGACTCCTAATTCCGCTAAAACTGAAATAACTTCACTTTGACTGGCAAAAACCTCGCTGATACTTTCGGGTTGCAAGCCAGCAATTTGTTGCAAAATTGTTATCACAACCGAATCGCTGGCAACGGCACCTGTTTCCGGAAAAACTAATAAATGCAACGCGGAAATTCCCACAAGAACTCCTGCCACTAATTCCCCTAAAACCGGTGGTAAATCCACTAATTTGGAAAGTTCGCCGCCCAATTTACTCGCTAGATAAATAAAGACAAGACTGAGTAATACCCCTGCTAAAATTAACGGTGCTGTATCGGCATTAGATGTGGTACTTTCCGAGGTGGTTGCAATTAAGGGAACCGATTCCAGATTAAGGGATAAACGTTGCTGAAAAATTGCTTGTAAAGGGATCATTCTTTTCTCCTAAATCAACGATTATTTCAACTAAAAAAGTGCCTTTGCTGATTAACCCAGTCCTTGATGAGGCAGTTTTTCGCTTTGGAAATGCATTGCTTTTTCATCAACCTTGGCTAGCGCTTGGCGTAAGGCAACTGCGCGATCGCGCATGATATTTTCCTTAGGGATTTTATCTAGAATGCCAATTGTCCTTAGGCGTTTTTCCGCTTGTCCGCCAATCCCAACTATGAAAACATCGCGACCTTTTTCTAAAGCTTCATTAATAGCATTTTCTAAAGCAAAGGAAGAGGTAACTCCTAAGATAGGAACTTCTGATAAATCTAAAACTAATGCTTGATAGTTATTAATAAGATTATGTTCGCGAGAAATGGCTTTTGCCACGCCAAAAATCATGGGACCGCTGAGATAGAAAAGTAAAACCCGACCATTGGCTTCTTCCAACAGGCGTCTTTCTTCCGGCTTGAGATCCATTTCCTCATCATCGTAAGTAATGGCTTTGACTTGATCAGCGCGATGATTGGAGAGTCGTTCAATAGTGAGAATATTGGCAACAAAAACACCCACACCTACAGCAACAATTAAATCGACAAATACCGTCAGGGCAACAACCCCGTACATAATCAAAGTTGCTTTTAGGGAAACTTTATGAGCCCGTTTCAGGAAACCCCAATCGACAATATCAATCCCAACTTTAAAGGCAATGCCTGCTAAAACCGCCATGGGAATGACAGTTAAATATTGACTCAGTCCTAAAACAACCATGAATAAAAGAAACGCCCGCGTTAAACCAGAAAGTGCAGTGCGTCCCCCAGTTTGGATATTCGCCACGGTGCCCATGGTTGCCCCAGCACCGGCAATGCCGCCGAATAAACCGGAAAATAAATTTCCTAACCCCTGACCAATTAATTCTTTATTGGAGTCGTGTTCAGTGCGGGTTAAACTATCAGCAACCAGCGAAGTTAATAAAGCATCAATACACCCCAACATTGCCAACACTAAGGCATCAATAAACATGGTTTGCAGTTGCGTGGCACTAAATGTCGGGACTTGCAAACTCGGGAAACCCACCGAAATTTCACCAATGCGACGCAGATCACTATTGCCGAAAAGGGTAATAGAAAGGAGAGTTCCTACAATGAGAGCAAGAAGTTGGGGTGGCAAGTATTTTTTGAACTTACTGGGATATAAGAAGAGAATGACCACAGTTAACCCAGCCAGTAAGGTTTCCAAGGGATTAATATTCCCAAGCAGGGTTGGCAAATTTTGTACAGTGCCCACCACACCTCCTTTGGGGCTTGCCTGTCCTAAAAAGGGAGCAATCTGCAGGATAATTAAAATGACCCCAATCCCCGACATAAAACCAGAGATGACCGTGTAGGGCATTAGGGTGACATAACGCCCTAACTTGAGCGCTCCAAAGATAATTTGGAACACCCCGGCCATCATCACAACAGTAAAGGCCATAGCTAAACCATTTTCAGGATTAGCAGCGGTCAGCGTAGCAATGACAGAGGTCATCACAACAGTCATCGGACCAGTGGGCTCAGAAATCAGGGTAGGCGTTCC
>JBDGQV010000037.1:16207-20824 GCA_042218725.1 Halothece sp. | reverse complement strand
CGGTTTCTCTTGTTCTAATGAAGACAATTGTTTACCAAAGCGTGTCTCCTGATTATCTTCCTGCTTGGTTGCAAACTTGCCTCGACAGCGTTCGCGCCTGGTGTCATCAGCAAGGATGGGAATATGCCCTCATTGGCGATGAAATTTTTTCCTTACTGCCGGATTGGTATTGGGAAAAAACTCGTCATCGAACCATGATTGCCACTGATTTAGGACGGCTGTTATTAGCAAAACAGTTTCTGGAAAAAGGATATGATCGCGCGATTTGGCTGGATGCAGATGTTTTAATTTTTGCCCCGGAGTGGTTGGAGATTCCCATTACAGAGGAATATGCTTTTGGTTTCGAGGTTTGGGTTCAATGGCATAACAACAAACTGCGGGCTTATCCGAAAGTCCATAATGCCATTTGTGTGTTTTGTGCCGACAATAGCTTTCTCGACTTTTATATTCACGCTTGCGAACGGATTATCCAGGGCTTTCAAGGCAAACAGATGGTGCCGCAGTTAGTAGGGCCCAAGTTCCTTACCTTACTTCATAATACAATGCAATTACCGCTAATCCAAGAAGTGGCCATGTTTAGTCCCTTGGTGTTACAGGATATTCTCAATGGGGGTGGAACGGCCTTAACCCTTCACCGGCAAACGCAACAAAGTCCCATTTATGCCGCGAATTTAAGTGCTTCGTTAGCCGGAAAAGCAGAGGGATTAAGGGAACCGGATTATCAGCAAGCAACAAAAATCCTTTTAAATCAGGGGCAACAGTGGTTGGGAAAGAGCGTCGGTTGAATTCATTTGCCCAGCCATTCGTAAAATTCTAACTGTTCGGGAGAACAACTACAGCAACCGCTGCATTTTTTTGCCATGGGCAATTGACGAACTCTCCCTTTACGTATCAAGCGCGTTAACATTGGCCGTAAGGCTTGGGCATCGGTGTCAAACTGAATCGTTAATTCTTCTAAGGAAGCGCGATCGCGTTGCGATAAATACGATTGTAACTCCGAAAGAATCATAGCGCTTAAATTGAGGCTTGTTTCCGTTTCATGGGACCTGCTAGCTTTAACCCTTGAATTGTCGCTAACATCACTAACGCTAAGACAAGTATCCAAGTGAGAGAGGAGGTAGGATGAAGTTGCCAAGTTGCCACTTGATAAAACAGGGTTGCTACCCAGTAAGCCAATCCTGTCATCCAACTGACAGCAAATAGAGTCCATCCTCCATTGGTTTCTCGGTAAATCGTTGCTGTTGCCGCAATGCAAGGAAAGTATAAAAGGACAAATAGCAAATAGGCAAAGGCCCCCGCTTGACCGTGAAAACGTTGTGCCATTGTGCCAAAGGTACTTCCGGCAACGGCTTGTTCTGTAATACCGCTGGAAGCAATGTTTAATCCTAAGGGATCCATTAAAGCGGCGGGTATTTCTGCTAAATTGGCAGGAATACTGGCAAACGCCTCTTTTATCCTACCCCAGAAATCAAAGCTGGTTTGCGGTTCACCAACCTCCGGATTTTCTGCCCTGGCAATTTGGGTATAAAGATTATCCAAAGTTCCCACCATGGCTTCTTTAGCAAAAATACCGGTAAAAATGCCAACGGTTGCCGGCCAATTATCTTGACTAATCCCCATTGGCGAAAAAATGGGGGTTACAGTTTGGCTGGCGACACTCAACACGGAATTGCGACTGTCTTGATTGCCAAAGGAACCATCAACGCCCATAGAGTTCAATAACCCTAACACCATCACCATCAGCACAATGACCTTTGCCCCTTTAGAAATAAAAGCTTGCAGCCGTTCCCAAGTGCGGATTAAAACCCCTTTTAGACGAGGGAGATGATAGGGCGGAAGTTCCATAATAAAAGCTGAACTTTCTCCTCGCAACAGTGTTTGTTTCAGCACTAAGCCGGTAAATATCGCCGCTAAAATCCCAATTAAATACAGTCCAAATACAACATTCTGACCGCCAGTGGGAAAGAAAGCCGCGGCAAATAAGGCATACACGGGCAATCTTGCCCCACAAGACATAAATGGGGTCATCATTGTGGTGAGAATACGATCGCGCGAATTTTCCAAGGTTCGTGAAGCCATAATGGCAGGCACACTGCAACCAAACCCGACTAACATGGGAACAAAAGATTTCCCCGGCAATCCCACAAACCGCATCAACCGATCCATGACAAAGGCGGCTCGCGCCATATACCCGGAATCCTCTAAAATAGACAGAAATAGAAACAAAAAGCCAATGACGGGAATAAAGGTGGCCACGGTTTGAATCCCGCCTCCGGCACCATCGGCTAATAGGGCAATCAACCATCCAGGGACATTCACATTTGCCAGGACAACTCTTACACCATCGACAAAAATCGTTCCTGCCAGAATATCAAAGAAGTCGATAAAGGCACTGCTGAAGTTGATGGTAAATAAGAACATGATATACATGACCCCGAAAAAAATGGGAATGCCTAACCAACGATTCAACACCACGCGATCAATTTGATCGCTATGAGTGCGACTGACTTTTCGCTGCTGTTGGCTGACGCTGTGAACCACTTGTTGGACAAACCCATACCGATGGTCAGCAATGATAATATCTAAATCTTCTCCTAATCGTTGATGAATTTGACGGCGATGGGCGACAATCAACTTTGTTAAGTCTGGACTTCGCAATTCAGGGGTCATTTGATCGTCATAAGCCAGGAGGTTCAGCGCGATCCAACGGGGATTGACCACACAATGCCTCCCGTGTTTTGTCACCCAAGGCACCAGTTCCTGCAATGCCTCTTCCACCGCAGCGGGATAAGGAATCTCATGCCAAGCCGGCTTTGCTGTTAAAGCTTCATCAATAGCGGCTTTTAAACTCGACAGTTCTTGCGATTGCGTGGCCACTAGGGGAATAACCGGACACCCCAAACGTTGCGATAACGCAGCGGCATCCACCTGCATCCCCCGTTTAGTTGCCACATCCATCATGTTCAGAACCACAATCAGGGGTAAACCCATTTCCATAAGTTGGGCAGAGAGGTAGAGATTCCGTTCTAAGTTTGACGCATCGACAATGTTGACAATTAATTCTGCTTGTTCTGAAAGAAGATAATTGCGGGCTACCAATTCATCAACGCCAGTTTCCGCTTCTTCTGCCTCTAGCGAATAAACCCCTGGCAAATCCACAATCGCGATTTCTTGCCCGTTGTAAGAATAAACGCCTTCCTTGCGATCAACGGTAACCCCTGGCCAGTTTCCCGTGCGTTGGTTGGTTCCGGTTAACGCGTTAAATAAGGTTGTTTTGCCACAGTTGGGATTGCCAATTAATCCAATAGTGGGTTTATTCATTGTCTTCTCCCGAGTCGTTAAGGCGTTCCACTAATAATCCAGCTGCTTGTTGACGACGCAGGCTTAAATGAAAGCCTCGAACGATAATTGCAATGGGATCGCCTAAAGGGGCAACTCTGGTCACCGTCAATTCTGCACCTGGGGTCAGTCCCATGGCAAGGAGTTTTCCTTTATACCCCTTCGCCAGTTGAGTATACCCCACGACTTTCCCTACTTCTCCCACTGATAACTGATCTAAAGAGGTTTTGGTTTCTAACTCACTGCTGAATTCTTCTGCTGGCGATGTCGCGACTTCGGCCACTATCAAATCACGAGCCAGCCCTGCTCCAATCACCAATTGTGTCTCGCCAACGGCAACCATAACAGAACCGCTGTTTTGAACATTGAGTATTTTGAGAACATCCCCAGGAGACAATCCTTTCTGCAGTAAGCATTTTGTTCTGCGATCGCGCGCCCCAAGCAATCGGACCCATTGGCCGATTTTAACCGATGTCAAGGGAAACCCTTGCTCACTCGCCTTGGTAAAATCAGGCAACCAACGATTTTGACGGCGTTTCAGGAATGGAAAGTTCACGCTTGTTCTCCTGCAGATTGATGACGAAACTCTTGCTAATAGTTAGGAATAATTTTCAACTAAAAATGATTATAATATATCAATTTGGGCCGTCTGCTCATGATTTAAGGAAAACTTAACCTTATTAATCGTGCGATTGACAAAATGAAAACCATTTGGATTCTAATAGAACCGGGGATTTGAGATGATTCCGTCCAACGTGGTATGATAAAGCCTAAGGTAAGTTGTAGCTAGCAGAGGTGATAGTCATGACATTTGAAGAGTTCACCAGCGCGATCGCGCAAGGACAACCTTGTCCGAGTTCCTTACCGCCGGCATTGCAAGGACTATGGATTGATCAGCAAGGCGATTGGGACACGGCTCATCAAATTGTTCAAAATGCGAACGACAAAGATAGTGCTTGGGTTCACGCTTATCTCCATCGCGAAGAAGGAGATATTGGCAATGCCCGTTTCTGGTATGGACGTGCCGGAAAACCCGCTGGCCAAGGATCTTTAGCCCAAGAATGGGAACAAATTGCCCAAGAATTGCTGGCTAAAGTGGCGAGTGAAGTTCGCGTCTAGTCTGTTGGATTTTGCTGTTCACAAACGTTAATTGCTGATACAGCATTTCGATGTGGGGTAAGTGAATCCCCTTTTCTGTTGCCACTCGCAACGGGTTGCCGAAAATGGCTTCTACTTCTAACGGGCGATTAGCATCGCGATCGAGTTTCATACTGGTAT
>JBDGQV010000037.1:14848-16107 GCA_042218725.1 Halothece sp. | reverse complement strand
TCACTGGTTTCTGTCGTTATTCCTGCCTGCTGGAAGTCGTGCGCGATCGCGCGAACGTTGTCAGTTATGCCAGACGGTTGTTGATTGCTGGCGTATTCAGCAAATTTAATACTGCCATAATCAAGATGAACAATTTTACCGGGGGCAACTTTATTCACACAAATAAAGCATAAACCACCGACAATCGGCGTATTAACAATTTCAGCAATTTTATCTTCTGCCCCTAACCCGTTTTGCAACAGTAAGACAATGCCATCTTCTTTCGCGACTTTCGGGAGAATTTCCGGCAAAATATGATTTTGCGTTGCCTTTAACGCCACAACCACGACATCGCTAGGAGGCATCTCGGCAGCATCACGATAAGCATTGACTGTCGGTAACGTAAACTCTCCAAACTGGGCAGAATCAACGATTAACCCTTGTTCTTTGACTGCTGTATAGTCACTTCTCAGGAGAAAGTGAACTTCCAATCCTGCGTTTTGCAAGCATGCCCCATAAAAGCCCCCAATTGCACCTGTTCCAATAATGGCATATCGTCGCTTGGACATGATTTCCCCCATTGATTTGCGATGGATTGAGTGAGTTAGAAACTAGCCGTTAACGCCCTCGTAAATTCCCGTTAGCGAGAGTTCAACTCCGACTGACGCTAATTGCACTACTTCACTTGTATCTTCTAAGATATGCAGATGCCAATCTTTACCGCTTCCTCGCCGATAGATCATGACTGCGGTTGTCTCTTGATCAACTAACACATATTCCTGTAACGTTTCTAAGGTTCGGTAAAAATTAAATTTACGCCCTTGGTCATAATCTCGCGTCGCATTTGATAGAATTTCAAATATCACTAGCGGATTTGTCACCGTCGTTTGATTCTCTCCATAATATACCGGTTCACCATCCAAAATCATCACATCAGGATAGGTAAACACATTGGCAGACGAAATCCATAATCTGACATTTTCCGAATAGAGTCGTCTTCCCTGTTCTCTTAACCTCGGTTTTAGTAACACACATAAATTTGTTACCAATTCATTATGGTTGGTAGTTCCCCCTGCCATTGGTAGAATTTCTCCCTTGATAAATTCATGACGGTTGTCTGCCTCTTCCTCAAATTCCAAGTATTCGGCAGGAGTATAAGTTTGTTTGCTTAACTGGGTAACCATCGGGGATCTCCGAGCGCTGTTACTAGTTTAATCATAGGCAATATTATTGACTTAACCACGCGATCGCGCTGCGAATCCATTCTTCAGGATTGGGAT
>JBDGQV010000037.1:0-14748 GCA_042218725.1 Halothece sp. | reverse complement strand
TATTATTGACTTAACCACGCGATCGCGCTGCGAATCCATTCTTCAGGATTGGGATTTTTGGCAAGCAGGGAATCTTGACTAACCACTGAAAGGGCTTGTTCAATTTCTTCTTTGGAGTAACCCAACGCCAACAAGGTCATCTCTACATCTTCGCGAATTTCCGGTTTGGGGGCAACACTTTCATCCCCTTTTACCACTAAACCAGCTTCGGTGCGCCATTGCGCCAGTTTGGTTTTTAATTCCAAGGCAATGCGTTCGGCGGTTTTCTTTCCCACGCCTGGGGTTTTTGCCAATAACTGCGTATTTTCGGTGACAATGGCTTCCAGTAAATCCCGTAATCCTAATGTATCAATGAGCGCGATCGCGACTTGATTTCCCACCCCATTCACGGCAATTAATTTCCGA
Organism: Halothece sp.; assembly: GCA_042218725.1. Classification (GTDB taxonomy): domain Bacteria; phylum Cyanobacteriota; class Cyanobacteriia; order Cyanobacteriales; family Rubidibacteraceae; genus Halothece. Next base: position 14,343 of record JBDGQV010000037.1, on the reverse strand, counting down.
AACAAATCCCGTTCCGCGGCACTTTCAAAGCCATATAAAACCACCCCATCATCGCGAATTTGTTGATCCGTAAAGACTTGCTTGGTTTCTGAAATTTCTTCATCCAATTGTCGCCCTAAACGGGAGGGAATTTGCACTTCATATCCCACCTGATTCACCTCTAAAATTAAGGTAACCCGATTCCCCGTATTTTTCATTACTTGGACGACATTGCCTCGTAAATAATTAATCATTAATGGCGCACTCAATTATTCACTTTGTTCTGATTTACCTCGCACCCCTTCCATAATGCGAGATAATTCCGATTTTTCATCAGAAGAAATGCGAGTGGGGGCACCGCTAATAATCCGTTCATAGTTGCGGAATGAGGCTTTAATTTCCGGTCCATCCTCAGCAATAATATATTCGCGAATCCCCTTATCATGACCAGAACCGCGCATTTTAAACACATTAATTGCCCTAGACATTTCGCCTCGGATCTCGACATATTGCAACATAATAATGGTATCGGTAATGGTCGAAATATGGGAATCGGTAATTGAATGCGACCCCATAAATTGATCCGTTGTGTTGGTGAAAAAGCCGGTAATTTCTTCTTGTTTGGCGTAACCGGTTACCCCAATGACAAACTGACGGAAGGCATTTTCGGTTACCCCTCTCGCTAAAGCGGAAAGGGAATCAATGGCAATGCGGGAGGGTTTAAATTCTTCAATTTCTGATTTAATTGCTTGCAAATGATCTTCCAAACCGGCAGATTCAGGATAAGTGCAGAGTAATTTCAATAACCCTTTTTGTTCTAAATCTTCAAAATCAATGCCCCAAGAATAAGCATTGCGAGATAACTGGGCGCGAGACTCTTCATAGGCAAATAAAATTACCCGTTCGCCGCGTAAACACCCTTCTTCTAAAAACTTACTCACTAGCAATGTTTTGCCAGTTCCCGTAGCGCCGGTGGCAAGAATAATCGAGTCTTTAAAAAAGCCGCCCCCACACATTTCATCCAGGGTTTGAATCCCGGAAGAAACGCGCTCGTTAGACGACCGTTGGGTTAAACGCATAGCACCCAAGGGAAAGATATTAATGCCATTTTGGTTAATCGTAAACGGATATTCCCCTTTCATGTGGGTGGTGCCGCGCAACTTTAAGATTTCTGCGGTGCGGCGACGACGTTCTCCTTCTAAGACATTCCGCATGATGACCACATTATCGGAAACAAATTCTTCCACCCCGAAGCGGGCAACGGCGCCATATTCTTGTTCTCTTTCTGTGGTCATAATGGAACTAACGCCCACTTGCTTCAAACGGGCAGCGAGGCGAAAGATTTCTCGGCGAATTAAGCCCACACCTTCGTATTGTTGGAAAACAGCCGTTACCGAGTCAATTGAGACCCGTTTGGCTTTATATTTGCGAATAGCATATTGAATCCGTTCAATGAGGGCCGAAAGGTCAAAATTTCCCACTACTTCTTGACCTTCGGGATCAGGAGATGCATCGAGAATAAACAGTTTTCCCTGTTCGATTAAAGCCTGTAAATCCCAACCAAAACTAGACGCATTAATAATAATATCGGAGGGAGATTCTTCAAAGGTAACAAAAATACCGGGTTCGTCGAATTCTTGAATTCCGTTGTAAATAAATTGAATGGCAAGTAAGGTTTTTCCAGTTCCGGAAGTGCCGCTCACTAAGGTGGTTCGCCCAACCGGAATCCCACCATGACTGATTTCATCAAATCCTTCAATCATGGTTCTAATTTTTTGCACACTTCGTACCGAGGTTTCTGTTTGTTTTGAATTTTGCTCAACCATTGTTTTCTTTCTTAACTCCTGTTCCGCCTTCGCTTAAGTCTGGAAATAATAATCAATTTTATTCGGGGAATTCTTCTTCTTCGTTATTGCCGATTTCTTCATAAAGCAAATCTAAACCAATTAAGACTTTTTCTCGATCTGAGAGATCGCCAATAATTTTTCTAACCGGAGGAGGTAAGACTTTCGCAAGAGTTGGGGTGGCTAGAATTTTATCTTCTTCTGCTAATTGCGGATTCTTTAAAACATCAATCACTTTCAGAGCATAAACCCCTTGAAAATCTTTTTCTAGGATATTTTTTAACGTGTTGAGGGCGCGAACTGATTCTGCTGTATTGCCAGCCACATAGAGCTTTAAAACATAGGTTTTTTTGGAAGAGGTATTCATCAGAAAAAAGATTAATCTAATAATGTAGATCGATACTCACTTTGGATAATTATAACGGATATCAGTTATTTATTGAAGGATTTTCTAGGAATAGAACGACGATACATTTCGCACAAATGCGCTACGACATCAATCAAAGTAAGGCGATAATCTAATAAAATTTCATCACTGCGACCCTCTAATTTTAATTGTTGAGAAAACTGTTCCATTAATTCCATATGAATTTCCATAATTTGTGAAACAGAGAGATCAGCCAAAAAGGCTTCTGTAACAAACTGGTCAATTCTTGAATTAACTTCCGTAGCTTGGTTAAAATATTCTAAAAGGATTAACCGGTATTCTTCGCTTAGTTCCTGTAAAAATTTTTCTTGGTCAGTAGCGGAAAGATTGCGAAAAAAGTCATTTGGATTGCGTTTATAATACACCCCTTGATATCCTAGTCGCTCTTGTAATTTTTCCGTTAAACGATGTTGCTTAATTGTTAAAAATTCATTAATTTGTTCGATGTCGAATTCCGGTTTTGCTTCCGGTGTCAGTTGCAGGAAATCCTGAATGGCTTGCTCGATCGCGCTAGGAATCTCTGATAGGCTCTCAGAAGAAAGCTTGATTTGAGCAGGATGATACACTAGGCTATGGTCATCATTTGCCGTTGATAAAATAACCGCAGGTAAAAGTTTGCCGTCATCGCGCAAACACCTCAGCAAATCCGTTAAGGTTTCATCTTCATGTAAAATTAAGCAATCAATGTGTTCGGTCTGATCCGCAAGATATGCCCAGAATGTCTCTGAGGAGTCAAAGACACGCAGATGATAGGGTTCATCGCCTAGAATCTTTGTTAGAGACTGTGCGATATTACGATTAGTGGTAAATAAACAAAGAGACAGTTGAGCAGACAAAATCAGATAATTAGTAAGAGAACGCGCTGCGAGCAGGAGAATCAACACTGACGTTTTAAAAAATCATCGTGTTTAAACTGCTCTTTAATAAAAAATTAACATTTTAGCGGAAGGAAAGGGAATGCCATCACCGAGAAGTTTGTAAGGGGTTAAGCAAATCGCAAACTGAATATTAATTTGACGAAGTGTCTCATGTCCAATGATCCAAGCTTAGAAAAATTTATCAAGTTCGTTCCTTTTTGTCAGTCTCCTCAGGATCTGGAAACCATTATTGTATCCTTCCAGCATTACCAAAGCGATTTTCTGGTTGTGGTTAACGACACTCATGTTCCTTTAGGAATGATTGCCGCGAGAACTGTTTTGCAATGGCAAGGGGAAGCATTTCGCTCATTTGATGACCTAAGTGCCCTCCTATCTCCCATTTCTACTGTATCTGAGGAACAAACGTTGCCAGAATTGCTGCCCTATCTTGAAGCGGTCAATACCGACGACAAAATTTTCGTGGTGGATCAAGGAGGGAAATTAAAAGGTCAACTGGACATTGAGAGTATTCTACAAGTATTGCTGAGACAGCAAGCTGCGGCGCAAGCTTCCCCAGTCGGGGTAACGCCCTTATTAGACTTTTTGGAAAAACTGCCCTTGCCGTTAATGTTGCAAACCGAAACTGGGGAACTGGTTCACCAAAATGCCAGCTGGCGAGAAAAAATTTGTTGCCATGAGGAAAATTGTTGTTTATTAACCGTAGATGCCCCAGAAGAGGCTGGCAAGCAATGGTGCAATGTCATGTCTCACGGTTCCGCTGCTAGCGGACGGCAACCAGTGTTTCCCGGCAACCAAGCAGAAGAAAAGCGTTGTCCCTGGTTTCCCTTTTCCGGAACCGGCAGTGAAGGTACCAATGGGAATACCTACGGCGTATGGCAATTTCTAACCCTCAGTCTTGCTGATACGGCCTTTGGTTCCTTGCGGTTAGTTCTGGCAACCGATATTACCGAGCAGAGACAACTGTGTAAAGAGTTGGCTGCTAAAAATGCCGATTTAGTGCAGTTGAATCGCCTCAAAGACGAGTTTTTAGCTTGTATTACCCATGAATTGAAAAGTCCGCTGACCGCCATTGTGGGGTTATCCAATTTGCTGAATGAAAAGAGTATTGGCGAACTCAATCAACGGCAGCAACGGTATGTCAACCAGATTTATCAAAGCGGCCGTCAGTTGATGAATTTGGTCAACGATTTGTTAGATTTAGCCCGTTTGGAAACTGGGCAATTGCAACTGCATCCGGAAGCGGTGAACTTAAAAGAAGTCTGCGATCGCGCTTATGAGGAAGCCCAACAGCAAGCCCCGGAAGCGGAACCTCGCTATACCCTCAACATTGCCTCCGACTTAGACAGCATTGTGGCTGATGAAATCCGTTTACGCCAGATGCTGGTGCATTTATTGGCCAATGCCCGCAAATTTACCGGAGAAGAGGGAGAAATGGGATTAGATGTCACCGAATGGGAAGGGTGGATTGCCTTTACCGTTTGGGATACCGGAATTGGCATTCCCGAAGCCTCCCAACATCTGATTTTCCAGAAATTTCAACAGTTGGAAGATCCCATGACGCGACAATTTAGCGGCACCGGATTAGGATTGGTGTTAACGCAACGCCTGGCTCAAGCTCACGGCGGCGATGTGTCTTTTATTTCAGAAGAAGGAGAAGGGTCGCAGTTTACCTTGCTGTTGCCCCCCACCCCCGCTCCGAAAGCGTTCAATACCCAAGCCTCTTCCCCGCAAACTGTGGGCAAACTGGTGTTAGTGGTCGAAGCAGTGCCGCAATACTTAAAAACGCTCACGGAACAACTGCGGGAATTAGGGTATCGGGTCGCGATCGCGCGATCGGGCACAGAAGCCCTCTTAAAAGCCCGGACTTTTCAACCCTGCACCATTCTCCTGAATCCGGTGTTGCCGTTGCTTTCCGGTTGGGATGTGTTGACCTTGCTCAAATCTCATACTAGCAGTTCTAAAATTCCGGTCGTTGTTACCGGCACTCGCGGGGAAAAAGAAAAAGCACTGAACAATGGCGCAGATGCGTTTCTCACGCGGCCAATTGCTGCCAACCATCTTCAAGATGCCCTATCTGCTTGTGCTGCTCCCCGTTCCCTGTATCGGAAATCGGTCACAGTATTGCGCCTGCACTACTCGCCGGTTACTGCCCCACCCAAGCGCGATCCGGTAACAGAAATTTTGAGTACACCTCCCCAAACCGCTTCCCATCAGATTAACTATCGCATTTTAGAAGCCGAGGATCCTGAACAAGCAGAATTGTTGCAACGAATCTGGCATCCTGATGTTTTGTTGCTCACTGGGGAAGATATTCCTGAAACGTTCCTCCAACAAGTGAGTCAACAAGAAACCCTCCCCAGTTTACCATTGGTCTGCTTGGATACTGAAACAGCAAGACTGGCGCATCAAGCAGGCAATTTATCGGTCTATCCCTGTTTTAACCTCAACAGCACCCATTCTCAAAATACCCTCTGGTCAGTTTTGCAGTTTGCTGCTGGCATTAATGCCCCGCCTAGAAATGCCACTCCCCACATCGTGATTGTTGACGGTCAGCATCTTACCGCCAGTTCTGCCCATGATTCCGGTTCCGAGTGGTTAAACGCCTTTATTCAATACTTAACCAGCGCCGGCTATCGCAGTTCCCTTGCTCATTCTTGGACAGAAATTTACCGGCAAGTACAACAGCAAGGCGCGGATCTCCTACTCCTCGACCTAGAAGGAACAGAAGCCTCCTCTGAGCTTATTCAAGGGTTGCAGCAACTCGGTACCATAAAAAATTTACCGATTATTGCCCTTGCTTCCCCGAATCAGTTGCGTCAACAAGAAACATTAAACCAGCTTCTTCAAGAAGTGGCAACTCAAATTTTACCGGGTCATCCTCACTCTATGCGGGAACTTCTCAAGCATTTAGAAGGACAACTGACCCAGGCCAAACCTCATGAATCTGCCTTGCCTTCCAGTGAAGAGTAGGGGATTGCTTTTCTCTCTTGTTAGACTAAACAGTAACCCATCCCTACTGTTTCTAAGTAGGCGCTAATCATTGCTATAGCGCTACGCGCTGGGGAAAGGACAAAGGGTAAAGGATAAGGGTAAGCTCCGAGTTGGTTTTGAGAGGTGGAACTGTCCTAACCTGAAAACGTAGTGCTATAGCATCTTGCAGGCATTTAAGGACCATGATAGTTTAACCATTATGTACGACGAAGACGACGACCTCACCCTACTAGATACGGACGCTGACTTCTCCGACGAAAGCCCCTTGGATCAGATGGAATCCGGGGAAGAAGAAGCTGCCCCTCCCCTAGATCCCGATGAAATGTTGCCGTTGTTGGAAGATAGCGACCCTTCCCAACGGATGTTAGCGGCTCGGGCCTTTTGTGAATTACAGGATGAGCGAGCTGTGCCCGCGCTGATTCGTTTATTGGAAGACGTCTGTCCCTTAGTGCGCGTGAGTGCCGCCTATGCTTTGGGACGCAATCCCCATCTGAATGCGGTCGATCCCTTGATTAATCAGTTGGCACGGGATTGGAATGGCTATGTGCGAAAAGGCATTGTCTGGGCATTAGGAAATTCGCGCGATCGCCGTTCGATTCCGCCTCTTCTAAAGGCGCTGGCAACCGATATTTCGGCAGTGCGGTTATGGGCAGCGAGTGCCTTAACCCATGTGGGCAAACTAAACTATGAAGATATTATCCCGGCAGTTCCGCCCATTATTGAAGGGTTGCGACAAGATTCGCTAGCGGCCGTCCGCAGCAATTGCGCTTGGACTTTAGGACAGTTATGTGCCGAGTTGCCCTCAAACGTGGTTTATGCAACGGCAGTGGATGCTTTAATTGAGTCTTATGTGGAAGATGAAGACTTTGGCGTGAAGGAAGATGCGAAAGCCTCGCTCTTAAAGCTGGGAGATCCGAGAGGATTGCAGCTGATTGAGGAATTGGAAGAAGAAGGGTATGTCTAGTTCCGGCTTACTTTACGGCATAAGCATCTTTTTCTCGTCCGGTTGCAAACCTGAGAGAATGCGAAATACTCTTGCTCGATCGCGTGACAAAAATAATCAGCGCTAAGGCGGCTAAACTGACACCCATCTGGAACAATCCCCGATAGCCTAAAATTTCCGCTAAATAACCCAGTCCGGGGCCTGCCAGCGCAATGCCCAAGTCAAAACCGCCGATGGAAAGGGAATAAATGCGTCCGCGTTCACTGGTCACTGAGCGATCTGACATCAGGGCAATCATCATGGGGATGAGAGTACCGCCTCCGGCTCCCTGCGCGATCGCGGCAATTAAAAATTCTTGAGGGGTATTCGCGGTTGCCAATAACGACATGGCAACGGTGTAAAGGGTCAAACTCATGGTAATAAAGACCCCTCTGCCATACTGATCAGAAGCTCGTCCAATTAAAAGGCGCATGATAAAACTAGCAATGGCGGAAGTAGTGTAATATAACCCTGGATTAAGAGCAATGCCTAACTCCCGTACATACAAAGGGAGAAAGGTGGTGAGGATTCCAAACACTAATCCCACCACAAATAAAACCGTAGCTGGCGTCCGAATCCGAGGGCTTAACAAAATCTGCCAAAATGTTTTTCCGGAACTGGCTTCCGTCTCTTCTGCTTCCTCTGTTTTTTCGCCTTTCATTTCTGTTACTTGCGAGGCAAACAGTAGAGCCAAATATCCTGCCCCTGCTGAAACGGCAAACAACACTTCATACCCCACACTTGCTTGTAGATAACCGCCTAAAGCCGGTCCTAAGGCGAGTCCCACGGGAACGACCAAACTCATGTAGCCGATTAACTCGCCTCGCTTTCCTGGCGGTGAGCAATCGACGACCAGGGTGCTGTAACCGGTGGTAAAGGCGGCAATGCTAATGCCGTGAAATGCCCGAAAAGCAATTAAAAGCGGAATGGAATCGACTAACAGATACCCCAAGGGCGCCGTTCCAACCACAAATGTACCGATCATTACCACCAGTTTGCGACCGCGCTGGTCAGAGAGTTGTCCCAATTGGGCGCGACACAACAGCAACCCAATGGCAAAACTCCCCATCACTAGCCCGACTTCATGATTGCTCCCGCCAATATCGGCAATATAAGCCGGTAAAGTGGGTAAGAGACTCGTTAAGCTTGTCCAGAATAACAGCCCCGCTATTGCAATCACGGCTAGATTCTTGCTTTGATCCGGCTCTAGGGTTTTGAAGACCCCCGGAATTACAGGTTTGAGGACATTCACGCAGATTTCTCCCTTCAGGAATTGCCTTTCCTCAGTTTATTATTCTTAACATTTTCTGTAATCTACTGTTAGGGAGAATGCCAAGTTAATCGTGAAAGTGATTAATAATGGCTTGCGCAAATTCTGAACATTTTAGGGGCGGATCCACTTTCGGGGTCATCATTCGGGCTAAATCATAGGTCACTTCTCGATTCGCGATCGCGCCGCCAATGCCATTTTCTACCAAATTGGCCGCTTCTTGCCAACCGAGATACTCTAACAGCATGACCCCAGATAGAATCAGCGATCCCGGATTCACGCGATCTAACCCGGCATATTTGGGAGCAGTGCCGTGAGTCGCTTCAAAAATGGCGCATTGATCGCCAATATTGGCACCAGGTCCCATGCCCAAGCCGCCAACCAACGCTGCGGCCGCATCGGATAAATAATCGCCATTGAGATTCATTGTCGCAAGAATGGAATATTCTTCAGGGCGCGTTTGAATCTGTTGGAAAATGCTATCGGCAATGCGGTCATTGACCATGACTTTATTTTGCCATTTGCCATTGCCATGAGTTTCCCAGAGACGGTCTAAAACCCCTTTCACTTCCTGAATAATCTCTTCGCGACGTTCTGCCGTAACACTATCAAATCCGGGTTCTATCTGACGGGCATTGTCTTCTAGACTCAAATCGGGATTGTTTTCTTTATTGCTTAAAATCCAAGATTCTCGTTCAGTGACACATTCTTCCCGAAATTCGGTAGTTGCCAATTCATACCCCCAATCGCGAAATGCCCCTTCTGTATATTTCATAATGTTGCCCTTATGGACTAAGGTGACTTTCTGTTTATGGGGAGGCAGTTGCAGGGCATGTTTCATGGCACGACGCACGAGACGTTGCGACCCCGTTTTGCTAATGGGTTTAACTCCGATGCCGGAATCAGCAGGAATTTTTTTGTTGCCATGTTCCGAGGTATTGGGAATTAAGTCTTGATTGAGGTATTTAATTAACTGATTGGCGGTTTCAGTTCCCTGTTGCCACTCGATGCCCAAATAGATATCTTCGGTATTTTCCCGATAAACAATAATATCCATCCGTTCCGGATATTTGTGAGGGGAGGGCGTTCCCGGATAATACCGGCAAGGGCGCACACAAGCATATAGATCATTAATTTGACGCAATGCCACATTAAGAGAGCGAATGCCGCCGCCGACAGGGGTGGTGAGAGGGCCTTTAATGGCGACTCCATACTCCCGAATGGCATTGAGGGTATCTTCGGGTAAATACTGGAAGGTGCCGTAATGTTCACAGGCTTCATCACCGGCATAGATTTTAAACCAGTTGATTTTCTTTTGATCGCCATAGGCTTCTTTTACTGCCGCCTCCAGAACTTTCTGGGTTGCCGGCCAAATATCAATCCCCGTTCCATCACCGCGAATGAAGGGAATAATCGGATCATCTGGAACAATGGGTTCACCATCCTTGAAGCTAATTTTTGTGCCAACGTTAGGGGGTGTAATTTTTTCGTACATTGTTGCTCAAGACTAAGGGATAATGCTCAATCGTGCCACAGTAAACGGGAATGATCAATTAGTGATGGGGTGTTTGTTATGGGGAATTGACCCTCAGGCTTATCGAAACTTCAAACTGGGCTTTGTCCATAAAAAGGTTGGGCTTGTTCCATTTGAGGGCGTTTTCCCTGTTGCCATTGTTGATAAGCTAACTGGAGAATACTGGACACCGTTTCTCCCAATTGCTGTTGGCTAGCTTCAAGCCGTTGATAAGGAAGCAATAGTTTCTCCAGAGTGGCTTCCCAATCGGCTTCTGTCATTGTCGTGTCAGCTAAATAAGGACTGAATCCAGTCGCTGTTGCTTGATAGATGGCAACAAAATACTGGCCTCGACGAGCTGGCAATTGCACCGCAATTAACTCATTTTCGGGAAATTGAGGCGGATTGCTGTCTCGTTGGTGAGCAACAATCCCTGCTAAGGTCGAAATGGCAAATAGCGGGATATTGAGCTGTTGTGCCAACGTCCGTGCGGTTGCCACCCCAATGCGTGTCCCTGTAAAACTCCCAGGTCCTTTTGCCACAGCAATGAAGGCTAAATCAGACCAAGTTTGCGGCGCTAGAAACGCTTGCAAGAGAACATGCAGATGGGTTGATAAATCTCGATCTAAGTCCCAGGTGCGCGATCGAATCTTCGATTCGGTGACCCTTTGGGTCAATCGCGCGTCTTGATCAAAATTACCGATAGCAAGTCCCAATTGGGGACTCGTGGTATGCAACGCTAACCCATATCCTGGTAAGTTGGCTGTTATTTCCATTCCCATAAATTTAAAAAAGCCAGAGATGCGTTTCTCTGGCTAGACTCATGATTGTGCTAAGGGGAGGGCATTTCCCCTCAATGCAGCGAACTAAATTGACTAACTTAAGCCATTGCGGGCTGTTTTTCCATGTCTGCGGAATATTTGCCCATGCTAGCTGCACTATTGCACTGGGCACGGTGGTGTATGAGTTCTTGTGCTTTTTTCACGTTGTTCGCATCGCCTGCCCAATGTTCCATTCCAGGTCCCTGAATAGCGCGAGCATAGGAGAAGGTAACGCGCCAGGGGCATTGCGAAATGAGAGAATCCGAGTTCATGAGGTTGAGGTGTTCTGCTGCTTGTTCAACAGTTTGTCCGCCAGACAAGAAGGCGATGCCAGGAACAGAAGCAGGAACGTTGTTGCGGAGACACTCAATGGTGCGCTCAGCAACTTCTTGAGGACTGGATTGTTGTGGGCACTGCTTACCAGCAATTACCATGCTGGGCTTGAGAATCATTTTATCGAAATGAATGCCTTGAGTGTAGAGTTGATTGAAGACCGTGTGCAGCGTTTGGTTTGTTACTTCGTGGCAACGATCAATGGTGTGGTCGCCATCAATGAGAACTTCCGGTTCAACAATTGGTACGAGGCCGCCTTCTTGGCAAAGAGCCGCATAACGGGCTAAGGCATGAGCATTCGCTTCGAGGCAAGCTGGGGTGGGGATACCATCGCCAATGGTGATTACCGCACGCCACTTCGCAAAGCGAGCACCCATTTGATAATATTCTGCAATGCGATCGCGCAGCCCATCGAGTCCTTCAGTTACTTTTTCACCGGGATGGCCTGCTAAATCTTTCGCACCCGTGTCAACCTTAATGCCAATGATGACATTTTGATCTTTCATGACATCAGTGAAGGGCTTACCATCGTCGGTTTTCTGACGAATGGTTTCATCATAAAGAATTGCCCCGCTGATATAATCTCCTAAATTAGGAGTGGTGAGAAGCAACTGACGATACTGACGACGCTTTTCTTCAGTGGTGTCAATTCCGACTTTTTGGAACCGCTTATTGCAAGTGCGGTTGCTTTCGTCCATCGCCAGAATGCCCTGGTTAGGAGCAACCATAGCTTTTGCTGTATTGCGGAGTTCTTCTGCGTATTGGTTCATAACTTTTATACTCTCCTTTTATAAAACTTCATCTTACCATTATCTACTGTCTCACTTTGGATTGGCCTTTGTCAAAGGAACTGACAAAGGAAAACAGACAAATGTTAAGAAATTCTGAAAGAAATTATAACAGTTATCTTTACCAATGGTTACTTTGATTTCTTGACTCTTGCCTCAAAATTGAGAATTTATTCTAGGATTGACTTAAAGGGATAACTTTTTATCAACCGATTCTACTAAAACAATAGAAAATAAACGATATAGGAGTTTAGTATGGCAGGAGAACTGTTTTCAACTGGCGCAACCATTAGGTAGACGAATGTTAGCAGGAGAGTGTCAAGAAAATCGCTTTTATTATCTCATCAGCTCGACTAGCATGTTAACGATTTAGCCCAGGGATTAATAATAGTAGATTGTTAGGAAACGTAGCAGCAAGCTTAAAGCAATCAAAAATCAATTTATGCTTACTTCCACCCAAGAACTTTTAGAGGCAGCGCAAAAACAGTCCTATGCGATTGGCGCGTTCAATATGTATAATCTCGAAGGAGCCAAAGCCGTGATTGATGCTGCGGAAGCTGAAAAGAGCCCGGCCATGCTCCAAATTCTGCCGAATGTTCTAAATTATGGCGGTTCTGCGCTAATTGCCATGTTTTTAGAAGCCGCAGACTCGGCAAATGTCCCCATGTCAGTTCACTTAGATCATTGCGACGATCGCGCGATGATTGGCACCGCGTTAGAAGCAGGGGTACAATCCATTTTAGCCGATGGTTCTACGCTATCTTTTCAAGACAACCTTGCCTTCACCCGAGAAATGACTGATTTAGCCCACGCTAAAGGCTCAACAGTGGAAGCGGAAGTCGGTCGCATTAGCGGCACAGAAGATGGAATGACCGTTGCCGAAAAAGAAGCCAAAATGACCGATCCAGACGAAGCTAAAGAATTTGTGGCCAAATCGGGCGTCGATTTCCTCGCGGTCACCATCGGCAATGTTCACGGCAAGTATCACGGCGAACCCCAATTAGATTTTGATCGCCTTGCCAAAATTCGTCAACAACTTCAGATTCCTCTGGTGTTGCACGGGGCTTCCGGTTTACCGGCAGAAATGATTCAGCAGTCAATTGAATTAGGCGTGTGCAAGTTTAACGTTAATAGCGAAGTGCGGAAAACCTATCTGGAGTTTTGGCGGGAGTACGGAAAAACCGGATCTAAAAGCGATCTCTTGGATTGTCAAAAATCAGTGACCGCAGCCATGCAAGAGGTCATTGCGGAAAAAATGAGATTGTTTGGCAGTGCTGGGAAGGCTTAAAGTCGTTGAGCAGAACTTTCAAGCGAATTCGCCTCAGCTGGCAAACGTGATTAGACAGCAAGAATATTCCCCCCTCGAAATTGAGTCAGGGGGGATAATTCATCATTACTTCAAATTGGCACGTGCATCTCTGATCGCTACCCAAAGAGCAGCCCCAGTCAGGGGAATACTGGCACTAAGAATAATGGAGGTGATGAAGACACCATAGCGAGGATCACCGTAGGATAGTTCAAATACAGAGCCCACTGCCGCGATCGCGGCGACACAGGAAATGAGTAAAAATAAACCGCTTTTTGGGGTTAGTAGCACGATTAACTCCTTATTTTATCTCGCGTCCTGAGAAGATGCTCACTAAAGCTCCGCTCCGATATAGCGTCAGCTTATCGGGTAGATGAATCAGGACATTAGTTGCCAGTCTAACAGGTTTCTGCTAAAATCAATTTGTGCTTTAGGATTTGGCATAAAAATGTTTGTTCTAGAGTTCAAAGCCAAAGGGAAGAAAACTCAATATCGAGCAATGGATGAAGCGATTCGTACAGTTCAATTTATCCGTAATAAATCGGTTCGATATTGGGAAGACAATCATGGTGTTAATAAGTACGATTTGAATAAAAATTGTGCGAAACTTGCCAAAGAATTTTCCTGGGCTGGAAAATTGAACTCTAGTGCAAGACAATCTGCTGCCGAAAGAGCTTGGGCTGCTATCAGTCGTTTTTACAGTAATTGTAAGAAACAAGTTTCTGGCAAAAAAGGATATCCACAATATCAAAAAAATAACCGTTCTGTTGAGTATAAAAAATCAGGATGGAAACTTGATTTAAATACCAGAAAACATATTACATTTACTGATAAAAACAAAATTGGCAGAATTAAATTAGTTGGAACCAGAGATTTACATTTCTACTCTCCTGGTGAAATACAGCGAGTAAGAATTGTTAGACGTGCTGATGGTTACTATGTTCAGTTTTTAATTAACACTGAAGTAAAAGAAGAAATTCAACCATCTGGAAAGGCTGTTGGTTTAGATGTTGGAATTGAGAGTTTCTATACTGATAGCAATGGTCACCAAGAACCCAATTTGAATTTCCTGAGAAAAGGAGAACAAAAACTTAAACAATTACAACGTTCTCTTTCGAGAAAACAAAAAGGTTCCAACAATCGTAAAAAAGCTCGTCAAAAATTGGCTAAACATCATCTGAAAATAAGTAGGCAACGTAGAGAACATGCAA
>JBDGQV010000036.1:0-1158 GCA_042218725.1 Halothece sp. | reverse complement strand
CCGGAAACTTTTTGCTTAAATTCAGAGACTTTCATAATGGTTTCTCCTTTGTTATTCGTCACTAGTTCTGCCAATGGGGTGATAAAAAGAGTAGGAATTGATGGAATAGGGAGGATTAAAGCTTTCTGCGGAGTGGCGACAGTAAACGTCATCCCAGTGGACAAGGGTTAAGCCTAAACGCTGGATCGCGTCATAGAGAATGGCATCTTCGCAGGGAATCCACTCTGTATTTCGCCATCGATAGCACCAGCGCAAAGGTTGATATTTCTCATCGAGAAGAAATCGGCTGGCAACTAGCATTTGCACGGCTTGACGAGTGAACGCAACGGCGCCCCCTCTCAAAGCGCCATTCATGAAATTGCAAGCAACATCAAACTCAGCAGGGAAAGTTGGGGGATGATTAATCCCTGTGTCAGGGTCAATTTTGATGAGATAGGAATCCAAGGAAAAACGAAGGAATAAACTCAGCCAAGTGTGGGTATAGAGTCCGCCATTCCCTGAAACTTTTAACCGTTCATCGCCGCGAACAATCAGAACACGCTCGCGCTGAAGCAAGACAGAGGCAAATTCATGATTATAGTGTCCATCACTGCGGACTAAAATTTGCTCATTAGTTAACACCAGCAAACGGTTAATTGTCCAAACCGCAAGAAACCAGTCTTGATAGACTCCTAGAAAAATCATTAGCCTGTGAAGAACGCTGAAGCATTAATGGTTTGATTTACCGTGGGTTTAGTATTGCTGGGACGGAGCTTAATTTTTAGGTTAGGTTCCATGGGGAAAACGCCAACAAGATTATTCCAGCTTCCCCAAGAACTAGAGACAGCAGGAAGGTCAATCAGGCTAGCTCTTCCCTCAATTTCCATCACTTCCAGATAACTGTCATCGAGAGGACTACCGCCCCCATAACCGCCACCAGCAAGCAATCCCACAGTAAACACCGATTGTAATCCGCCAAAGTTAACAGGCTCTTGAACTTGGGTTTTATCAAAGTTAAACGTAGACTGCTTTTCCAATACTGCCCAATTCGTATTAACCGGATCGGCTAAATAATTCCCAAAGGGAACCGGAAGCATCATCAAAACATAGTCGCTGAGGATAATGCCTAAGTCAGTCTCAGCAGTGGAGAAGTCTAAGAGAATCCTGGGCGCGATCGCG
>JBDGQV010000035.1:0-2292 GCA_042218725.1 Halothece sp. | reverse complement strand
TTAGTCGAAAAGCCCTTGCCACTTGGAATATCCTTGCTTAAATACTGACTCTAAGCGACGATAACTGTTTTCTGGCGACTGGTTATTCAAGGAAGTTGATAAATTGACCCATAAACAACGGCGTTCCCGCAAACTTTGTTTACCTAACAAACGAGGAATTAAACTTTCCCACTCAAATATCTTCCGATTGGCTTTCTTGATATAATTTTGAAAATCAACAGTACTTTCACCGCTAGGAGTGAGGCAAGTACTTAAATAAGCCTTGTCTTGGTTGGTAAACAGATGGTAATGTCCTAAGTTGGGAAGATATTTTGTGCTTCCTTGCTGATAGGCTTTTTCAAATCCTGGTTCGTAAGTTTGTTTGATATATTTTTCTATGCGACCCACTGTGGGACTAGAAAACCGTAGGGCGACAGTGACTTGATTTTCCTGTTGTCGATACTGGTATTGTTGTCCGGAACGGAGACCATCCTGTTGAAATTTTCTTTCTGGATGATTAACGAGAGGAAGACTATTTTGCTGATCCCAACCGGCAAGGGTAATCTGTGAAGGAAACTGTAAAGGCGGAATTTCTCGACGTCCAATTTGTGGCATCATTATGGTTGCCGCTGTCACGCCCGCGATCGTTATTCCAGTCAGGGGAAGCAACCAAGAACGGGGAGAAGTTGGGGACAAAGTTCTTACCAAATTGTCTAACATATCCCCTTGCTTCCTTGTGGGATTTTCTTCCCAAGATAGCAGTGGACTTCCCTGATGATTTTCATCTTTTTCATAAATGAAGTTAATGGCAATAATCCAGATTAAAAAAGCAATTAAAGAAAAAATTTGATTGCCTTCGTTGCCATGCCAAAAGTCAAATGCGGCTTGGTTTGAAACAAGGACGGCTAGAAGCGCCACGCGAATAACGCCTAAGAAAAATCCGATGCCAACAATACTCAAACTTAGTTTCCAGAATAAACGCCAGCTGATAGGATTCACTAGTACTAAAACTAAGGTAAGTTGAAATAATAGACTAATTAAAGGACCCCCAGTACAGAAATATAAAACCTTGACACTTTCTTGATTGACATAAATATGCACTCCCTCATTAATAATATTGAACCCAATGTAATGTAAAAGAAAGCTACTGGTTTGAGCTGTCAATTGAGAAAAATTGAAGCCGCCAGGAGTCGATTTCAAAAAAAGTTCAATTAGGGAACCCAAAACACTATAGGTCAATAAAGTAAAAAGGGAAGGAAAATAAAGACTCAACCTTTTCCATCCAGAACTTATTAAAGCGATGGCAAAAAAACCGATCATGGGAAGTAATTGAACAAATAAATTTTCAAACCAAAAAACAGACGTTCCTCGAAACAATGCCCATCCCAAAATCAACAATCCCATCATGCTGGCTAGGGGTTGGGGAGAAACGGCAATTTTATCTCGCTTTTTCCACAGTAAAAATAAAGCAACTAGCCAAAACAGGGCTGTTATGAGTAAGTTATTGGTCGTTTCTATCCGATGAGTCAAAACACCGTGCCACAGGGCTAAAATGACAGCAGCAAAAAACAACCAGGTTTTTGTCTCGCTCAAAGAAGACTTCAGTTGTCTGTTTGGAAAAGTTTTCATTTCCTGTTTCGTGAAAAGGCTTTCCCTATGTTATAATCATGTATACTTAATTAATTATACTGATATAATTGGAAAGGGGAATGCATCTTAATAAAAAGCGCGATCGCGCTCTCTGGGATGGAAGCTGACAAAAGTGCGTCCCGTTAGCATCCAAACAATACTGCGCACACTATCTCGAACCGTCGCTAACCAAGGTTCAGGCTTCGGGGGCGGTTGAACAATGCCAATCGGCGTGATCGCAATGTTGTGACTTCCAAAAACCAAAAAAGCAATGACCTGAGCACGAGGCAAATGAAACTCGGAAGTTAGAAGATAAACATGGTTGATCTGACGTTGCTTAAATTGGTCAACTAAACACGTAAAGTTCGTAACGGTATCTAGTGCGCAAGAATCTAAATGAAGTCGAGACAGTGAAACATTGAAGTCTTGGAAATAAGATTTTGTCAAGTTTGGCGGATCTCCTGAGGAGATCCAAATCGGGAGTTGGCGGTAAGTTTTGGCTAATTTGGCAGCCGCTGTTTCTCGTTCTCTCCCGCCGCCAAGAACAAAGATAATTTGCGGTTTGGGGGATTGGTGTTGCGCGATCGCGATTTGAATCGGAATGAAACTGATACGGATAATCACAAGTAAAAGAAAAAATCCTGCTAGCCATTTGAGATGATATTTCACCAACCGTCGCAGCAG
>JBDGQV010000034.1:0-5147 GCA_042218725.1 Halothece sp. | reverse complement strand
GTCAGGGAGAATAACGCCTTCTAAATTAACATTGGTCCAATTTGTACTATTTAAATCGGTACCGGTTAAATCGGCATGATACAGATTAGCACTGGTTAAATTGGCTCGTGTTAAATCCGCTTGTCTCAAATTAGCTTCCATTAAGTTCGCATTCGTTAAATTCGCTCGCTTAAAACTAGCCCGAATCATCCTTGCTCGTTGCAGTTTCGCTTGAACCAGAATGGCATTATTGAAAATCCCCTCAAACATTTTTGTTTCATTAAGATAGGCGCCGGTTAAGTCAGCCCCTGTTAAATTTGCCCGTTCCAAATTTGCCTTGGTTAAATTCGCTCCCCTAAGATTGGCATCGGTTAAATTAGCCCGTGTTAAATCAGCAGCAAATAAATTCGCGTCTTGTAGATTTGCTCGTTGTAAGTTGGCTTTGGCAAGGCTTGCTCGGACTAAATTAGCTTCCCATAAAATGGCTTGAGTAAAGTCCAAATGATCCAGCTTTAATCCTTCCAAATCAGCCCTTTTTAAAATGGTTCTTTTGAGTTTGGTTCTGCGATGATTTTGTTCTCCTCGTCTCTCGAAACTTGTAACTACTGCCCCTAATAAGCAAACGCCTGTTAAATCTGCACCGCTTAAGTCTGCCCCTTCCAAGTTAGCTTCCATTAAGTTGCTATCGAGGAGATTCGCTAAAGTGAGGTTGGTATCTGCCAGATTAGCACCCTGTAGAATGGCACCGTGTAAATCGCAATCGTGAAGATTTGCAGATCGAAGGTTGCTTTGGTTTAAATAACTCCCGCTGAGGGTAGCCTTCACGCAGTTGCTTCCATTTAGGTTAGCCTCATTCAGAAAAGCAAAAGTGAGTGTGCTTTTTTCTAAATTAGCGCTAGACAAGTTAATGCTAATTAAATCAGCTCCCGATAAATTAGTACCGCTTAAGTTTTCACCTGTAAAAGATTTGCGACTGTTCTGATAATGATTTAAAAGTTCATCAGCGTCCATAATTTTCAATTAATTGGTTTCATAAAGTGGCTTCACCGACATAATAATTGCCTTAATGACCTGTAAATTTTCATCAGGATTAAACAGTTGATCATTAATTGAAGAAATACTTAAAGCACTTGTTTCTAAATGATCTTGTAATTCTTGAATTGTCCTAAAATTTTGGACAAGCTGCATGATCATTTGATCCAATTCATACGTTTTGAGCAGTAAGCTATCAATCTCTTGCTGAGAAGTAATTTCGTTAGAGTGGAGCGTATAAAACAGTAACATCTTTGCTCGTAACGGATTAGTATATTTCATAATCCGTTGTCTGACTTGATAAGGATTATACTCAAAATTATGTTTTCTAGTTTCTGTTTCCAGTTTAGCCGGAGGAACGACAGAACTAGGAGTGTTCTTAGATTGGCTTAAATTGGATTTAGAAACATTCACTAAGGAGGTCAGTTGGTCTACTTGTTGATCCGGATATAATTTAGCTAATTCCGTGATAATCGTTTTCGCAACTTGAGAGTAAATCCCTTGCTTATTCAAACCTTTAACGATTTTTAACAAATTTAAACTGATTCGTTCTAGACTAGAATAAGTTTGATAAATGTTTTGAATTAATTGCTCTACTGGATAGTTTGATAAAGTTTCCAGATTATTTTCCCAACGCTGTTTACTAAGTGCAAACAGCATTTTATGGATACGTTGTGAGTTTTGATCTTCTTCAAACGTTTTCAGGATGTCTGCTATTGTACTGTTTTGATCGAGCGAAACATCAACGGAATTTTCCTTTGGGTCTAAAGGATTAAAATTAGCTTTGCTTTCTTCTGTCACTTCCCCGTATAGTTGACTTAGTTTGTTGATTAGTTGAGTAGCAATGGGAAAATACTTTTCCCGTTTATTTAATTGATTAACAACCCCATAAAGCTTCTGTTTGACGTCATTAAAGTTGGGGTAAGATTGTTGTAATTCTGCAATTAATGCTTTGGTACTTGTTGATAACAGAGTAATACGATCTCGTTCCCAGTAATCTCGACAAGCAGCAAATAAGAGTTTCTTTATCATCAGCAATTTTTGCTGTTTTTCTAAGTCTTTTGTTAGGCTTTGAGAAGTAGAAATCATGGAACCATTCCTCCTAATTTTAATCACGCAATTAATTGTCGGGATTAGGTTTTACCAAGTGAGATTGCATTAATCCAAATCTGCAAAAGAATCTGTTTTTATCAAAAATGATGTCGCCAATAACCAATTGAGGCTTAAACAATGACCTCTAGGAATTTCTGATTTTCGTGGTTTTTTCTCAATTCGTTGCTCCCGTCAAGTTTGATTTTAATCAGTATTTTTCCTGAATTGTATCATAAAAAAAGAGATACCACAAAAATCAATCCCATTCTTGTCATGATTTTCCCCTAAAAATTAATTAGGTATGAATACGACCGTCGGGCATGGTCGCTCCCTGCAACTTTAATTGATTTAAATCAACACTGCTCAGTTCTGCTCGCAGTAAATTGGCTTCACTTAAATCAGCATCGAAGAGATTGGCTCGGATCAGACTAACTTCGATCAAAATCGCTTGGCTTAAATTCGCTTCGCTGAGATTGCACCGATGTAAGTCAGCTCGATTGAGGCGGGCAAGGTGGAGATTTGCCTGTTTTAAGTTTCCTTTCATTAACTTGGCTTCTCGCAACACCGCATCTTGTAAATTTACTCCCACTAGAGAAGCTCCTACTAAGTGGGTTCGTTCTAGAATGGCTTTTGATAGGTTAGCGCCATCTAAACAAACTTGATCGACTTGCGCATCGGTTAAAACTGCTTCTTGTAAATTCGCCTCTGTTAAATCGGCGCCCCGTAAGTCAACACCCCGTAGAATTGCATTTTTTAAATTGGCTTGTTGAAGTTGGACTTGTCGCAAATCAGCATTTCTTAAGTTGGCGCCTTGTAAATCAATGCGACGTAGATTTGCCCCTTGAAGCTTAGTAATTTTACGGCTTTCTTCTCTGAGATTGGCAAAACGCAGACAAGCCCCGGTTAAATTAGCGTAGCTTAAATCTGTTTCTTGTAACTTGGCTTCTGTGAGGTTGGCATCAACAAGGTTGGCATAATTCAGATTTACCCCTTGTAAATTTGCTTTTTGTAAACTGGCTCCGTGCAGATCCGCATTATAGAGGGAGGATTGTTTGAAAGTCGCTTGATTGAGATTTGCCCCGCTGAATTTAATTCCAGCTAAATCAGATTCTTGAAAATAGGCTTGGTTAAGGTAAGCAAAACTTAAAATTGCAGCTTGTAGACGCGATTGTTCTAGATGAATCCCAATTAAATCTGCTCCCCGCAGATTCGCCCCGTTTAAATCAATTCCTTGAAATTCGGTTTTACCGTTAGCATATTGAGTAAGGAGTTCTTTAACGTCCATTGGGGAGAAAAATTATTAGTTTTGTAGGAAAATAGTGAAGGATAGATCGGAAAGTGAGTCATCATCCTCCTACTCATTCAGCATACCAACGATTGGGAAAAACGTAGTACCGATCGCGCTTTCAAGAGTAATGATTGATTGGATCACTGAAAACTCATCTGATGCTTTTTTGTTGTTTACGGTTTGAGCAAACGTTAAAATGACATATCAAAAAATTTTAGTGGCCTTAGATGGTTCCCCGCAAGGAGAAGCTGTCTTTAACCAAGCGATCGCGATCGCGAAACCCTATCAAGCACAACTCTTGCTATTCCATGCCCTCATTTTTGACGGTCGGAGTATGGAAGCCTATAGTGGCATTTATGGGCAAAATGTCATGAGTCTGTCTTCCTCGGTACAAGAACATATTGAAGCCCAAACCCAAGAAGTGGAAACCTGGTTGGCAAATTATGCGCAACGGGCGCAACAGGAAGGATTAACCGTAGAATACGACTGGAAAATTGGCGATCCCAGCAGTTGGATTCGAGAAATGGCAAAAAGTTGGGATTCGGATTTGGTGATCCTCGGGCGTCGCGGGCGCCGCGGATTGGCAGAAGTGTTTTTAGGCAGTGTCAGCAACCATGTGGTTCATTATGCCCCTTGTTCGGTACTCGTGGTTCAAGGAAAAAACGTTGCCGAGTCTGAATCTTCTGAGAATGACTAAATTGTTAAGATCGAAACGAAACCTCAGTATTGTTTAAATCAGGAAATGCTATGACCACCTCGATTCTCAATAAACAACAATCAACGGAACAAGCGCCGTTATCCCTGCATTATCTCGGCGATCGCGCCCTTCGTCAGTCCACCAAGCGCATTAACAAAGTTAATCAATCGGTGCGAGACTTAGCCAAAGATATGTTGCAAACCATGTACACCGAAGAGGGGATTGGTTTGGCTGCCCCGCAAGTCGGTGTCAATAAGCAGATGCTAGTCATAGATTGCGATCCCAGCAATACTGCAACGCCTCCCCTCATTCTGATTAATCCCCAAATTCAAAGTTATAGCAAAGAACTCGCCAAAGGGGAAGAAGGTTGCCTTAGTATCCCAGGTGTCTTTTTGGATGTGGTTCGCCCGGAAGCGATTGAAGTAAAATATAAAGACGAATCAGGCCGCCCGAAAAAAATGGAAGCGAGTGGCCTTTTAGCAAGGGTCATTCAGCACGAATTCGATCATCTGCACGGGATCTTATTTGTTGATCGCGTTCCCAACGATTTAGTTTTAACAGAAGCGCTCCATAAACAAGGGTTTTCTACCAAAGCTGTTCAACCGGTGAAATCGAAACATTGACACTCTCCCGCTAAACCCGTCGGGTTATAACGGGAGATTCTTTCTTCTACGATTCGACTTGCTTTGACTGAATTGCTTCAACCAAAGTAGCGGTCAAATCTCCGAAAGCGTTTTCTAACTCAAGGTTAGCTGTTTCCCTCTGCCCGAAGGTACGGAGTGCTTCTTTCAAAATGTTGATTGCCGCATTTTCGTCTCTATCTAAACAAGTTCCACAATGACATTTGTGTGTTCTTGTTGATAGAGATTTTTTAACAATCGAGCCACAATTAGAACATTTTTGGCTGGTGTATTTCGGATTGACAGCAATTGTTATTTTTCCGAATTTCCAAGCGAAATATTCTAACCAAACTCGAAACTGATACCATGCAACATCATTAATTGACTTGGCAAGATTATGATTTTTGACTAAATTTTGAATCTGAAGATTTTCATAGGC
>JBDGQV010000033.1:26865-38280 GCA_042218725.1 Halothece sp. | reverse complement strand
CATGGATGTCCTTTGCTTATTATTAAGGTTTAGCTTGGTCTTAAAACTTTTCACTTTCCCAACGTCTGAGGGTAGAGGGGGATACTCCTTTAATTTTTGCTGCTTCGGAAATACTAAACTTACTCATAAACCTATGATAGCATAATAAGTAAGCAAGTTTAGATAGGTTTAGCTAGAAATTTGTCTTCAGTCACCAACCCCGAATCGTTTCGAAATTTGGCGAATAATGCCATTGGCAATGGCCCCTAACATGAGAATTCCCAGGGCTGGTGTGAAAACAGGTTCCCAGAGGTCATACCATAAATCCAGTCCTAGGGGAACATCGGCCCAACGTCCAATTAGCGCGATTGCAAACCAGAAAAAACTGGCCAGCACTAAAAATAAATCTAGCATTAACGCGCGATCGAGCCACTGTAACAATTTTTCCTTCATAGCCTACGAAATCGAATGAATTTTCAAGAAATTAGTTCCTCTTGCCCGTTGAACAGGGGAACCGCCGAGAATTAATATTTTATCGCCAGATGCAACTAACTGCCGTTCTAATAAACAAGACTCCATTTCTGCAATTAACGGTTCTAAGCCTGGTTCTTGCGGTTGTAACAGCAGCGGTTTCACTCCCCAAATTAAATTTAAGCGATGATAGACGTCTAAATTGGGGGTAAAAGCAACAATGGGGGCTTTCGGGCGTTCATCAGACGCAATTCTGGCTGTGTAGCCTGTGGTGGTAAAGGACGCAATACACCGCAATTCCATCATCTTATCAATGGAATTTAAGGCTTCGCTCAAAGCATGGGTTTCTGTATTTTCTGTTGGCGGATGATTCGTAAACGTGATGCCAGGTTCAACTTCTTGGGCAATCCGCGCCATAATTTCCACCGCTTGCAGGGGATACTTTCCCACTGCGGATTCTCCTGACAACATGACCGCATCGGTACCATCAATAATGGCATTGGCAACATCGGAGGCTTCTGCGCGGGTAGGGCGCGACGAATGAATCATACTTTCTAACATTTGTGTCGCGGTAATAACAGGAATCCCCGTCCGATTACAGGTTTGAATAATTTTCTTTTGCAATAAAGGAACTTTTTCCGGGCGCATTTCTACACCTAAGTCGCCTCGTGCCACCATTAATCCATCGCATTCCTTAACTAGGGCATCCAGATTTTCAACTGCTTGCGGTTTTTCAATTTTGGCAATCACTGGAATTCTTGCCTCTCTGGATTGCAGAAACCCTTTCAAGTGATGAATATCTTCCGCCCCGCGCACAAAACTTAAGCAGACCCAGTCAATCCCTTGTTTAATGCCAAAGTCTAAGTCTTGTTGATCTTTCACCGTTAAGGAGGGAAGGGTGAGATTTAAGTTGGGAAAGTTAACCCCTTTACGATTTTTCAGGGTGCCTCCTGTTACAACCCGACATTGCAATTGGGCGTTTTGAATGGCTTCTACTTTCAGTTCTAAAAGGCCGTCATCTAATAAAACTTGCGTTCCCGGTTGGGCTTCTTCAGCGAGATGGGGATAGTCAATGGGAATCAGATTTGGGGTGTCGCTTGTTTCGAGATTAGGGGTTAAGGTAACCTGGTCTCCTTCGGTGAGCGCAATTTCTCCTTGGGGAAGCCATCCCACCCGAATTTTTGGCCCTTGTAAGTCTTGCAAAAGGGTAATGGGCGTATCCAGTTCCCGCGAAATTTTTCTGAGACGTGCGATGGTAGCAGCATGATCATCATAGCTGCCATGAGAGAAGTTTAGTCGCGCCACACTCATTCCAGCTTGGACAAGTTGCCGAATTACGGTTTCCGATTGACTCGCAGGGCCAATGGTAGCAACAATTTTCGTGCGATGCGGAAAAGGATTGAGAGACATAACTACCCTCACCACTGATTCAGAACTAGCTTTGAAAGCAAGTATAATTGCTTAACTAATCATAACGTTTCTTGGTCCTCCTTGATCTTGCTAACGATTCTCACAATAATTTTTTTAGGATTTATTCCACTTTGAGATGAAATTTTTTCCTCAGTTCAGAAAGGGTTTGGCATCGATGATTGATTTTTATTAATTTGTTATTGACCAATGAATTCAATTGTAAATAGCAAATGTTCAGTCACGAAAATAATCGCTTTTTTAATAAAAGTAAAATTTGTTATAATAAGGGAAAGCCATTTGTTCTGATTTGATTCCTGATTTAACTTAGGGTTTCGGGATCTCAATTGATGAGGATTTTTCTATCTCAATTAGAAAATTCATAATTTCTTCTCAAAAGCTCTTATTACAAATTGATAAAAAATAAAGTAGCCATTTCCTTCCAACAATAAAATTAAAAATAGAGCAAGGAGGGGAAAATGGTTAATACATTACAACAAAATACCTCGGATGCGACAAAAGAAACAGCCCTAGTCCTTCGGTACGAAGAAGTTAACAATCAAGATGTGGGAATTGTTGGCGGCAAAAATGCCTCTCTCGGAGAGATGATCCAACAATTGAAAACCAAAGGGGTAAATGTTCCTGACGGATTTGCCACGACAGCCTATGCCTTTCGCCACTTTATTGCTAATGCGGGCATTGAAAGTCAATTGCGGGAACTGTTTTCCCAAATGGATATCAACGATGTGAACAGTTTACAAAAAACTGGCAAAAAAGCGCGATCGCTGATCTTAAATACCCCATTTCCAGAGGAACTCAAAACAGCAATTACCGAAGCTTATCAAGAACTGTGCAACCGCTACGGGGATGAAACCGATGTGGCTGTGCGTTCCAGCGCCACTGCTGAAGATTTGCCGGAAGCCAGTTTTGCCGGGCAACAAGAAACTTATCTCAACATTCATGGCATTCAGGGGGTTTTAGAAGCCTGTCACAAATGTTTTGCCTCTTTGTTTACCAACCGCGCCATTTCCTATCGAGAAAATAAGGGGTTTGATCATCTTGCCGTTGCCCTCTCCGTTGGCGTGCAAAAAATGGTGCGTTCCGATTTAGCCAGCGCTGGTGTCATGTTTTCCATTGATACGGAGACTGGCTTTAAAAATTCGGCTTTAATTACCGCGGCTTATGGATTAGGGGAAAATGTTGTTCAGGGATCTGTCAATCCCGACGAATATCTGGTGTTTAAGCCCACCCTGAAAGAAGGCTATCAACCCATCTTAGAAAAACGCCTCGGGACGAAGGGGATGAAAATGGTCTATGATGTGGGTGGGTCGAAACAGACACGCAACGTTGCCGTTTCCGAGCGCGATCGCGCCCAATTTTGCCTGAGCGATGAGGAAATTTTGCAACTGGGAAAATGGGCAGTGGAAATTGAAGACCACTACTCCAATTTGCGGGGAAATGATACCCCCATGGACATTGAATGGGCAAAAGATGGGATAACCGGTGAACTCTTTATCGTCCAAGCCCGTCCAGAAACCGTCCAATCGCAAAAAGCTACCAATCTCCTGCAAACTTATCAGCTGCAAAGCCACAGTGCAGTTTTAGCCACCGGGCGCAGTGTCGGTTCCAGTATTGGTCAAGGCAAAGCCCGAATTATTGTCAATGCCAAAAACATTGATCGTTTCAAACCGGGAGAGGTGTTAATTACCAAACGCACGGATCCCGATTGGGAACCCATTATGAAGCAGGCAAGCGCGATCGTAACCGATCAAGGGGGACGTACCTGTCATGCGGCGATTATTGCCCGTGAAATGGGAATTCCTGCCATTGTTGGTTGCGGCAACGCCACCCAAGTTATTCCATCCGGGCAAGATGTCACCGTCTCGTGCAGTGAAGGCGAAGAAGGCAAGGTTTACGAGGGCTTACTGGGCTTTGATGTGCAAGAAGCCCCCTTGGAAGATTTACCGCAAACCCGCACCCAAATTTTAATGAATATTGGGAACCCCGAACAAGCCTTTTCCCTGGCCAATATTCCTGCTGATGGGGTGGGGTTAGCGCGTCTAGAGTTTATCATTACTAACCACATTAAAGCCCATCCGTTAGCCCTACTCTACTTTGATCAACTGGAAGATGAACGGGTACAAGATCAAATTGCCGCGTTAACCGCCAGCTACGACTATAAACCCAATTTCTTTGTGGATAAACTTGCCCGCGGCGTAGGGATGATTACAGCTGCCTTTTATCCCAAACCCGTGATTGTGCGGATGTCGGACTTCAAAACGAATGAATATGCCAATTTGCTGGGGGGAAGTCAGTTTGAACCGAAAGAAGAAAACCCCATGCTAGGCTGGCGCGGGGCCTCTCGTTACTGCGATCCCAATTATCGGGAAGCCTTTGCCCTGGAATGTCAAGCCTTGAAAAAAGTGCGAGATAACATGGGCTTAACCAATCTCATTCCCATGATTCCCTTCTGTCGGACACCGGAAGAAGGACGCAACGTCATTGCAGAAATGGCAAAACATGGCTTAGAACAAGGGGTTAATGGTTTACAAGTCTATGTTATGTGTGAGTTGCCCAGCAATGTCATGCTTGCCGATGAATTTAGCGACGTGTTTGATGGGTTTTCCATTGGTTCCAATGATTTAACTCAGTTAACCTTAGGACTAGACCGCGATTCCGCGTTAGTGGCGCATCTATTTGATGAACGCAATGAAGGGGTTAAACGGATGGTGAAACAGGCCATTGAAACTGTTAAAAACAAAGGACGGAAAATCGGCATCTGCGGTCAAGCGCCCAGTGATTATCCCGAATTTGCCCAATTTTTGGTGGAATCGGGAATTGACTCCATGAGTTTGAATCCGGATTCGGTGTTGAAAACCATTTTGAATGTGGCAGAAGTCGAAAAGCAAAGCTAGAAGTATGAAATAAGGGGAAGGATTTACCAGCACTAAAATGGAACTTTAAGTTTCCCACTGTGCTGCCTCCCCAACGCAAACGGTGCCTCCTTGAATGACTTCGCCAAATGCACCCCCACGCCAATTGTCATACAAGGCTTGATTTAAACCGGGGACAACTTCGTCCATGCGTTCACAAGGTTTGGTTTCATTAAAAATTTTGACCCGACATTCCCCAAGCTGTAGAATTTTTTTCCGACTATGGGCTAAGTCGATGCCGCGCACCATAATATTAGCCCGTCGGGCAGAGGGATCAATATTAGTCCCCAGTTCTGCCATGACTTGTTCCCAGACTGCTGCATCAATAATGGTAATCTGTCGGCGCCCGCCTTGATTGGCATTGCCCACTAATCCTCGTCGC
Organism: Halothece sp.; assembly: GCA_042218725.1. GTDB lineage: Bacteria > Cyanobacteriota > Cyanobacteriia > Cyanobacteriales > Rubidibacteraceae > Halothece. The sequence goes on along the minus strand of JBDGQV010000033.1, from coordinate 33,108 downwards.
TTCACCATTTCCGCTTGTTGCACGGCGTCCATGGGACCGCCCTTAAATCGCTTGATCCAGATGGCTTCAATGTGTCCGTTTGCCATTGCTTCTTAACCTTTTGCCCGATAATGGATCAGATGATGATGACAAGGTAGCAAATGAAACCAGCAATCACCGGAACCTTCCTCGATGAAATCACCCATGATATTCCGTCTCAAAATTGGCGCGATCGCGATTGGGAAGCCGATTTTGCTGCTATGCAACAGGTCGGCATCGACACTGTTATTTTAATTCGCGCCGGCTATCAAGAACAAGCAACATTTAACTCACAGGTGTTGCAAGAGAAAATTGGCATTCTCCCTGTCTATACCGATTTAGTGGAATTGTTCCTCACCCTTGCCCAACGTTACGGGATGACCTTTTATTTTGGCACCTATGACTCCGGGCATTACTGGGTAAATGGCGATTATCAAACGGAAACCGATATTAACAAAGCCTTCTGTGAGGAGTTTATTAACCGTTATGGCCATTATTCCGCGTTTGGGGGATGGTATATCAGCCATGAAATTAATACCTATAATGAAGGCATGATGCAAGTGTATGAAGATCTTTCTTCTCACTTGAAACAATTGCAAGACGTGCCCATTCTCATCTCGCCTTACATAAAAGGCATTAAGCAGTTTGGAGACACGGCCATTTCGCTAGATCAACATATAACAGAATGGGAATCAGTATTTGCCCGATTGCAAGGCATTGTCGATATTGTCGCCTTTCAAGATGGTAATGTAGCCTATCGCGACTTGCCAGCCTATTTGCAAGCCAACCGAGAACTTGCCAGTAAGTACGGATTAACGACATGGAGTAATGTGGAAAGCTTCGATCGCGACATGCCCTTTAAGTTCCCGCCCATTGATTATCGCAAACTCCGCTACAAAATTGAACAAGCTGAACTTGCCCAGGTGGATAAATTGGTAACCTTTGAATTTTCCCATTTTCTCAGTCCCAACTCTACCTATCCCGCAGCGCGACAGTTACACCAGCGTTATTGGGAATGGATCCAGCAACGATAAGTCCGCAAACCCTATCTTAGGTTAGAAAAATGCTTAGTTGACCTGTAACTGGTTCCTCACTATCCTTAAAATAAAGTAAACAAGTGTAAAGCAATTGACGCTTGTTACTCATTATTTAAAAAATGTCGAAACAAATCAGCGATATAAAAATGTCAATTCCTTCTTGGCGACGCCTCCTTGTTATTTTCATCAGTTGTTGCTTTGGTTTAACGGCTTGGCTAACCCATCCCCATCAAGCGCAAGCCTATGATGATCCATCACTGTTACCGGAACAACAAACGCCGATTATTGATTTAGCGAATTTTCTGCCAAAGCTGCAAGAAGAATCCTTAACGGAAAAGATTAAACAATTTGAAGGAGAAACGGGCTGGAAACTGCGCATTTTAACCCAATATGACCGTACCCCAGGACGGGCGGTTAAAGATTATTGGGATTTAAATGATCAAAGTGTGTTACTGATTGCGGATGCCCGCGGGGGAAATCTGCTGGCATTTAATGTCGGCGATGATGTTTATGATCTGTTGCCGCGTACCTTCTGGGTAGAACTGCAAACGCGCTTTGGCAATATGTACTATGTGAGAGAGAATGGCGAAAATAACGCGATCGCGGCCTCTCTCGATACAGTGAAAGGGTGTTTAGCAGAAGGAGGATGTGAAGTTGTTCCGGGGTTGCCGCAAGACCAATGGATTTTAACCTTTATTACTTCTCTTGTTGGGGGTGTGGTCTTCGGGTTTGCCGCTAAACCGAGAAAAGAAGATCAAGTGGTCGCTTGGCAATGGGCCTTAATTTTCTCACCGTTGTGGGGCATTCTCTTCATTGCCTTTGGTATTGGCCCCGTCGTGACTCGCACCGCAGACTGGCTGCCTTTACTCCGTAATGTGCTTGGATTTGCCTCAGGAGCATTGGTAGCTTATCTTCTGCCCATCTTAAATCAATCAAGGCCCTCAGAAGGGAAAACTTAACGGTTATTTTGGAAAACGGGTTCGTTGGTTGTTTACTCCTATTGCTAACGCACCCGTTAACGGACTGCAACCAGATACCCAATTTAGTTTAAGCAAAAACTGATGGTTCCATCTTCAACGAATACTGTTACTTTTGAAGAATTTATCCAATGGTACATCAGCCAAGGAAGATGCTGCGAACTTCACGATGGAACCATTGTTGCAATGCCGAAACCAACGGGTAAACATTCCTTAGTTACTGGCTTTCTCATAGAAGAATTAATCCTCGCCATTATTAAACAGGGAAAGCGAGGAATGTGGACAATTCCCAGAGAAGCAATTGTTAAGTCTCGCAATGGCCAATCCGGGTATGAACCGGATATTGTTGTTCTTGATCAAAGCGCAATTGTAGAAGAACCCCGTTGGGAACAAGAATCAATTATTGAAAAGCCGGAATCGGTGAAACTAATTGTGGAAGTCGTCAGTACTAATTGGCGAGATGATTATTTCAAAAAACGAGCTGACTATGAAGAATTAGGCATTCCTGAATATTGGATTGTTGACCATGCTGCAATAGGAGGACGAAACTTTTTGGGCAATCCCAAGCGAGCAACCATCTCACTTTATCAATTGGTTGAAGGGGAATATCAAGTGACTCAATTTAGAAATAATGAAACTATTGGGTCCCCTACTTTTCCAGAATTTGAACCCGTTGCTGAACAGATTTTTCAGGGTACTCAATAATTTAGGCATTTCTAGCTTTGTTTTTTAAGCCTTGTCATCAACTTGGTATACAACTTGGGGCAGTTGTACTATAAAATGGTCTCGATTCAAACTGTGTTCTAGGCGCGAAGAACTATGCCCCGTCGTACTGATTTACAAAAAATTCTTGTCTTAGGTGCCGGTCCGATTATTATTGGACAAGCCTGTGAATTCGACTATTCTGGGACGCAAGCCTGTAAAGCCCTACGAGAAGAAGGCTATGAAGTAGTGCTGGTTAACTCCAACCCAGCCACCATTATGACTGACCCAGAAACGACGGAACGCACCTATATTGAACCCCTCGCCCCGGATATTGTCGAAAAAATTATCGCGAAGGAACGCCCGGATGCCCTATTGCCGACAATGGGCGGACAAACTGCATTGAATGTGGCAGTAGATTTAGCCAATGCCGGGGTTTTAGAAAAATATAATGTGGATTTGATTGGGGCGAAACTGCCTGCCATTAGCATGGCTGAAGACCGCTTATTATTCAAAGAAGCCATGGCGCGCATCAATATCCCGGTTTGCCCCTCTGGGATTGCGAGTAACTTGGAAGAAGCCAGAACCATTGCCAATGAAGAAATCGGTGCCTATCCCATCATTATTCGTCCTGCTTATACCCTTGGCGGCAGTGGCGGCGGCATTGCCTACAATCAAGAAGAATTTGAAGATAAAGCGCAATTAGGACTCGATGCCAGTCCGGTATCCCAAATCCTCATTGAACGCTCGTTACTGGGGTGGAAAGAATATGAACTGGAGGTAATGCGCGATTTAGCGGATAATGTCGTTATCATTTGTTCCATTGAAAACCTGGACCCCATGGGCGTTCACACGGGAGATTCCATTACCGTTGCTCCTGCCCAGACCTTAACCGATAAAGAATATCAGAAACTGCGAGATTACGCGAAACAAATTATCCGAGAAATTGGCGTAGAAACGGGCGGTTCCAATATTCAGTTTGCCGTGAATCCAGTAGATGGGGAAGTTGTCGTCATTGAAATGAATCCCCGTGTTTCCAGATCATCGGCTTTAGCGTCGAAAGCAACGGGCTTTCCCATTGCCAAATTTGCGGCTAAGTTAGCAGTGGGCTATACCCTGGATGAAATTCCCAACGACATTACCAAGAAAACCCCGGCTTCCTTTGAACCCACCATTGATTATGTGGTTACCAAAGTGCCTCGCTTTACCTTTGAAAAATTCCCCGGATCTACCTCGGCCTTAACAACCCAAATGAAATCAGTTGGGGAAGCCATGGCCATCGGGCGCACCTTCTGCGAGTCCTTCCAAAAGGCGCTGCGTTCCCTAGAAACGGGGCGTTATGGTTGGGGATGCGACCATCCCGAAACCTTACCCTCTTTAACGCAAGTTCGCGCCGGGTTACGCACTGCCACCCCAGAACGGATTTTTACGGTTCGTCATGCGTTTCTCTTGGGAATGACGGTGGCAGAAATTCATGAGTTAACCAGCATTGATCCTTGGTTTTTAAGCCATTTGCAACAGATTATTGCTGGCGAACAGTTCCTCAAACAAACCCCATTAGCGGAGATTACCGCCGAACAGATGCGGGAAATTAAACAGTTAGGCTTCAGCGATTGTCAAATTGCGTTTGCCACTGGCACCTCAGAAGGGGAAGTGGAACAACGACGCAGCGATCAGGGCATCTTTCCCGTTTATAAAATGGTGGATACCTGCGCCGCGGAATTTGAAGCCTTTACGCCCTATTATTATTCCACCTACGAAGTGGGAGAATCGGAAGTGCTGCCCTCAGAGAAGCCAAAAGTAATGATCCTAGGCGGCGGTCCCAATCGCATTGGCCAGGGGATTGAATTTGACTATTGTTGCTGTCATGCCTCGTTTTCCCTGCGAGAGGGGGGCTATGAAACAATTATGGTCAATTCCAACCCAGAAACCGTTTCTACTGACTATGACACCAGCGATCGCTTGTATTTTGAACCCCTCACTCGGGAAGATGTGTTTAACATTATTGAGGTGGAACGGCCGCGCGGCATTATTATTCAGTTTGGCGGGCAAACACCGTTGAAATTGGCAGTTTCCTTAGAAGAGTATCTGCATCGTCATCAAGACACGATTCCTACCCAAATTTGGGGCACGTCTCCCGACTCCATTGATATTGCCGAAGACAGAGAACGGTTTGAACAAATTTTACGGCAATTAGTGATTGATCAGCCACCGAATGGTCTTGCCCGCAGTTATGATGAAGCCTTGGTCATTGCTGGCAAAATCGGGTATCCGGTGGTGGTGCGTCCCTCTTATGTGTTGGGCGGTCGCGCCATGGAAATTGTCTATTCCGACGGGGAATTAGAACATTACATGAGTTTTGCGGTTCAGGTGGAACCGGAACACCCGATTTTAATTGATAAGTTCTTAGAAAACGCCATTGAAGTTGATGTGGACGCGATCGCGGATCAATCGGGAAATGTCATTATCGGCGGCATTATGGAACATATTGAACAAGCCGGCATTCACTCTGGCGATTCTGCTTGTTCCTTGCCTCATGTTTCGATTAAGGAAACTGCCCTGGCCAAAATTCGCACAGCCAGCCAACAACTGGCAACTGCCCTGAAAGTCGTGGGATTAATGAACATTCAGTTTGCGGTTCAGGGAGACACCGTTTATATTCTCGAAGCCAATCCCCGCGCTTCCCGAACGGTTCCTTTTGTTTCCAAAGCGACGGGACTACCCCTGGCCAAAATTGCTTCCCTTGTCATGTCAGGGAAAACCCTTTCTGAAATTAGTCAAGAATTTTCCTGGGATCTCTCCAGAGAACCCAAACCGGAACACATCTCAGTGAAAGAGGCTGTGTTGCCCTTCGAAAAATTCCCTGGAACGGATGTCATCCTGGGCCCGGAAATGCGCTCTACTGGGGAAGTGATGGGCATTGATGATGAGTTTGGCAAAGCCTTCGCCAAAGCCGAATTAGCTGCCGGTCAACGGTTGCCGTTATCGGGAACAGTTTTTGTTTCCACCAACGATCGCGACAAGCAAGCGGTGATTCCAGTAATCAAAGATTTTATCGAACTCGGCTTCAATATTATCGCCACTGAAGGCACCAAAGCCGCGTTAGAAGCAGAAGGATTAGCGGTGGAACTGCTGTTGAAATTGCACCAAGGTCGCCCTCATGTGTTAGATGCCATTAAAAACGGCAACATTCAACTAATTATTAATACCCCCACCGGGCAAGAAGCCCAAACCGATGGACAGTTAATTCGACGGACGGCCTTAGCCTATAAAATTCCCATGGTAACCACCATTGCGGGTGCCAAAGCCAATGTAGTAGGGATTCGGGCCTTACAGTCAGGGGATTTGGAAGTCAAAGCCTTACAGGAATATATTAAAAACACTTAGCAGAGGCAGCATATGGATGAATTCATGGCAAGCGCGATTGAATCTTCGATTCAGGCGCCGGAGGCGCATCGCGCAGGCAAAACAAGGCTTAAAAGAAGGGGGCATTCCCATTGGTTCAGTTT
>JBDGQV010000033.1:11270-26765 GCA_042218725.1 Halothece sp. | reverse complement strand
ATCGCGCAGGCAAAACAAGGCTTAAAAGAAGGGGGCATTCCCATTGGTTCAGTTTTAGTGCGAGATGGGCAAATCCTGGGACAAGGACACAATAAACGGGTACAAGACAATGATCCAGTAACCCATGCCGAAATCGACTGTCTTCGCAATGCCGGACGGATTGGCAGTTATCAAAACACGGTCTTGTATTCCACGCTAATGCCTTGTTATTTGTGTGCCGGGGCAGTGGTCCAATTTGGCATTAAAAAAGTTATTGCCGGCGAAGCCGACACCTTTCCTGGGGCAAAAGCTTTTATGGAAGCAAATGGGGTAGAAGTGATCAATCTTGACCTTAGTGAGTGTAAACAGTTGATGAGCGATTTTATTAATCGGTTTCCGCAACTGTGGTACGAAGATATTGGTCAAGAATAGGGGAAATGATGCTATTAAATTTTTCACTTTCCCCTATTAATTGATAGTTAATTTTACTCTTCCGAAAACTGATTCTGCCGTTGCAATTGCATTTGATCTTTAACGATAATGCCCCCTGAAATAAGGACTGGAACAAGGAAAACAAAAAACCAAGCAATCCCAAGAACCCAGCCTGGATAATCGCCATAAGCCGTATTGAGATCAGTGTAGAAATTGGTGATTAGTAACGCCGTTAAAATAATAATAATTAAGTATTTGATGGTTAGGTTCCACCACCATTTTCCTAGTTTCCACAAACTTACTTCATTGATTTCTCGACGCAACTTTTCAGCACCATAAATCCATCCCGCCAACAAGGCTTGACAGACGCCAACAAAAAGCAAATTATAGCTAGTCACAAAATGATCAATGATATCTAAAAAGTAAAGTCCTGCCCGAGTGGTATAAATAATGCCTGCGAAAAAACCAACTAAGCAAACCCAAAAGGAAATTTGAGGAAGTTTGATATTTTCTGATCGGTCAAGAAAGACGGTATTAATGGCTTCCACTAATGAAAAGGCGCTATCAATTCCTAAAGTTAAAAGAATCAGGAAAAATAGCAAACTAAATAACCAAGGAAGCGGCATTAAACTTAAGGCTTCTGGAAACACAACAAAGGCAAGACCAGGACCGCTTTGCTGGGCTAATTCTTCTAGGGGCGTTTCCACTTGTGTGGCCATATAGCCCAAAACGCCAAAGACCACAAACCCGGCAAATAGGCTAATCGCACTATTTAATAGGGCTGTAATCCAACTATCTTTAACAATATCTTCGCCGCTATCGCGATAACTAGCATAGGCAATCATCACGCCAAATGCCAAGGTAAGGGTAAAGAAAATTTGGGAAAATGCCGCTCCCCAAACTTCAGGATCTCCCATCGCATTCCAAACAGGATTTAGATACAGTTGCCAACCTTGGAGAAACCCATCTAACGTGACGGTTCGAATGAATAAAAATACGAGTAAAATAAAGGGTAACGGGACAGTAAAATAAAGAATTTTGCTCAGACTTTTTGTTCCTTGCCAGACTGAAAAATAAATTAAAATCCAAACAACAATTAGCGCTAAAAAAATTGGCCAATTAATTCCGCCAATTTGGAAAATACTATCACTTATATTGAGGACTTGTTGATTAAAATAAGCTTCTGGATTATCAGACCAACTCAGTTGAAAAGAACCAAAAAAATAAATGAGCGACCAAGCCATGACAACGGTGTAGTAAGAGACGATAATAAAGGCAGAAATTAATGCCAATACGCCTAAACCGCCGAAGCTAGGAAATAGCTTACGGAAGGAACCGATCGCGCCTTGTTGCTTTAGTTGTCCCACGCCAATTTCTAAGGTAAGCAGGGGAATGCCCACCACAATTAAGGCAATCAGATAGGGAACCAGAAAAGCCCCACCCCCGTGCTTTGCAGCCAGATAAGGGAAACGCCAGATATTGCCAAGTCCTACTGCCGATCCAACAGCTGCTAAGATAAAAACGGTTTTTGAAGACCAAGATTGACGAGTCATATTTGTTTCTAATTTAAGAAAACCTTAGCGAGTCATTACGCTTTCATTGATTTTAAAGGATTAGCAATACTTTTTCACAAAAAGAGGGTTGGATACTAGTGCTCTGTCAAGCTAATTTTGACGAGTAGCGATCAACCGATTAAGTCCTTCCTTTGCCCTTTTCCCCTTACCCTTGACCCGTCAATTGAAAATTGACAAACCATTAGGGTCTGGGCGCGGCAAATTTAGCCGATCAAAAGTCGGATGACAGTTGCTAAGTTCAGCTGTGCTCAAACCAAGGTAAAATTGCGCTGTAAGCGAACAATCGCGATCGCGACAGAATCACCGAGATTAATTTAAAAAAGTTAATTAAAAAAAGTTAAACTAAAGGAAAGGAGAGTTACTGGTAAGAGTCAACTGATAAATCGTGAATGATTGACCAAATTTTTGATTTTTCCCAAAATATGGGGGCAGAAACCCCACTGTTATTGATTATTTTAATCACCCTAGAAGCGGTTCTATCTGCAGATAATGCCATTGCCTTAGCCGCGATCGCGCAGGGATTACAAGGAGAAAAGCTACAACGTCAAGCCCTCAACTTTGGTTTAGCCGCAGCTTATGTGTTGCGCATGACTCTGATTTTTACCGCCACTTGGGTAATCCAATTTTGGCAATTTGAATTGTTAGGGGCTGCTTACTTATTGTGGTTAGTCTTCAAGTATTTCACTTCCAACGAAGATGAGCAACATCACCATCATGGCCCCAAGTTTACGTCATTTTGGCAAGCGATTCCCATGATTGCCTTAACCGACTTAGCCTTTTCCCTCGATAGTGTCACCACTGCCATTGCCATTTCCGAAAAAACATGGTTGGTGATCGCTGGCGGCACGATTGGGGTCATTACCTTACGGTTTCTCGCCGGATTATTTATTCGTTGGCTAGATGAATATGTCCACTTGGAAGATGCCGGTTACATTACAGTCGGCTTTGTGGGCTTGCGATTATTATTGCGAGTGGTTGCCCCCAGTTTAGTGCCCCCGCAATGGTTGTTAATTAGTGCAGTTGCCCTGGTTTTTGTTTGGGGATTTTCGGAAAGAGTCCCGCAACAAGATGAACAAAGCAGCAATTAATCCGGTTGGGAAGTTACCGGTACTTTATTAAGTTGTTCTAATTTTTGCAAAGGTTGACGAGACTTGCTTTCCCAGTTGTACCAACATTGATGAGATTGCAGGGTTTGCATATTGTCTAACAACCTTTGCCGAATCATCGGTTCGGATTCCACAGCAAATAATAAGCTGAAATACTCGCTGACTTGCTGTAATTGTTCTGTAGATAAATGACCATTAATTGCCAGTTGCGTTAATTCTCGAATTGCCATGAGTCGTTGCAAGGCATGGTCGGCAGTTAACTCCCCCACCAGCTTAGAAAAGCGATCCGGTTGCGGAGAAGCGGCATTAGAAGCGAATAGTTTCGACAATTGCAACCCTAATAAAAGCGTCAGAATAATCCCTTGCGCGATCGCGCCTCCCGCCAACCAGGGATTGTCTAAATAATCCCAAAGCTTCACTGCCCAATAGGTACCCATTCCAGCCAAGCCGCTGCCGGTTAAGGCAATCAACAAACGTCGTTGGGAAACATTCATTTGTTGTTGCCATTTTCGCCAGTAAACTGACCAGCGATCTAGGGGAAATTGAAATAATAAGATTAAAACGCTGCCGCCAGCGAGGGTTGCCAGCAATAACTGCCAATTCCAAACCAGCATGATGCCAGCAATTCCCACTCCCCATAGCCACAGGGAAGACACTGCCGATTTTTTTCGAGATTGACGTTGACGATAAAGGGAAGAGGATTTATAGGAATGGCGCCGAGACGACTTTTTTGATCTGCCCAGCACCATTTTTAAGAATAATTTACTCTGGAAGTGTAGTTGATGGAGAAATTGCGCCATGCTTGAACCCATTGGAGTAAAACGAGACTCAGTTGTAACTTCGCTTGGACGGATGGTTTATTACACCCCCAGTGAACATCCTTGGACAGATGAACCCGTTAGCGAGGGTGACAGTAAATCTACTTTAGTATTTTTACATGGTTTTGGGGGCGGATCATCCGCTTACGAATGGTCAAAAGTGTATCCGGCGTTTGCCAGCGACTATCGCGTGCTTGCCCCGGATTTAATTGGTTGGGGACGCTCCGAACATCCAGAACGCAACTACCAGATCGAAGATTACCTTACCACAATCCGAGAGTTTTTAACTGCCACTTGTTCGGAACCGGTGACGGTTATTGCCTCTTCTCTCACTGCCGCCTTTACTATTCGCGTGGCTGTGGATCATCCAGAATTGTTTAAGTCTCTCATTTTAACAACACCGGCAGGACTCTCTGATTTTGGCGAAGATTACAGCAGAACCTTTTTTGCGCAATTTATCAGTCTTCCGGTGGTCGATCGATTGCTGTATTACAATGCGATTGCCACAACCGACGGCATTCGCAGTTTCTTGGAAAATCGGCAATTTGCTCGCCCCGAACGCATTTATCCGGAAATTATCGAGGCTTACTTGGAATCTGCCCAACAGGGTAATGCCGACTATGCAGCCTTGTCTTTTGTGCGTGGGGATTTATCCTTTGACTTATCCCGCTATCTCCCGCAATTAACTATTCCCACTGCCATGATTTGGGGACAAAAAACTGAATTTACCTCCCCGGAATTGGGAAAACGCTTCGCCTCCCTTAACCCTACTGCCGTGCAACACTTAGAGATTTTGGAGGATGTGGGATTAACACCGCAGTTAGAACTGCCCGCAGTCACCATTGGTTTAATTCGCCGTTATCTGAAATTACTCGGGAACGCGCAGATTAATAATACTGCCTCGGAAGTTGTAACTGAATCCCTCTAATTCTACCGTTGTTCCAATTTTGACTTTATTGTTTCCAAAAACGGCGCCGTTATCAGTAATTCTGGCGTCGCCTGCCAAAGTAATTAACCAGTCAGTTTCAAATTTTTCTTCAGGGCGAGGATCAGGTTTGGCTGTCACAGTACCATCGGGTTGCGGTACCGCCACGGTATTGGGAATAAATTCTACCGATTTCACATCCACTTGACCATGAGGTTGATTGCGGATAATTAACTTAGTGGTCTTTTTTTCTTCGAATTCTTTTCGTAGAATATCTGGGTTTTTCAATCCTAATCCTTGCACCAGTACATCAATTTCGATGGGTTTTGTCCCACCCACTTGTGCCACAGATCCGGATGTTCCAGGAAAGATAAAAATTCCAACAATAACAAGTAAAATAACCAGGGCGGCACCTAAATCAAGAATGCTAATGGTGTTAAAGAGTCGTCCTTTGGCGTCAATAAATTTCATGGGTACGCGATCGCGCTTTCGGCAATAATGAGACCAACGTTGATTTTATACGAAACAGTGACCAGTGACCAGTGACCCCATTACCAATCTTGAATCGGAGAGGAACCATTATGACCACAGAATCCAAACCAATAAAACAAACGTTATATGAAAAGGCAAGCCCTAGCCTTAAGCAACACCTTTTCAATGTCTGGGATGAGTGCTATGCAAGATGGTCGAGACCTCGCCGCAGCGCGATTGAATCTTCGATTCAGTGAGCCTTTGGCTCAATCGCGCCTTCCGCTTGATACGTTTCCAACCCAACCCATTGCCAGTTTAGAAGAAGTATTAAATGAAAACTGGTTGCCGTCAAATCCTCAAAACTAACTGAACTCTATGATCAACGGTCTTTGTTTGATATCTTAGACCAATGTGATCAAAATTTCTGAAAAATTCCCGTAGCGCGATCGTTCCAAAGGCGCTATACAGATAATCGGGCTTTCCTATCGATAAATTTCCAGAGATGGCAATGATTGTTGGGGAGAACTTTCTGTGATAAAGTTAACTTTAATATCAGTATTTTTTGCTCCTTACTTCCTCATTCGTTATGCCAGTCAGCCAAACCGCAACCAGGTCTTCCATCGCTTCATATTATGGGAATTGTCCCCCCTAAGGCCAACCTAGGCTGAATTATTCAACATTTGGGAAGTTAGTCACTGGACTCAACCTGAAATCTTAAACGAGTCTAAATCAATTTGATTCCTTGAGTCCAAATCATTAAGCTTTGCTCGGAATCTTAATGTGATCATTCAAATGTATTGAATCATTGTATCCAAACCAAACAGAGGAGAGAACTTGGACCTAACCATTTGGAAACGAGAGTGGTTTTCTAATCCGCAACGAGATATCATGGCCGGGGCTGTGGTTGCTTTAGCCTTAATTCCGGAAGCGATCGCGTTTTCCCTAATTGCTGGCGTTGACCCCAAAGTGGGCTTGTATGCGTCATTTTGTATTGCTGTTATTACTGCCTTGTTCGGCGGACGCACGGGGTTAATTTCTGGGGCAACCGGGGCAATGGCGCTGCTAATGAGCGATTTAGTCAAAGAACATGGGTTGGAATACCTCTTTGCCGCCACGATTTTGACGGGGATTTTACAAATTGTCTTTGCCCTTTTCAAGCTGGATCAGCAAATGAAATTTGTTCCCCGCGCGGTCATGATTGGGTTTGTTAATGCCCTGGCAATCCTGATTTTTATGGCGCAACTACCTCAACTTACGGATGCTTCCTGGCAAGTGTATCTCATGGTGGCAGTGGGCTTGGCAATTATTTATTTAGTGCCGCGAGTGACAAAAATCGTCCCCTCTCCCCTGATTGCGATTGTTTCTCTAACCGCTGTTTCCATCTGGTTCAAATTGGATGTCCCTACTGTTGGCGATATGGGAGAACTCCCAAAAACACTACCCCTATTTCATCTTCCCAATATCCCGTTCAATCTAGAAACATTACAAATTCTATTTCCCGTTGCTGCTACCCTGACCATTGTTGGCTTACTGGAAACTTTACTAACTGCTTCCCTGTTAGATGAATTAACCGATACTGCCAGCAATAAAAATCAAGAAGCGAAAGGTCAAGGCATTGCCAACATTGTTACGGGTTTCTTTGGCGGGATGGCAGGTTGCGCCATGATTGGCCAATCGGTGATTAATATCCAATCCGGTGGACGACAACGACTGTCCACTTTGACTTCTGGGATTTTCCTACTCTTTTTTATCTTGGTCTTAGGCAATTGGGTACAACAAATTCCCATGGCTTCTCTGGTTGCGGTAATGATTATGGTATCTATCGGCACCTTTAGTTGGTCTTCCATTAAAAATCTACCCCGTGTGCCGCGCAGTGAAACTGCAGTTATGATTACCACCGTTTTTATTACGGTTTTAAGTCATAACTTGGCCATTGGCGTATTAGTGGGAATTGCCCTCAGCGCGGTCTTCTTTTCCCGGCAAATTGCCCAAGTCGTTTTTGTGGATAAAGTATTGAGTGCCGATGGCTTTCACCGCACCTATAGCGTTGCCGGACAATTGTTTTTTGTTTCTGTTGAACAGTTTCTGGAGGCATTTGATTTTAAAGAAGATATTGAATGGGTCACCATTAACTTAACCCATGCCCATATTTGGGATCAGGCAGCCGTAGCCGCCATTGACAAAGTAGTTCTGCAATTCCGTCGTCATGGGGCAGAGGTAGAATTAGTCGGTCTCAATGAAGAAAGTGCCAAGATGCTAAATAATTTAGCCATTCACGATAAACCGGAAGCTTTAGAAAAAATTGCCAGTCACTAACCCAATCCAAATCAATGAAACATATTCTGTTATGCACAGACGGTTCTCTCTTTGCCCAAGAAAGCTATCGCTATGCGGCTTGGCTTGCCCCCCGTCTCGATGCTTGTGTTGATGTTCTTTATGTCACTGATGTTCGCAGCCAAAAAGCTATTGAAACTGGGAATTTAAGCGGCAGTATCGGCATTGATGCCGCCAAAGAACTCCTGGGAAAATTGGTCGAGATTGAACATGAAAAAGCCAAAATTAATCATGAACGTGCTAAACATATCTTAGAAGATGCGAAAGTACAGTTAGAATCGGAAGGGGTAAAACAAGTTAAAACCATTCACGAAACCGGATTTTTGGTGGATAGCTTTCATGAGTTTGAAGTCAATGCCGATTTGATTATTTTAGGCAAACGCGGTGAAAATGCCCCATTTGCTTCCAATCATTTGGGAGGCAACACGGAACGGATTCTGCGGGGGAGTCACAAGCCTTGTTTAGTCACGCCTGGTCAATTTCAACCCATTGAACGATTGCTATTTGCCTACGACGGCGGGAAAAGCTGTCAAAAGATGTTGCAGTTTTTAGTGGAATCTCCCGCGTTTAAAGGATTGGAATTGCATATTCTAACCGTTGCCAAGAGTGCTGAGGATCAAAAAGCCCAAGAGTCCAATCAACAAGCCGCGGACAAAACTCGTGCGGCAGGGTTTGATCCCATTTGTCAAATCTTAGAGGGAGACTCAGAAAAAATGATTGCCAGCTATGCCGAAAACCATGAAATTAGTTTAATCGTGATGGGGGCATACGGTCATAGTCGGATTCGCCCCTTAGTAATTGGGAGTACCACAGCACAAGTTTTAAGACATACCCAACTTCCTGTTTTATTGTTCCGTTAAATCAATTGCAAATGAATTAAACTAAGTTTTGGGAACATTTGATGAAAATAACTAATACTATTCATTTTCGTAATTTAAAAGGGGACATCCTTGGCGGCTTAACGGCTGCTGTGGTTGCCCTCCCGATGGCGTTAGCGTTTGGGATTGCCTCTGGCGCTGGGGCGTCTGCTGGATTATGGGGTGCCATTTTAGTGGGATTTTTTGCGTCCTTATTTGGCGGTACACCAAGTCTCATTTCTGAACCCACGGGGCCAATGACGGTTATTCTAACTGCTGTCATTACGGAACTGACTGCCAATCATCCGGAAAATGGCTTAGCCATGGCATTCACGGTGGTGATGATGGCAGGGTGCATTCAAATTTTGTTTGGGGTATTGCGCTTGGGGCGTTATATTACCATGTTGCCCTATAACGTCATTTCCGGTTTTATGACGGGAATTGGGGCAATTCTGATTTTGGTGCAACTGCCGCCGTTTCTCGGACAAGAAGCCCCGAAAGGGGGAGCGCTTGCTGTTATTCAAAATTTACCGACACTCCTTGCTAATACGAATCCTTGGGAAGCGGGTTTAGGCTTAATCACCTTAGTGATTCTATTTGTGTATCCGCCTCGATTGAAAAAAATACTGCCGCCGCAACTGGTGGCATTAGTTATTGGTACTGCCATTGCCCTTATGTTCTTCGGTGGGGTCGAAATTCGTACCATCGGTACCATTGGTGAAATTACCCGCGGTTTGCCTGAGTTGCAAATGCCCACCTTTAGTTCAGAAAGCTGGCGATTAATGTTTGTCAACGCGGTGGTATTGGGAACAGTCGGTTCTATTGATTGTTCCCTGACTTGTCTGATTGCAGAAGGATTAACCCGTCAAGAAAATCGCTCGAACAAGGAATTAATCGGTCAAGGGATTGCCAATTTGATGACAGGATTATTTGGCGGAATTGCTGGTTCTGGTGCCACTACCCCGACCGTCGTTAACATTCAAGCAGGGGGACGCACCGCACTTTCTGGGCTGACTCGGGCACTTATCCTATTAATTATTGTGTTGTGGGCAGCGCCTTTAACCACAGGGATTCCCTTGGCGGTGTTAGCGGGAATTGTTTTGAAAGTTGGGATTAATATTATTGATTGGGATTTTCTCAAACGGGTTCACAAAATTTCTTGGAAAGCAGCAGGAATTGTTTATGGTGTCGTTTTACTGACGGTATTTGTGGATTTAATGGTGGCAGTGGGTGTTGGTGTCTTTATTGCCAATATCTTAACCATTGATCGCCTTTCCCAATTCCAATCCAATTCGGTAAAAGCGATTACAGACACCGATAATGAAATTAACCTGAATCTGGAAGAGAAAGAAATTTTAGATTTAGCCAATGGGCGCGTGTTATTATTCCATCTCAGCGGCCCGATGATTTTTGGGGTGGCCAAAGCCATTGCTAGAGAGCACCGCGCGATCGCGAATTATGATGTGTTGATTGTTGATTTAAGTGAAGTTCCCATGCTAGGCGTCACCTCTTCCTTATCTTTAGAAAATGCCATTCAAGAAGCCATTAATGCTGGACGATCCGTTATCATTGCCGGTGCTACAGGCAAGGTAAAAGAGCGCTTAACCCAGTTGGAAATTGCTGATCTCATCTCAGAAGAATGCTGGATTGAAGATCGCTTAACTGCCCTCAAGCATGGTTTGGCCATTGTTCGCGCTGGGGGGCAACAACAGCCGGAACGCTCAACGGTCTAAACGTGATAGATTATTACGCACTTGGCGCGTTGGAATTATCTCCCTGTTGTCGTTTCCCAAGGGCATTCCTGGCTTGTTCTCGATCATCAAAATGCACTTTTTCCGTTCCTAAAATTTGATAGTCTTCGTGACCTTTGCCTGCAATTAAAATGCCATCTCCCGGTTGCGCCATTTGGATGGCTTGTTCAATGGCAGCAGCGCGATCGCGCTCTACAATGGGCTGATTGCCCGCTTTCATCCCTTCTAAGATATCGTCAATAATCTGTTGGGCATTTTCCGTGCGCGGGTTGTCGGACGTCACTACGGGAATATCGGCTAATTGCGCGACAGTATTGCCCATAATCGGACGTTTGGTGCGATCGCGATCGCCCCCGCAACCAAACACGCAAATCATCCGTCCGGGAATAAACGGACGCGCTGCGCGTAGGGCATTGTCTAAACTGTCGGGAGTATGGGCATAATCGACAATCACACTAATGTCTTGTTTGGGATGGGTTTCCACTCGTTGCATGCGCCCCGGTACCCCGGGAAATTCCGGCAAAGATCGCGCGATCGTTTCTAATTCTACCCCGAGGGATAACGCTGCCCCCACTGCTGCCAATAAGTTGGAAAGATTAAATTCTCCTACTAAGGGGGAACGAAACGCAATGTCGCCTTTGGGGGTTTTCAAGGTGCCTTTTACCCCATTCACCTCATAGGTTAAATCTTGGGTGTATAAGTCGGCACTGGCATCTTCAAGACTATAAGACCACACTTGATCGGCAGATAGTTCTTGAATTAAGCGTTGACCATACTCATCATCGTAATTAATGATCGCGCGATTTTTGAGATATTCCGGGCGAAACAGCAAGGCTTTTGCCTGGAAGTAGTTTTCCATGGTGCCATGAAAATCAAGGTGATCTTGGGTTAAGTTGGTAAACACCGACACCTGAAACTCGCAGCCTTTAACGCGACCTTGGGCTAAAGCATGGGAACTCACTTCTAGAACGGTATAGTCATTGCCAGCTTTTTGGGCAGTAGCGAGTTGTTGTTGCAGTTCCACCGCAAAGGGCGTGGTATAGTTGGCGATACGATTATAGCCTTGCCAACGGGCATAAAGCGTCCCAAACAGGGCAGTGGGGCGTTGCGACTGGTTCAGAAAGAATTCAATGAGATGGGTGGTGGTGGTTTTGCCATTGGTGCCGGTAACACCGACTAAATTCAGTTTTTGCGAGGGATAGCCATAAAAGGTTGCTGCCAGTTGCCCGCAAACATCGGTGATATTTTCCACGGGAATCACACAAACATCGGAACTCGGCGGATAGCGTTTTGCTGCTTCCGGGGTAACTAGGGCTGCGATTGCCCCAGACGCGATCGCGCTTCGCCAAAAATCACCACCATCCACCCGTGTTCCCGGCAAACCAATAAACAAATCTCCCTCTTGACATTGATGAGAATTTGTGGTGATAGATTTAATTTCTTGATAAAGATTGGGGGAATCGGGAAGTTGAGACAGGGTGGGAATGGTTGCTAGCAATTCATGCAACTTCATGATTTGTACTCCTCAAACACACAGTGATAACTCATTATTATTAATTTTTATTGTCGGTTAATCTGTGTTGTTTGTTTCTTTTTATTCCTCATCCTAATCGTTTCCCATCTGTGATGAATGTGGCTTGTTTGAGTCCCTATTCCCGATACCAACGGGTGTTGCCGCCTGGTTGATCGATTAACTTAATTCCTTGGGCTTGCAATTCATCTCGAATGCGATCAGCTTCCGCAAAATTCTTTTCTTTGCGGGCAGCGACACGCTGTTCAATTAACGATTCCACCTCTTCATCACTAAGAGATGCGTCGGCTTTCCCGTCTCCTTCCAGTTTCACTTCCGGTTTCAATCCAAACACATCTGCTAATTCGGCTAAGGTATGCCATTTCACAGCTAATTCTTCGGACGATGCTTCCGCCCGTCCCTCATGCAACAACAGATTTCCTTCCTTGCGCAATTCCTTGGCAAGTTCAAAGATAATGGCTAACCCACCAGCAAAATTAAAATCATCATCAACCACATCAGCAAACCGTTGCTTAATCTGTTCATCACTTTGGTTCGGGGGATTGTCTTCCCAGCCTAGTTGCTTGCCGTAATTTTCTTTAAACAGAAGTCCCTCTTTCAGAGTATTCCAACCATTTGTTGCCCCATCTAAGCCTTCTTCGGTAAAGTCCACTGGTTTACGATAGTGGGTTTGCAGAATAAACAACCGCACCACCATGGGATGTCGCTTCTCTAACAAATCCCGAATGGTAATAAAATTGCCAAGCGACTTCGCCATCTTATCGCCGCCAACCTTGACCATGCCATTGTGCAACCAATACCGGGCTAATGGCTTTCCTGTCGCTGCTTCCGATTGGGCAATTTCATTTTCATGGTGAGGGAACATCAAGTCACCGCCGCCGACATGAATATCAATGGTTTCTCCCAATTCTTCTTTGACCATCGCAGAACATTCAATATGCCACCCGGGACGACCTTCACCCCAAGGGGAGGGATAAGACGTTTCCCCCGGTTTTGCCGCTTTCCAGAGGGCAAAATCAAAGGGATCGCGCTTTTTGTCAGCATCGGGATCTGCTTCTTCCACGCGGCCGCTTGCCCCTGCTTTTAAATCTTCTAACTTCCGTCCCGAGAGTTTGCCATATTCAGGAAACTTACGCACGGAATAATACACATCGCCACCGGCAGGATAGGCATAGCCTTTGCGTTCCAACTCAGAAACCAAGCGTTGCATCCCATCCAAAGTATGAGTCGCGCGGGGATAGGCATCGGCTTTTTCTACCCCCAGGCGTTCCATATCTTCAAAATAGGCTTTAATAAACCGTTCTGACACTTCTTCCATACTCACGCCT
This sequence comes from Halothece sp., assembly GCA_042218725.1. Lineage (GTDB taxonomy): Bacteria > Cyanobacteriota > Cyanobacteriia > Cyanobacteriales > Rubidibacteraceae > Halothece. The sequence continues at coordinate 13,659 of JBDGQV010000033.1, read as the reverse complement.
TCAGATTGGGCGCGTTTGAGAATTTTGTCGTCAATATCGGTAAAGTTCTGAACATACTGCACGTCATAGCCTCGCCATCGCAAATACCGACGAACCACATCCCACACGAGACAAGTGCGTCCATGACCAAGATGGCAATAATCATAAACAGTAATGCCGCAGCAGTACATGCGAATTTTGCCGGGTTCAATGGGAGTAAACGGTTCTTGGCGATCGGTTAAACTATTGAATACAGTTAAGGTCATAGTGCAGTTACGTAATAATTGAGAAAAGACAAAGTTATACGTGATTGGGTCTCAAGTTGATTATGGAAGCAACAAATCCACAGAATCAGGTTACCGAAGAAATGGACACGCCGAAGATGGGCTTACCGGTTACCATCATCACAGGTTTTTTAGGCAGTGGCAAGACAACCCTTCTCAATCATATTTTAAGCAACAATGAAGGATTGAAAACAGCTGTTTTGGTCAATGAGTTTGGGGAAATTGGCATTGATAATGACTTAATTGTTCAAAGCGACGACAGCATGGTGGAGTTAAATAACGGTTGCATTTGCTGCACCATTAATACCGATTTAGCGGAAGCCGTTTATAACGTTTTAGAACGCGAGGAAAAAATTGATTATTTGGTGGTGGAAACCACTGGATTAGCCGATCCCTTACCCGTAGCTTTAACCTTTCTCGGGTCTGAGTTGCGGGACATGACACGTTTAGATTCTATCGTGACGGTGGTGGATTGTGCGAACTTTAGTCTAGATCTCTTTAATAGCGAGGCCGCCTACAGTCAGATTTCTTATGGGGATATCATCCTCATGAACAAAACCGATTTGGTTAGCGAGTCTGAAGTAGAAGCCTTAGAAAACCGGATTCGCGAAATCAAGGAAGGACCTAGATTTATTCGCACCCAAAATGCCAATGTTCCCTTGCCATTAGTATTGAGCGTGGGCTTATTTGAATCCGATCGCTACTTTAAAGCCGCCCAAGACCATGACCATCACCATGATCATGACCATGAACACCATCATCACGATCATGACCATGACCATCATTCCCATCATCTAGATAATGATGGTTTTACGTCTCTATCTTTCCAAAGCGATCGCCCTTTTTCCATCCGAAAGTTCCAATCTTTCCTGGATAATGAATTACCGGAAAACATCTTTCGCGCCAAGGGAATTCTCTGGTTTGAAGAAAGTCCGGATCGTCACATCTTTCACTTGAGCGGCAAACGCTTTTCCATTGAAGATGACGAATGGAAAGGGGAACCGAAAAATCAAGTGGTGTTCATTGGTCAAAATCTCGATTTGGAAACTTTAAATCAGCAGTTGGAAAATTGTTTAGCCGATACTTCTAAAGCTTCGAAAGCTTCGCCTACTCGCGGCAAAGGATTTGGATAGTTTGGTAAACTATCCTATTTTAATCGCTAATGCAATTGTAGAATTGGAGCTTTAGTGACAAACTTCCTATCTAACAGAAAGCCCAACTGTCGATTTTTTATATCCTCGACGGTTGGGTTTTATCTCTAACAAGTAAGCTTCATACCCACATCCCAGATGTCGTGCATCTGCAACCCTCGGGATTGCCTATTACTTGGCGGCACAAGCGTATCCTTTGCTACTTATACATAACAGTGAACTTGAGAAGTATGGGGCTTTTTCTGACTATTTAAGGTTTGCTGAAAAACACGATCGTTTACACCATAAAGATTTCAGCGATTTTGAGGAGCAAAATTTTTCCAAAATTCCATTACAACTAGCAATAAGCAAGGAGGTCAAAGGCATGTCAATTCTTTCAAATACTTTGAACCAGCTTTCTAAATCTTTGGCAGAAAAAAATTGGCAGGATCTGGAAGAATACCTTAACCCTGGATTGGAAGTTGAGGAAATAGAGCTAATAAGCAACAATTTACCTTTTCAGTTATCCAAGGAAGTGTACGAAATTTATCAATGGCATAATGGAGTCAAAGAAGGGGAAGAAGACGTTGCTCTTTTTTTTAGTTCTTATGCTTTTTTATCACTAGAAGCAGCTATAGAAGAATACTATGAGCAAATCAATCTAGACATAGATTCTATTTCAGAATTAATAGAGGAATACTTAGAAGTCTGGAGAAATTGGGAAATAGAATGGGATCCTCTTGATTTTTGCGATACCAATTGGAATCCCTTTTGGTTTCCCATCTTTTGGGGTTGCGATCGAAAATCATTAGGAATCATTTCAGGAGATACTCAAAGGATTGCAACTTCCCCTGTAATGAACTATTTTTGTGAAGCTGGGGAAGTTACATGGCTTCATAATAGTCTTACCGATATGATGCTAACAATTACTGAATGTTTTGAGAGGAAAATTTACACTAGAAGTAATTTTGCCACTATAAATATTAATCTTGAGCA
>JBDGQV010000033.1:0-11170 GCA_042218725.1 Halothece sp. | reverse complement strand
AGAGGAAAATTTACACTAGAAGTAATTTTGCCACTATAAATATTAATCTTGAGCAAGAAGAAGTAATTCGACAGAAATACAATTCCAACATTAACTAAATATAAAAAATCAAGATTATCATGAAAGCTTTAACGAATGCTCTTAATCGAATTCTCCATTGGCACCAACAACATCATACTGAATGGGTAGAGAGTAAACAGCCAGGATTAACCACAGAAGAGATCAAAATAAAGACCCAAGAATTACCATTTAGACTTCCCACAGAAGTCTATGAATTGTATCAATGGTGTAATGGGACAAGTGGAGACGTACCATTTTTTCCAAGTTATCGGTTTCTTTCTCTAGAAGAAGCTGTTGATTTATACCACAGTGAAATTAAAGAAGTAGAGATTGATAAATTACAACAAGAGGATTATTACGACATAGCTCAATTAGCACCATTTTCCTGGCCAAGTTTTCAAAATCAATATTGGTTGCCAATTTTTGATTTTGATGGCGAAATATATTTTCTAAGTTGCGACACAGAGCAACGAGATGGGGCGCCGGTTTGGTATTACTTTCCAGAGTCAGTGTTCCCAAGGCTATATTTCAGTAATCTAACTTCAATGTTGCTTGCTATTACAGAATGCTACGAAACTGAAGCGTATTATCTTGATCAACAAGGCTTTTTAGAAGAAAATGAACTTAAAGTTGCTCCAATTCTGCGGAAATATAGTCCAGTATCTGAATTATCTCTAAGAAAATTAAGACCGCAAATTAGTTTAGTCGAACTGAGTGAAATAGCTGGCGATCTAATGCTTTTTAAAGATCCCAGAGCAGTCGAGCCATTACTACAAATTATCAACTCTCCACAGCCAGAAAGCATGACTTGGCATGAGTATGCTGGTTTGCAAGGTTTAGTTGCTAGGATCCTGAGTAGCATTGGAGATCCTAAAGCAGTAACTTCTCTGATCCAGATTTCACAAGCTGAAGAATGGATGACTCGCTACTGGATAGCCATTGCTTTAGGTGAACTCAAGGACTCCCGCGCTGTGGACTGTTTGGTAACTTTACTCGCTGATAGCAAAATGGAAGTCCGGCAAATGGCAATTTGGGCTTTGGGAGAAATTGGTAACTTAGCAACAGTCAAGCCCCTAGCTCAACTGGCAGAAGCTGATGATGTAGAAGACACCATGCGTTCGGCAGCAACAGAAGCACTTACAAAAATTGAATCGCGCAATTTAAAAAGATAACTCGATTGATCAAATAAACTTTGACATTTATATCATTACCGATCGCGATCGCGCTCATCTTCTACTTCAGAATGACTAGTAACCAGTAGCGACTTCAAGTTCTACTTTGGTTTCTTAACAGGGAACGCAAATAATAAGTTAATTTCAAGCTTTTGTATCTGTTTATTTATATTACTTATTACGCCAATGCTTCATATTTTTTAAAATAGCACGAATTGTTAGGCTTACAGACGACAAAACTTGGACAAAAGGATGTTATTCTATAAATAAGTCATGAGATTATGGGTTAACTGTAGCTAAAGATTCAAAAACCGCCTCAAAACTATTGAACTCTCGTCGTCAATTTCAAAAAATGCCTCTTCAGAAAAACGAAGCAACGCACTAATTGAATTTAGGTAATTATAACAATTATTTAAGAAGGGGTTGACAAAAATCGAAATTAACTAAAAGAAACTCTGTCATCTGGCTTGTTATCCTTTGGATTAGAACCATTGAGCAAGGAAAATTATGGTTTATCAAGGACACTTTGGGACTTATACCATTACTGAGCGCGATCGCGCAGAAGTAACTGTTTATCGCAGCGGCTTATTGGTTGCAGCGTTAAGCTTTGCTGTGGGAACGCTTTTATTTTTTTGGCAAGGAGCAACCCCAGTTGTTTTACAAAGCCTCACTTATTTATATGGAATCTTTTCTATAGCCTTAGGCATTAGTTTATTAACCATTCATATTTATCTAATTTCGCTACATCGGCTTTTACAAATCTTTTGGGGAATCGGAACCGCCTCGGCCCTCATTATTGGCTTGCAAGCGGATGTTCCCCTTGCCCTATATATCTATAACCATCCGCAAACAATTTTTGGCATTGGATTTACCTTTGCCTCGCTCACCGGCATCTATTTCAAAGAAGGGTTTTGTTTCCATCGCTTGGAAACGCAAATTCTCACGCCTGTTGTTCCGGTTTTATTGTTAGGTCATCTAACTGGCGTCATGCCGCCGCAACTGGAACAAGTATTATTAGGCGTTTGGACCGTTGCTTTCCTGATCTTTGCCATTCGCAAGTTTCCCCAAGATATTCCCTCTGATATTGGGGATAAATCAGTGTTTGATTATCTCAAACAACAACGAGCTTCTTCTTAAACTCTCTAATCAGTGTTAGGAAACAATGGGAAGTTACCGGGCTATTTGACCAATCATGATGGTTGCCATTAGCCCGTCGTTTCATTCCTCCTAGTTCAGATTCATCCAGTTAGTTGGACTGAAGGCTTAAAGGAGGCTCGCTATGGCTCCTCAAAAATAAAACAAGACCTCTCAGTGACTCAGCACTAAAGAGGTCTTAAGAAGTAGCGGGAGGCGGATTTGAACCACCGACCTTCGGGTTATGAGCCCGACGAGCTACCAGACTGCTCTATCCCGCGTCGCCTTCTCTAATTATAAACATAAACATTGAGCAGTGACAACTATGAAAACAAATTTTTTCCCAACTCGCCCTTCAATTGATGAACAACTTGTTAGCGTGAAGTGTGACAAGGGGTTCACTTTCCTCTAAAGTGGGAAAAATCGCTCATTGGTATTAACTCTAATCGACTTAGCATGAACATTAATCAGTCTTTAGCTTCGTTTCAAAAGTTTGGCGTTAATTTAGGTTTAACTCGCATTCAAAACTTATTGAACAAACTAGGGAACCCAGAAACAGAAGTGCCGCTCATTCATGTAGCAGGAAGCAATGGCAAAGGATCGGTTTGTGCCTATTTATCTTCGGTTTTAACTGCGGCCGGTTATCGCGTTGGGCGCTACACTTCCCCGCATTTAGTGGATTGGACAGAACGAATTTGTCTCAATGAACAACCGATCGCGCAAGCGGATTTTTTAGATCTCTTAGAAAAAGTTAAAGAAGCCATTGGCGAGAACAATTCCGAGGAAGAAACACCGACGCTGTTTGAAGTGGTAACCGCGATCGCGTGGCTGTATTTTGCCCAACAAAAGGTAGATGTTGCAGTAATGGAGGTGGGATTAGGCGGACGCTTAGATGCGACAAATGTCAAAGATGAAGTATTGGCTTCGGTCATTATGCCCGTTAGCATGGAACATTGGCAAAACTTAGGGGATACCCTCACCAAAATTGCTACCGAAAAAGCAGGGATTCTCAAATCTCATTGTCCAGCATGGATTGCGCCACAAGATCCTGAAGCCGCAACCGTCATTCAACAGCGGGCTGATGCTCTCAATTGTCCAACTACTTGGGTTAAACCGGCAACAATGACTGCGGATAATTGGGCGAGGTATAATGGATTTACTTATCCGTTACCGTTACCGGGACCGGTGCAATTAACCAATTCTGCCGTTGCGGTTGCTACATTGCAATATCTCCGGCAACAGGGCTGGCAAATTTCGGAGAATCAAATTCGAGACGGAATGCAGAACACGCGCTGGTTAGGGCGACTGCAGTGGGTACAATGGCAGGGGCGTTGGTTGCTTCTCGATGGTGCCCATAATCCTGCTGCTGCCCAAGCCCTTCGGGCGTATGTGGATACGTTACCCCAACCGGTTACCTGGATAATGGGCATTTTATCTACAAAAGAGCAAGACAAAATTTTAAACCATCTCGTTCGTCCGGGAGATACCCTCTACACCGTTCCTGTTCCCGACCACAGCACGACCCCAGCAACAGAATTATGTCAAATGCAACAACAAGTTGAGGATTGTTTTCCCTGTGATTCTCTAGAAACAGCTTTGGAAACAGTTTCTTCTGGGCAACCGCAACCGCCAACAACCATTCTCTGTGGATCCCTTTATCTAGTGGGGTATTTTTTAGGAAACTGTCTTCAGCCTGATGCTAGTTGATTGCTAATCCTGCATCACCCAACGCCACAGCAGATGAGATTTCCCTCGTTTGCGAATTCGTCGCACTTGTCGCTCTAGATGACGCCGATAACTAGGGGAAAACCCAAATAAGATATTGCTGCTTTGCCACAATAAAACTGCTGTTGTTACGCCCAAACACCAGGCTAGCGCGATCGCGCAACCAGGATTAAAAAGCAAGGTATAGCGCAGGGCAGAAATTGTAAAATAACTCCGCATCAAGGCAATTTCCTCTTGCAATTGCCAAAAGACAATGGGCGTAATCACCAACCAGGAAATAATGACTAGCAACCAACGACTATAAACCATCAACCGATGGAGTCGTTGCACCTGCTTGGGAAATTCTGGATCGTCAAATCGAGAATCAGTCACGCTTGCTCATTCGAGGGTTGTGGTTTCCTTGCTTCTTGACGTTCTCGCCACCAAGCCAAGAGGGTACTTGCCAAGAAAATACTAGAATAAGCGCCTAAAATAAAGCCAATCATTAAGGCAAAAGCAAATTCTTTTAAAGTATCGCCTCCGAATAACAAAATTGCAAGCAACGGCAAGACAGTGGTTAAGGTAGTATTAATCGACCGCGTCAAGGTTTGATTGACCGCATCATCCACCACCTGATTCATCTCCGCTTCCGGTTCAATTTGGCCAGTTTCCCGAATCCGGTCATAAATAACCACCGTATCATTAACAGAAAAACCGATAATTGTCAAGAGTGCAACCAGAAATAAACTATCCACTTCCACGCCAGCAACCAAGCCTAAAATGGCAAATATCCCAGACGTAATCAGGGCATCGTGGAACAGCGCAACAATGGCAAACACCGCATAATCCAGGCGGAAACGAACGCTGAGATAAGCAATAATCCCAAAAAAGGATACCATCAGCGCTAAAATTCCCGAGCGAAACAACTCTTGTCCGATGGTGGGACCAACCGTATCAATTTGGGTCTGTTTCTGGTCAAATTTTCCCAGCACCGATTCCAAAGCTGATACCAAGTTTGTCCGTTCTTCCACATCCAGCGTTTTGGTGCGAATCGACAACCCTTGACGGTTTTCTCCCACCACCTGGATGCTTGCTTCCGTTAATCCCTGTTCCGTTAAAATTTCCCGGACTTGCGCAATATCAATGGGCTGCTGACAGTTATCGGGAATCGAACAATCCTGTTCTAACTGCAAACGTGTCCCTCCGACAAAGTCAATACTAGGACGCAGCGGCGCATTAAACTGGGTGTAGGAAAAAATCATTGCCAGCAGGGAAATGATGACCGCCAGCGCCGACACCATCCACCAAAAAAATCGTTGTTTGATAACCTTTAATCTCATTTTGGAGCAACCACCAAGTTCGGACAGAATAATTCAGGTTTTTTGCGAATATTGGGAAAGCCTAACACGGCAAATAACAGAAACGTTCGCGTACAAGTTAACGCCGTAAACAGACTAATGAGGACGCCAATAGCGAGAGTCACGGCAAATCCTTTGACTAACCCTGAGCCTAACCAAAATAGGGCGGCGCAAGCAATTAGCGTTGTCACATTACTATCTACAATACTGGAAAAGGCGCGATAGAAGCCTGACTCCACTGCGCGATAAAGGGTTTTTCCAGCCCGCAATTCTTCCCGCGTGCGCTCAAAGATGAGAACATTGGCATCGACTGCCATCCCAATACTGAGAATAAAACCGGCAATCCCGGGTAAGGTAAGCGTAACGCCAATCAACACATAAGCAGCAAATGTGAGCAAGGCATAGATGGCGAGAGATAAATTTGCAATTAAGCCCGGTAAACGATAGTAAACCGCCATAAAAATTAATACCAAAACTAATCCCGATACTGCTGCCCCAATACTGCGGTTAATACTCTCTTGCCCTAAGGTGGCACCGACGGTTCGATTGGCCACAATTTCAACAGGTAACGGTAACGCTCCCCCTCTTAGTTGAATGGCTAAATTTCTTGCTTCTTGTGCTGTAAACTGTCCCGTAATGGTAGCACTGCCACCGGTAATGCCGCTATCGGCAAATTCAGGACCGACACTGGGAGCACTCACAAGAATATTATCAAGGAAAATGCCTAAAGTTCTGCCAGTACCAGCAATCTTTTTCGTTAACTCAGCAAATTGGGTTGCTCCTTGTTGATCAAACCGAAGGACAATTTCCCAATTTTGTCCAGTTTGTAAGGGTTGAGCGCGAGCATCTTGGAGAGCTTTTCCTGTTAGTTTGGGAGGTTTAAATAAGTTTCGCAGTTGGCTATTAACTTGTTCTAGTTGCTCCGTAATTTGTTTGATTTGTTCCGTATTTTTTTCAGGATTTTCCCGTAACTTTTCTAATTGATTCTTTAACTGCTGACGGCGGGAAAAGGTCGTTTGAAATTCTTCCTGCGTTCCTTTTTTCTGCGGTCGAAATTCTAAACGAGCTGTTCCTCCTAGCACTCGCTCGGCTTGTGCGGGATTGCTTACCCCGGGAAGTTGCACTAAAATCCGATTATTACCCAGGGTTTGAACATTGGGCTCTGAAACGCCTAAGCCATTGATACGATTTTTAATGACCCGCTTGACAGCTTGCAAGTCTTCTTGGCTAATTTGTTGAATTTGGTCGGTGGTTTTAACCTGGAGCGTTAATTGCGCGCCTCCCTTTAAATCTAAGCCCAGGGGAATCTTAAACTGTACCAGTACCACCAAAGCAGCAATGACTAATATGAAGATGATCGCGATCGTGGAACGCTGTTGTTGCATTGATTATACCTTTAGACTTTCAAAGCCATCATTTCTTCAACTGCGGAAACAATTTGAGGAGGTTGAACAATGGTATGCCATTCTAATGTTCCATTATAAGGAGTGGGAATATCTTGCGATGATAAACGCACCACCGGGGCATCAAGTTCATCGAATAACTGGTCATTAATCAAAGCGGTTAATTCCGCGCCAATGCCGCCTGTTTTCATACATTCTTCCACAATAATCACGCGATGGGTTTTGCGAATGGACTCGCCAATGGTTTCCATGTCTAGGGGTTTCAAGGAAATTAAATCAATCACTTCCGGATCAATTCCTTGTTCCTCTAAGGGCTTAACCGCTTGCAAAACATGATGACGCATCCGAGAATAGGTCAAGATGGTAACATCTTTCCCAGAACGGACCATTTCTGCTTTGTCTAAGGGCAGGGAATAGTCTCCTTCGGGTAAATCTTCTTTCAAGTTATAAAGCAGAACGTGCTCAAAAAATAGGACTGGGTTATCATCGCGAATGGCACTTTTCAGCAACCCTTTGGCATTGTAGGGAGTGGAACAAGCAATGAGTTTTAATCCCGGAACGGCTTGAAAATAAGCCTCTAAGCGTTGTGAGTGTTCTGCCCCTAACTGACGGCCAACACCGCCCGGTCCCCGAATGACCATGGGAATCTTAAAATTGCCGCCGGAGGTGTAGCGCAACATTCCCGCATTATTGGAAATTTGGTTAAAGGCGAGCAACAAAAATCCCATGTTCATGCCTTCTACAATGGGACGCAATCCCGTCATCGCCGCCCCCACTGCCATGCCAGTAAAACTATTTTCAGAAATCGGGGTATCTAATAAACGGAGTTCTCCATACTTTTTGTAAAGGTCTTTGGTGACTTTATATGACCCGCCATAATGGCCCACATCTTCTCCCATTACGAAAACGGTGTCATCCCGCGCCATTTCTTCATCCGTTGCTTCCCGTAAAGCATTGAAAAAAACTGTTTCTGCCATGTTGAATCCCTTAAAACGAGTAAAGGCTATTGCAAATGAGATCCTATCATCAAATCATCCCCTGAGAGGTGCTGCTGACCTATAGAGTTTCGTTTAGGTGAAAATTAATATTTAATTATAGAAGATCAAATATCACTTAAAAGACTGGATGTTCTTATTATTTTTTAATGTTTTTGTAAAGAACTGCTGATTATCAAAATATCCCTGTTAGGTGGATATGAAAAATGTGCTAGTTAAGGAATTTGTTACAGAGTTTAAAGTTTCTTATTGCTTCTGTACAGCGTGGTGAAATCCCTGCGGTAAACTGAATCTGAATAGTGTCCTCATTTGATAAATTTTAGTTAAGGAGTAAGTCTTAATTATGTCTCATAGCGTTAAAATTTACGACACTTGCATTGGTTGCACGCAGTGCGTTCGCGCTTGCCCGCTGGACGTTTTAGAAATGGTTCCCTGGGATGGTTGCAAGGCAGGCCAAATTGCATCTTCTCCTCGGACAGAAGACTGCATTGGCTGTAAACGTTGTGAAACTGCTTGTCCTACTGACTTCTTGAGCGTTCGGGTTTATCTCGGTGCAGAAACAACCCGCAGTATGGGATTAGCCTACTAGCCTTACTCACAACTTAAGCATCAATCCCCCATCCCAACTCTTGATCTTCTGGGGTGGGGACAATTATCTCAGAATTAGACTCTTTAATCAGCTAGGCTTGAGATCCGCTTTCGCCTTTCATTACCGCTGCACCAATGAGATGCGCTAAGCGTAACGCCTCGGGGACTTTTCCGCAATCGGTTAAATAGCCCAGTGTCTGAGCAATGGTATCAGGATGTTCTCCACACACTTGAAAGTAGAAAGGGGGATAATGATAAATTTTTCCTGCTTTTTCTAAGCGTTCTAAACGTTTTTCAACATTGGGAAGACGGGAAATGGCATCTTTCATTTTGTCTAATTTGGGGTAACGCCGCATTAGGGCAACACAGGGAAGCTGTAAATTGTCAGCTAAGGCGGGAAGATCCACTAAATTAAAGCCCCCAAATCCCAGACCATCTAAAAGAACAATATGCAATTGCAGGAAAAACTTACTTTGTTTGAGTAATGTGGAAATGGTTTCTGTGGCATCTAAACCGTCTTGTTCAATATTCCCCCATACCATCCCTTCAAAGCGAGTATTGGCACAAACCACCCCTGCTACAGGAACGTTTCCTTTCGATTCTCGCACAAACGGAGCATCATCAAATCCAATCACTCTAATTTGACGTTTCTTTCTCAGTAATGATTCTAAGTCCATGAACAATTATGCAGGCGTTTCTATTCCTTCCTGCAAAAACTCGCGCATATAGCGATTAACTAATTGCGGTTGTTCTTGTTGCACCCAGTGGCTGCAGTTGGGAATATAACGAATTTGCAAATTTTGGACATAGGTATCGGTTCCCTCAGTAAGTTCTTTGCCTAGGGCGGTATCTTCTTCTCCCCAAATCATGAGAGTAGGAACGTCTAAGACTCCCCACTGTTGTTTTCTAAGATTCAAAATTTCCCAGAAGGCTTGACGATAGTAGTTGATCATGGCTGGCAATGCCCCGCGTTTAGCTGCGGCATCTTTATAAGCTTCTACGTCTTCTTCGGTAATCGCGCTTTGATCCACCAGCATGTCGGTAAAGGCACGCGCGATCGCGCTGTAGTCATCCCATTGCAACAACCACTCCGGCAATAACGGCAACTGGAAAAAGAAGATATACCAACTGCGCAGCAACTGTTGCGGGGTTTGCAATCCTTCGGCAAACTTCGCCGGATGCGGCAGATTCATGATGATAAGTTTGTCTACCATCTGGGGATAGGCATAAGCAAACTGCCACGCGATCGCGCCTCCCCAATCATGCCCCACTAAGATGCAACGATCATAACCGAGTCCTTCAATTAGCCCTTTCACATCCTGGACTAACTCGGACATGGCATAGGCAGAAACGTCCTGCGGTTTATCGCTATCATTATAACCCCGTAAATCGGGAGCAACGACTTCATAATTCTGCGCAAATTCCCGAATTTGGTGTCGCCAGGAGTACCAAAATTCCGGGAAGCCATGTAGCATTAACATTAAGGGGCCTTGCCCTTGGGTAATGTAGTGCAATCTAACTTGATTGACAGTAAGAAACCCATGTTCCCAATCGGATTCCCAGGTACGCATTGCGTTTTCCTCTTTTTTTGGGAATTCTAGCAATTTCAGAAGCACTAATGTTCCTGATTAATCCACCAGCCAATGAAATAACTCGCCCACCGTAATCTTGAAAGATGCAGCAAAACTGGGAACCGGCAAATTAACAGCTTGATCATCAAAAATTTCTAGCCGTTGATTCTGATAATAAACAAAAACCGACTCTTCAGAAGGATTGATTAACCATCCCAATTCAGTTTGGTGTTTGAGACAGTGCAGAATATGCTTGGTAACTTGGGTTTGGTTTTGTTGGGGAGAAAGAATTTCAATTGTCCAGTCAGGGGCAAGGGAAAAGGTGTTGGCAATTTTGCCATCGGTTTGACGAGGAATGTGTTCTCGGAGGAAAACAGCAATATCTGGAACAATGGAACGTTCCCCAAAAGTACAACGCAGTTCGCAAAAGGCACGGGCAATCTGATTCGGTTTCAGTGTCTGATTAATGGCAGAGGCAAGTTCCGTTTGGATCGCGCTATGTTCCCCCTGAGGCATTGGTTTTTGAATGATTTGCCCTTCGATATATTCTTGAGGGGGATTGGTTTCCGGCTGTTTGAGAAACTCGGCAAGGGTCGAATTTTGACTCATATTATAAACCATTTTTCCCCCAGAGTTGTGAATAATAGCACCGATTATAATTATCGGCCAAAGCTATAATAACGAATTAGTAATTCCGATAATTATAATCCATGATCGCTCATGAAGTTGCCCCTTATTTAGCTTATTGGAAACAACAGCAAAAACAACAAAAAGTGCGCGATCGCGAAGCTGCCGATAAAGCGCGATCGCTTTTGCCACCATTAATTGATATTCTAGTCAATCAGTTTCAAGCGAATAAAATTATCCTGTTTGGTTCCCTAGCTAAGGGAAAATTTACACAAACCTCAGACCTTGATTTGGCGGTAGCAGGAATTCCTCATCGCGATTACTTTAAAGCCTTTGCCGATCTCAATTTTTTGAGTGAATTTGAAGTTGATTTGAAGCCATTAGAAGAGTTAGATTCTCATTTTTATGAGCGTGTTATGGAAACTGGACAAGTAATTTATGACGTCTCTGTCAGCCACTGAATTAAATGAACGCGATCGCGCCTTCCCATTTCTTCATCTTCCTAACAGCGATCGCGCCTCCTATTACCATCATCTTCCTGACAGCGATTGAATCTTC